>MGVN01000099.1:1420-8307 GCA_001800515.1 Elusimicrobia bacterium RIFOXYB2_FULL_49_7 | reverse complement strand
CCGGCATACCTTCCGTATGCGCGGAGCTGCAAACCGGCATAATGCGCGACCGTCCGAAACTTTACCCGCAGGACGTCGAACTAAACCTTAAAACATCCACGGCCAGCGGGCTTAACGCCGTTAACTGTTATATGTTCTCCGGCGGCACAAACCTGCCCGAGTTCGGCGCATTCGGAACTTATCATGAATGGCAGTCGGCTGTCAGCTCGCGCGGCGCCAGGCGCGCGCATTTCGCGCCCATGTCCGAGTTTGGCCGCCTTATTAAAACCTTCGGCGGGCTGATAGCGCAGACAACAAAGCAATGCGACACCGCGATAGGTTTTTACCCGCCGATATATACCACGGAATATTTAACCGGCCCGGACATAGAGCGCTGGGAGTGGGATAAGATGCAGCTTTTCTACGACGGGCTTGCGCGCCTGTTGCAGATTGCAAATATCAATTTCACTTTTGTTGACATACAGAAGGCGACGCCCGAAGAACTGGCAAAGCAGCGCTCTCTATGGGTATTCTCGCTTGATTTCATGGATGCGGAAACACAGGCGAAGCTTGCGGCCTACGTGGCGGCCGGTGGCACTCTTATATTAAATCCCGACATGCCCGTTAAAGATCTCGCCATGAAAAAATGCACAATTCTCGCGGATTATCTTTCCGTGGGCGTAGAGTCGACATTCACTAAGAAGCTCTTTTTCTATATCGGTAAGAATGATTATCTTGCGCAGGGCAGGATCACGGCTTTCAGCCATGCCGCGGATGCAAAAATCGTGGCTACGTGTGCCGGGAGAAAACCTTGCGGCTTAAATATTTCAAAAGACGGCGGCAGGGCGCTTATCCTGGGATTCGGCCTAAACCATATGTTCGATTATCACCGTGATTTGATACTTGATTTCGCGCGCCTGGCCGGAGTAAAACCGGCGGTAAAGGTTGACGACGAAATAAGCGCCATCGCCCGCAGCGCCGGCAGGCACGGGTTCCTGTTTTTGGGAAATTTTCACGATACCCCGCGCGAAACGAAAGTGCGCATGGCATTGCCCGGTGAAACAAGGGAAAGCGTACTGCCCGTATCCGGAAAAATAAAACTGCACAACCGCACCTGTTCCGTGCTGCCGCTTAACGTGCCGCTGCCATGGGGCGATATATTGCGTTACTCCACGGCCGAAATACTGGAAATTAAAAAGACGGCCAAAGGCGGCAGTATGACGGTAAAAGGATGCAGCGGCTGCCCGGCGGAAATAGAGATAATTACATCTCTGCGTAAAGTTTCCCTTGATGGCAAGAATGCCCCGGTTAAAACGGCGGCTGGCAAAATAAGAATAAACTTTGACTTAAACGGCAGGGATCAAAAATTGACGTTGTTTTAATCAGGCTACTGTGTTATACTCAAATATTGGCATCAGGGAGGCATGAATGTTTGGCGTAATAAGAATTGTTGCAATCCTTGTAACCGTCCTGATCTTGACGGGTCGCGCTTATGCAGGGGAAAGCGTATCGTGCGCGGAAAAAACCGTTACATTCGGATGCGATGCCGATTTCAACTCGAAGTATTTATGGAAAGGCATTGTGATAAATGACAAGCCCGTAATACAGCCGACACTCTGGGTCTCCGCCCTGGACTTAACGTTATCCGTTTTCGGTAATTTTATACAGGAGAATGAGGCGAGCAGGGGAAAGTTTAATGAATTTGATTTCATACTGGGTTATTCGCGCCAATTTATGAATTTCACCGTAGAACCCTCGTTCGAATTCTATACCTTTCCCAACCAGGATGAATCGCCCGATACGGGCATGGGTATATTGAGGGTATCTTATCCCGCGGGTCCTGTAAATATATTCATCAGCCATGCCGCCGACCTTGTAAATTATGCGCCGGCTGGTTTCAGCGAAGCGGGCTGCTGCGCAGATTACGCCATAAATGACGCGGTTTCAGCTTCCGCCATGGTATATCTCGGCGCAGGGTCATCAAAATTCAACGAAACATATATAGGACTGGCTAAAGATGCCGTAAACCTTGCGGGCATAAATTTTTCCGTAACGTATAATGCCGCAAAGTATTTTTCCATACAGCCGCATGTTGAGATTATATCAGTTATGGACGGCGATTTACGTAACCAGATAAGCGATCCGGAGCTTAACGACAGTTCGGCGGACGTAAGCAATATCGGAATTAACGTGTCATTTGAGTTTTAATTATGAAACTGAAGGTACAGGCTAAACTTTCGTTACTCCTCATTATTCTTATGCTTATTTCCCTGGGGGGTTTTTTGTATTTAAGGCACGCCCAACAGCGGAAGGCGGCGAATCTTTACGAAGAGATTAAAAAGGAAAAAATTGTTTTCTTCGACAAGATAATGGTTTTAAAAGGGTCATCGCTTGAAAATTTTTCCATGGATTATACGTTTTGGGACGACATGGTGTTTTTTCTTAAAACAGGCGATAAAAAATGGGCCGAAGAAAATATTGACACGGGGCTGTCAACGTTTAATGCGAATGCGGCGTGGGTGTATACCAGCGGGAATTCGCTGGTATATTCGGTCAACAACATCGAAGCCGATAACCTCGGGCGCCTGCCCGCGGAAACCGCTTCGTTTGAGAATTTGTTCCGGGAGAAACGATTCATACATTTCTATTGCAATGTCCCTCAGGGGTTGATGGAAATACGCGGAGCAACGATACATCCCACGTCCGACGTCGAGCGTAAAACTGATCCCCGTGGATATTTCTTTGTCGGCAGGCTGTGGACGGATGAATACCTGTCCGGTATTTCCAAGTTGACCAACAGCAATGTTGTACTGTCCGATACGCAGGAAGGTAACGTTCCTGAAAATCGCGATATCGCAAACGGGCTGATACATTTTTCAAGGCCGCTTGACGGGCTGGAAGGAAAACCGGAAAAATATCTTAATATCAGTATTGAGTCCGCCATAATTAAAGAAATAAACGGCGCTTCAAGCAGGCAGCTTCTATCCGCGATTGTTCTTGAGCTTTTAATTTTCTTTATCCTTACGCCATACCTGCTTGCAGTTGTAAGCCGGCCGCTCAGCCATATATCGAAGAGTTTAAAATCGGGCGATGTTTCATTTATAGATAATTTGCAGAAAAACAACACCGAGTTCGGCACGATTGCGCAGTTGATAATAAAATTTTATAAACAGAACGCCGAACTGGCCGAAGCCCACGACAGGCTTGAATTGAAGGTGCGTGAACGCACCGCGGAACTGAGCGAAACGAACAAAATGCTGGAACATGAGATTATCGAGCATAAGAAAGCCGAGTCTGAAAAGGAACAGCTCTGGTCAAGGCTGATGCAGTCCGAAAAACTTGCGGCTCTCGGCCAGATGGGCAGCATTATAGCCCACGAGATAAGAAACCCGTTGACCGTAATTTACGGTTTTGCCCAGTGTTTGCTCCAGGAGATTGATAAAGACAATCCCAAGTATGAAGCCGTAAGATCCATCGTCGAGGAATCCAACCGCAGCATCATTTTCCTTCGCCAGATACTTTCATTTTCGCGCAAGGGAAACAGCGGCAGGGAGATGGTTAACATCAACGACGTTATCAGCAACACCCTGACGCTTATAAAAGCCAAGACAAAAGTATCTTTTGTAACGCTCATGACCGAGCTGTCCGCAGGGTTGCCGATTGTGCCGGCAAATGCCACGCAGATCCAGCAGATAATTATTAATCTTTGCAATAATGCAATAGACGCCATGCCCAAGGGCGGTGTTTTGTGCGTTCGCAGCGCGGCGGTTGAAAAGGATGGAGCTGAATTTGTTCAAATCCAGGTCCAGGACAACGGAACTGGTATTCCCGATGAAATTCGCGCCAAAATATTTGAGCCGTTTTTTACCACGAAGGAAGACGGCCATGGAACAGGCCTCGGCCTTGCGCTTGTTACTGAAATCGTGCAAAAACACAAGGGATTTGTTGATATTGAAAGTGGGCATGGGAAAGGGACATTGTTTAAAATACTGCTGCCTGTCAAAGAACCCGAATTCGCACTTAAGTAATTTGCCGATAATTGTTGACACCCCAGATGTTTTTCATTATACTTAGGCGTAGAAATGAATAAAAATACAGTGCATTTTGTTGTTTATTTATTCAGCCTGGTTGTTTCATCTTATTCTTTTGCCGATGTATCCGGCGCAATCAGCGCATCACCTCATGCCCCTGAAAAGTTTTCGCTTACTTCCGTAAACCCAAAAATATTTTGTCCCGATGAGACGGATACGTCTTTATCAAAGGTAAATTTTGCCATCGCCAATCCCAACTTCTCGGAAGTCAGTTCGACGATTTATGATATTAACGGCAACGTAGTAAGGGTCAGCCTTACGGAAGAAAATGCTGAGTTGTTTTCGTGGGACGGGCGGGACTCGGATAATAACGTGGTTTCTTCGGGCGTGTATATCTATCAACTGGAAGCTGACGGTAAGATTGCCAACGGAACTGTCGTAGTCGCTCGCTAAAGAGGGTAGTCATGGGCAAATGCAGAACCGCTCTTATAATCGCTGCCTGCGGCATTGCCATGAACGCGTACGCCGCTTTTGACCGTCAACCCGGCGGTGCCAGGCCGCAGAGCCTCGGCGGAGCGTTTGCCGGCCTTGCCGACAGCCCGGACGCCATGTATTTCAATCCCGCCGGCATCGGGCAGTTAAAACGGATGGAAGTGCAGGGTGGTTATTCGCGTTTGTACACCGGCCTCGACGACAACAGTAACATCTCCGACAGTAATTTGTTATTCGTACTGCCGGTCTCAGCCATAATTAAGGGAAGCGGCGATAATGTTGATAACAACGGTGTGCTGGGTTTCGGCCTGGATGTTTTCGGATTATCGAATTATTATACGGAAAGCAGCGCCGGTATTTATTACAGCAAAAATCTTAACCGTAAAACGCTTGCGGGCGTGGGTATAAAATATCTTACTGTAAGTTACGGCAGTGATGAGTATACGCCTTTAAACCCGGTATTTGCGTTGGGCACATCGAAAAGTGAAATCAGTTTTGATGCCGGCGTAATGGTAAAACCAGCCGAGAGCCTCTCCCTGGGGCTTTCAATCCGAGACATTGCATCCCCCAGCCTGGGCATTAAATATGAAGACCGCATACCGCGTAATATAATTCTTGGCGCAGCGTATCACCAGCCCGGCTGGAACATAGTTGGCGACCTTGCCATGGATAGCAATAATAACATGAAATTCGTTACCGGCGCCGAAAAATGGTTTATGTCAGACACGCTTGCGGTTCGCCTGGGCGTAGGCATCGGCAGCAGGAAATACTCACGCTTTACTACGGGGTTGGGGTATGAAGGTGAAAATGCCGTGCTTTCATACGCCTTTTATTATCCTTTGTCCGGCTTAAACGAGATGTACGGCTCGCATGAACTTACGATGGGTTACCGTTTCGGTTCTTCATTGTTTACCAATAAAAAGGTTGCCGCCCGGTTGTATGACGCAGTTGTATCGGATATTGAGAATGGCCTCTATTCCAGGGCATTGTCCGGTTTGGAAAAGGTAAGGCAGTTGTCTCCGGACGATCCGGCATACGAGGCTACACAGGTGAAATTATCGCTTGTGGTTGTATATATTCCCGATTCCACGGGCGAAGAAAAGGAAGCTGCGGCAATCAGAAGCGGCGTAAATAAATATATCCTGTCCGATGATGCAAAGGAATGCGTTAAATTGTTGAGGTACGCCTACAGTTTAAATGCCAATAATGAAAAACTCAATCAGATGGTTAAAGCCATAGCAAAAGAAAATAACGTCGTTATCGAAGATGCGGCGACAAACTGGAATCTTGCCGAGCAAAAGGTGTACCAGGCGCTGGAAAGAATCAAGGAAAAGAAATACTACGACGCTGTCCGCCTGTGCGAGGAAGCGTTGTCGCTTGAGCCGGATAACGTAATCGCATACAAGCGGCTGGGATCGGTTTTCTATTTGTTGAAGGATATGGAAAAAGCAAAGAAAAACTGGCTGAAGGCTATTGAGCTTGCTCCCGAAGATGCGGACATCCCTCAGATAAGGGAAATTTTACAAAAAATTAAACAATAGCGATACCGGAGGGCGTTTGTGAAGATACTAATCGTTGAAGACGATCCGGAACTAAGGTTGTACGTAGGCCAGATACTGCGCAATGCCGGTTACGATTATGAATGCGCGGCAACTATTGAAGAGTACAGGGCAATGATTGCTGACGGATACGATATGGCGCTTCTGGATATCGTGCTTGGCGATAATGAGGATGACGGCGTTAAAATTTGCGGCGACATAAGGACGAATTATCCTTCAACGGCCATAATTATTGTTTCCGGAAAGAAGGAAAGCGATTTGAAGGTGAGGGCGTTGAACGTTGGCGCCGACGATTATATCTCAAAGCCGTTTTACGACGATGAGTTGTTGAGCAGGATAAAGCGCGTGGCGTTGCGGCGCAATATCGCCCTTCCTGAAGCGTCCGAACACATTCGTTTCGACGACAAATCATCCGTTGTATACATTGACGGCAACAAGATTGTCCTGGATAAAGATGAGTGCCTTATCGTTAAGGTCCTCAACTCCAGAGGTGGAAACGGGATAAAGTGGGAACAATTGCGTGACATAGCTTATGACGGCAGCAACGCCGGCAGGGACGAAATCGCGAAAAAAATTGAGTCTATCCGTGTAAAACTCGGCAATCTGGCGCAATTAAAGGATAATGACGGATATATAAGCATGGTTTTTAATCCCGGCAAATGTGTGCCGGCAAAAAACAGGAAAAGGGTTCTTGTTGTTGACGACGATATGAACGCCCAGGAACTGATAAGCGGTATTTTTGAAGAGGAATATGAGTGCTTTTCAGCTTATGACGGCAACGACGGGTTAAGAAGAATTTACGAAGTAAAGCATGACCTGGTTATAC
>MGVN01000099.1:0-1375 GCA_001800515.1 Elusimicrobia bacterium RIFOXYB2_FULL_49_7 | reverse complement strand
TGATAAAAAAAATCAACGGCAGCCTGCCAGTCGTCTTTCTTACAGGAAGGTTTGTTGATGCCGGAGATAAATCGCTCGGCCTGGATCTCGGGGCAGATGATTATATAACCAAGGACGTTGACCCCGACGAGTTGCTTGCGCGCGTCAAAACGATTGTTTCCGCTTATGACAATTTAAAAAATACGTAATGCCCACGGAGTAGATTCTAATGCTCAACACAATATATTCATACCTGGAAAAAATCAGTATACGAGCCAAGTTGTTCATAGTGCTGGGAAGCGTATGTTCCGTTACCGTGCTTCTCGGTTCGGTGAGTATTATCAATGTGAGCATAAAGCAGTTTGACGAGAATTTCGAGAGGGAACAACTGCTTGTTTATGAATACATGAGCATGGAAACAGAGCATTACATGTCGTTGTTAAACAGAAAAATCGGGTTCGTGGCGGATATAGACAGGGTCGGCATAGGCGACAGGCAATCCGTGCAGGCGGTATTAAAAAGGGCTATAACCGGAAATTCAGACATGCTTGGCGCTTACACGGTTGACGGTAACGGAAGGATAATAAACAAGGTATACGTAGACAGGGCTGTCGAACCGGAAACGCTGCAAAACGACGAAGCTTATAAAAAAGCGCGGGTTTCCGGCCGTGTACAGGTTGGCGCCGTTACAGGAACCGGCAACAAGCCGGTTATTGCAATCGCTTACCCGTTGTCGCGGAGCAAGGGCCTTCTATACATCTTGTTCGGTTTTGATATGCTTGAGGATGCCATAGGCCGTATTGCAAAAACCGGCGGTATGCAGGTTTATGTTCTAAACAGAAACGGCGAGGTCTTGTTTTCCAGTTCGCCTTTAAGCGCCGGCAAGGCATTCAGGAAGCTCGATCTTGCGCTGCATAAAAAACAAAGCATGGTTACGGATCCCAACGGCGCCGTGCTGAAGGCCTCTGTTAACAGGGGCAAAATAGAAGATTCTTTTGTTGTCATAGGCAGGGATGCCGCGGCCGTTTCAATGCCTGTTCGCCTGATGAAGCTGATGACTATATTCTGGTTGCTTGTAACCTTCGGTATTCTGTACCTGTTGTCAATAATATTTTCAGGTTACCTGCTTACACCCATACTTAACCTGGTAAACGGAATGAAAATGGTGGGGTCCGGCAATTTAAACTATAAAGCCAACGTGAACTCCGGGGATGAAATAGGTTTCCTTGCCAGGACGTTTAATTCAATGGTCGAAGAATTAAAGCAGGTGCGTAACGAGAGCCTGCACAGTAAATGCCTGGCGGCTATAAGGAAAATGTCTGAAAAAATAGGGTTGCAGATACGAAATCCCATGATGACAATAAACATGGCTGCGGCCATGTTGCTGCGGTATAAA
>MGVN01000098.1 GCA_001800515.1 Elusimicrobia bacterium RIFOXYB2_FULL_49_7 | reverse complement strand
CAGTTGAGATGTTAACCACGTTGGCTTCAGCTATTGTTGTGCTCCAGTTTATTGTTGTGTATGAACCGTACTGGATACGGTAAACACTGCCGGTATCAAGCGGACGCAATGTGCCTGCATCATCGCTTGGCGTTGTCCATGCCAGTGTGATTGCGTTGGCCTCGGGAGCGGTGTTGGCTGACAGGTCGGTTATTGGGCCTGGAAGGGTGTAATCAACTATATACGCTGTCGCGCCGTCTGATAAACCGGCATAATTTTCAGATTCGTCTGCCGTGCCGATACGGAAATAATAGGTGTTATCCTGCGCAAGGCCCGGGACTACCCAAACCTGCGGCGCGTAGGGCGCAACGCCTGAGGTGGATATCACGATGTTCGCGCTGGCGTACGCCCAGGTTGCGTAGGAATACGTAGCGTACTGGATGTAATACGAACAGCCCTGCACGAGATTATTTGAAAGGTTGTCATTGCCGGGAGACAGCCAGGCAAGAACTATGTTGCCTGTCCCGCCGATAGATGCCGCGGTAAAGGAAAGGCCGTTTGACGACTTGATGTCTGCGGGCGCTGTTATGTCAGGTATGTAGCAGGTAGTCCTGTTGGAGATCGCTGATGTCCAGGGGATTTCGTCTTTGGTCCAGATGTGGAAATAATAGCTGGTTTTTGTTGTAAGGCCACCGACCGTCCATTCCTGCAGTGTAACGGCAGTTACGGATGTGGAGATGGTTATGTTTGACGGGTTGGCGGAGTTCCATGTGATTGAAGGAGATGTGGATTTCTCAATGACAAATGAGCCACCGGAAATGTTGTTTGACGTGCCGTCGTCGCCCGTGCAGGTCCAGGCAAGTTCAACCTGGCCGTTGATGGCGCCCGCGGCGGACGCCAGGTCTGTGACAGGGTCCGGCGCGGTAACATCCGACGGGACCATCTCGTGCGCGCCGACGTCCCAATTGCTGAATACAGGGCGGACCGTACCCTTAATGTCGGTATTAAAAGAGATTCCGCCGTGAGGGTCGGCTAATAGGGAGGTGCCCTGTTCAACAGCAATTGTATCTGTGCTTGATAACAGAAAAACGCTGTTGCCTTCATCCGCGAAGGTTGCCGTGCTGTTTGTAACATCCGGAGAAAACGGGTCATTTGAGATATTGTTGCTGTGAATGTAGTTAGCCATTGTAGCTGTATACTGTAGATAAAAGCTACGGCGGGTTCCTTTTACAAGGTTGTTTTTCAAGTACAAACTAATGACCGGCCCATTAAGAGAATTGTTAATATAAACAGCTGATCCGGAATTATAATCGGAGTTTACAAAAGTATTATTATACAGGTACATGGTTGTTGCCACGTTGAGCACGCGGGCTTCAACAGCTGTCTTCCAGTTATAAAATATATTGTTCCAGAGTTTATAGGTGCCCGAAGATGCATTATAGGCGCAAGTTAATCCATAGTTAGAAGGGGTAAGGCTTGAGCACATTATAATGCAATTACTTATTTCCCTGTAGAAAGGATTGGAAGGTGTTCCCGGTACATATTCTCCAAAGCCGGATACACTGGCGTACGGCTGCTCAATTTGAATGCCATCCAGTTTGACTGAGTTCGGGCGAAGGTAAAAGGAGTAAGAGTAACTAAGGTTGTTTTTCAAAATGTATTTGTTTGTGTCCCAGACACCCGCGTGGCGGGCAGCCGCAGCCGTGTAGATGCGCACATAATTAGCCGCTGATGTATCCCATTTGGACGCATCTGCTACGGTCCTCCAGAGCACACCGGATTCCGGCGATGACCATGTTCCATCAATTTTTGCCGTGGCTATCGCGGGATTTCCCGTATCAGTCACTGTGACATAATTGCTGCCGTCGACGTATATTATCCCGCCTCCGTTTGTTATTATGTTTGCGAACGCGTCTTCTCCGCCCCTGATATACTTGACCAGGATCTGGGTTGAAGTAACATGTACCACGGTTCCCG
>MGVN01000097.1:10511-12213 GCA_001800515.1 Elusimicrobia bacterium RIFOXYB2_FULL_49_7 | reverse complement strand
CTGAAGCGCCACGCTTCCATTTTCCGCTTCATCTACAATGTATCCCCGCTTCTCCAATGCGGCCCGGAGCACCAGCCTTATGTCGTCTTCGTCATCCACAATGAGGATTTTTCGCTGCATTACTCCGCCGCCTTTCTTACTTCATGACTCCGATCTTCCTGATCATTTTCTCCGCCCCCGCCTTGATCTCGCACAGATACATGCCGTTTGCGACCAGCACTCCGGATTTATTCCGCCCTTCCCACACGATCTCATTCGTATAGCCCGACGGTTGTCCTTTGCCTCCATCTTTTCCCGCAGGATAGTCCGCTTCCCACACCAGATCGCCCACGAGATTGTAAATTGAAACACTGACTGCGGTATCTTCGGCAAGAACATAGCGGATCCGCGTTTCCTGCAGGCCCGCCCTGAAGGGATTGGGATAATTCACGAGTTCTGACAATCTTCCCGCAGGGGATGCGGCTCCCAGCATGGTAATGACCCCGAGTTCCCTGAATTCGGACATGATCACCCCCTGACCGGATTCCACGACAGGGAGTGACTGAGCAGGAACCCAATGCTGCGACGACGCATTCAGAAGGGCACACCGCAGGTTCCTGACAGGCACGAGAGATCCGTCATAGTAGCGGTCATTGTCAGCATCACGGAAACGGAACCACACCTTCACCCCTAAGGGAGTCGAGACAGCCTCTTTCTGACTGCCGTCTCTCCCGCGCAGCAGCATCCGGTACACGTCTTCACCGATCGTCTTGAGCTGCCTGTCTGCCGCAGCATCTCCATCGGCTGCAGCTAAAGAGGCAACTCCGTCCCTTTCCATTTTCTGAATGTGCAGATAGGCATCGTCAGGTATGCCTTCAATCTCTGCCGTCACCTTGCCGTCAATGCTTCTGGCCCTGTTCCTTTCGAGCACATATACCGAATAGAACTGAAAAGACGGTGTTGTCACCCCCAGTTGATCGGAGACAGTTATTCGCCAATAGTATGTTGTCCTTTGCTCAAGCGTCTCCGGGTCAACATGAAACGACGTTTCCCTTATATTGCCGACGGATTGCCCCGCAGAAAAAGAACTGTAGGAGCTGTACACAATGGTATAGGAAAGAGAGTCCCCCTGATTGGGGTCGGTCGCGGCTTCCCAGGACGCAGCGAAATCGAACAGGGATAACGCGCTGCCATTCTCAGGAGTAAGGAGCGAGAAGGGGCGGGGAGCGGCGTTATTATTGTCAATGATAAAGCTTGCCGTTGATCTTACTACCCCCATGAGCTGCGGTACTCCTGAATCAACCGCCATGATTTGTATCCTGTATGAAGGTCCGTTCGGAAAGGCGGACGTATCGACTGCGAATGATGAAACATCCGTAACAAACTGCCAGCCGAACGTTTCACCTGAATCGGATGACAGGAAAACAGTATACCGGTGCGTATCGGAAAGGTTATCATCAATGACACCCCATTGCATCACTACCGCACCGGAGAGCGTTTCTCCCCGCGCAGGGTACAAAAGAAATGGGACAGGCGCCTCATTGGGATTATAAATATCTATCACTCCCGATGATACCGATTCCGAGATAAGCCCGCGTGCATCTCTTGCCACGACTTTCACTTTATTGAGCGGCCCGTTACGCGCCTGGTAGGTGTTCCATTGAAATAGAACAGTACCATGCGGCAGATCAGAAGCTATGGCAACCCCATAGGACGCCCCTGC
>MGVN01000097.1:8839-10449 GCA_001800515.1 Elusimicrobia bacterium RIFOXYB2_FULL_49_7 | reverse complement strand
AGGGTGATACGCTTGAAACGGGAGAAAGGTTTCCCGCTTCGTCTGCAATGCGCAGCGCGACATAGTATGTTGTTGCATCAGCAAGCCCGGTGACAATTATCTGTGCTGTTGCCAATGGACTATATGATAATGAGCCTTCCCTTTGATATGCTGCCAGAGAATCATAAAGCTCGGCTGAAAGAGAACCGTAGGTGGCAAACCGTACCTGATAACTCCCATTATTAATGTTGCCGGATAAACCGTCATCGCCCGGCATCGTCCACGTGAGGTGAAGCGAGCCGTTATGCGCACCCAATGCTACTGAAAGAGCGGTCACCTGCGCCGGCGGTATTGTATCGACATTCAGGGCAAAGACATTACTCCATGCCCCGAAAAGCTGCCCGTCAAACGCGCGCGACCGCCACTGCCATTGCCCATGGGCAAGTGTCGTCGTGGAAACTACCGATACGACAGGCGAGTCCTCAGAGGTGATGCCTGCACTATCGATAATCGGAGAAGCGAAAGAAAGATCATTGTCAACTTGAAGCTGATAAGCCACCGCATCTTCGTCGGGATCTGCACTTTTGCCCCAGGAGAACACAGGAGTCACACTTCCCGTACTGCTATTATTTAATGGCGCAACGATAAGAGGGGCATAAGGAGAGCGGTTATAGGAAACCGACACGGTATTGATCACCGGAGAAAACGGATGATGATTTGACTCAAAGGAAAACCGGTAACGCAAATAGCGTTTGTCGGCATGCCCGCTCCAGAGGTTAAAAGGGCCTGTGCCCTGGTAATAAGAGGCTGGCGTGCCGTCAGCGCCGCAGAAATCATCCCACACGGCATTGTCGTCCGAAGCGGAGATCCTTACCTTGATTACTGTATTCTCCGGCTGTGCAGCAGGGGTTATCGCAAGCGTATTCCAGCGGAGAGATGTCGTAAAAGGAGCATCGAGATAGGCGGAGGTATAGACACCGGTAGGCCGGTAGATAAAATAGTGCGAGTCCTGATACTCGTAATCTCCGTGTCCGCCGAACAAGAAGGCTTTTCCCAGAAGTGCGATATAGGCAATGCCATACACCCTTCTCCCGGGAGGGTTTGCCGCCGGCGCTACAGAGTTCCACGTATTGCCTGCTGAACTGTAGTACCACAGATCGCTATTTGATGAAGACTGGCCTTGTCCGCCGAAAAGAACTATTCGCGACGCCAGAGAATCAAAATAAAGGCCGCCGTTCTCCCGGGGTGAAGGGGAGGATATATCCTCTTTCCGTTTCACCCAGGAATCGAGGCCCGCATCATAGGACCACATATCATTCCTGAGCTGGCGGGGTAACACGACGTCACAACCACCGAAAAGATAAAGAAGCGAATTCTGCGGGGAGAAAATCATGCTTGAGTTATAGCGGCCTGACGGGCGTGTTGCCGGAGATCTCAGAGACCATGTCGCCGCGTTCACATCAAACACCCATGTTTCATTTGACATTCCCTCAACGCCATACCCTCCGTACAGAACCACTTTCCCATGCGCGCTATCGAATGCCATGGCATGATACCCGCGGGCGCTCGGAGCAGTCGACAACAGAAGACGCGTCCACTCATGAATTTCCGTGTCGTATATCCAGGATTCG
>MGVN01000097.1:8331-8803 GCA_001800515.1 Elusimicrobia bacterium RIFOXYB2_FULL_49_7 | reverse complement strand
AGCAGTATCCGGCTCTCACCAAGAGATACCATTGCATGTCCGAAACGAGGAGAAGGTTTCAACTCAGGGGAACACAGCCGCCAAGTATCGGTAAGGGGAGTAAACTCCCAGGTATCATCAAAGAGCTGAGAACCGCTTAAACCGCCAAAAAGGACCGCGATAGCCTGCCCTTCATCATAAGCGATCCAGCTATTTCTTCGTATCGGCGGCGAGAGCGTGGGAAAGAATTCTTCCCATCGATAGGCAAGCCCGAGGAGGGCGTCGTCTCCCGTATTCGTTATCTGAATATTTACCGTCTCGCCGGCAGCGAACTGCTGACTGGTAGAATGATTGATTATGCCGCTCTCGCAGGGAAGGCAGGAGAGGAACAAAAAAGCCCCTGCCAGAAGAGACTGCATGTGTATTGTTACCATAAGCTCCCGGGTGGCGCACAAACGAGGCGAATCGGATCAGACCAGCAGTTTTCCCAAGA
>MGVN01000097.1:8005-8318 GCA_001800515.1 Elusimicrobia bacterium RIFOXYB2_FULL_49_7 | reverse complement strand
ATATTTCAGGTCGAAGGGTTTGAATATGCAGTCATAAGCGCCAAGCCTGAACGCTTCGACGACTTTCTCCGCATCACGGTAAGCGGTGATCATAATAGTAGGCAGTTGCGGATCGATCGCCTTCAATTCCCTGAGTGTTTCGATACCGTTGAGCCCGGGCATTGCCATGTCGAGCAAAGCAAGGTCGGCTTTATTCCCCTTCAACTTTTCGATCGCCTGAGCTCCGCTTTGACAAGTCATGACCTTGAAACCTTCTTTGGACAGATACTCTCCCAACACGAGCAAAACATCAGGTTCGTCATCAACGATCAAG
>MGVN01000097.1:0-7931 GCA_001800515.1 Elusimicrobia bacterium RIFOXYB2_FULL_49_7 | reverse complement strand
CGCTGATATCACCGTCATGTTCCTGAACAATTGATTTCACAATAGCGAGCCCCAGGCCGAACCCCGTCTGCTGACGAGATGCTGAACCGTCCACCTGATAGAACTCCTGGAAGATCTTCGCATGTTTTTCCCTGGGAATGCCGATACCGGAATCAGCCACGGTCATTACAAGATGATCGGGCTTCTCATAATTGCATGAAACAGAGATCTTTCCACATCCGGGAGTGAACTTGATCGCATTGTCAACAAGATTGATAAGTACCTGAATAACCCGTTCCCTGTCCGCAATGATCTCCGCTTCGGCATCATCCAATGCAACGGATATCTCGACACCCTTTGCGTCAGCTTTACTCTTTAGATCCTGCAATGTTTCCTCTATGGCACTTTTAATGGAGAAGGGCTGGCAATGGAGAACCAGGCGGTTTGTCTCGATCCTTGAGAAATCCAGCAAGTCGCTGATCAGATTATGCATCCTTTTGGCATTCCGGGAGATGACATCCATAAAAATGGGTATTTTGTTATCCTTCATGTACGGCGCAGCATAATCGTTGATCAGCTCCAGAGCACCATTAATGGACATAAGAGGAGTTCGAAGTTCATGCGAAACGTTTGATACGAATTCCGATTTCAGTTTATTCAGTTCTTCAAGTGCCAGCTGGTGACGGAGTGCCCCCAGGATCAGCGCCGCATGCATCGTAAATATTTTTATCGATTCAATATCATACTGGTCAAATGGCGTCTCCGTTAATCCCGCAATCCTATTGACGCATATCACTCCCAGCAATGATTCACGGCTCACAAGGGGCGCCACGATTGAAGACACGATCTCTTTTCTCACGCGAGTGTTCTCAAATTGAGGAAGATTGGCAAAACCATCCTGAATAAGTACCGCTTGCATGTTTTTCGCTACCCATCCTACCACATTCCCCTCCGCGCTTATTTCATCAGCGGCCAGGCCGCTCGCACCGCAGCATGCCACGGGAACGAGCTTTTCCTTTTCTGAAGAGAATATAAACAGAGAACCCGTATCTGCCTTCAATGTCTTTGCAATACTTTGAAAAACGAATTCGAGCAGTTCCTTTTCAGAACGGCATTGTTCAACCTCCTGGTAAAACTGATACAAATACAGCGTTCCCTGCAGTACCCCTTCACGCCTTTTAAGGTGATTGAGCTCGACGCATTTATGTACGGTGGAAATAAGCTCATCAACACTGAATGGCTTGGCAATATAATCAGCGGCTCCGTTTTTAAGGGTTTCGATCGCCGATTCTATCGTTGCCTGGCCTGTAATAATGATAACCGATGTTTGTGGGTAGAGAGTCGTGATCTCTTTGAGCAGTTCATCCCCCCTCATGCCCGGCATCCGCAAATCAGTCAATACGACGCAGAATGACTCCGCCTTCATCATCTCCAGCGCCTGCTGCGCGTTTGATACAGTGAACACCTTCAGTTCAGGGCTTTCAAGCACTCTCTTGCATAATCTGGTAATTCCGGGTTCATCATCAACGATGAGAATGTTATCCATGAGAGAGTCCTCTTTCCTGCGATTTGTCAACTGGAAGCTTGACGACGAATCGGCTCCCCTCCCCGTGCCCCTTACTGTAAGCCTGCAGCGTACCTGAATGCTGGCGAATAATGTTATACGACACGAGAAGTCCTAACCCTGTCCCCTTCGCCTTTGTAGTGAAGAAGGGTTCAAATATCCGTATCAGCGTTTCCGAGGTCATCCCCTTTCCCGTATCAGTGAACTGGATCTCAATGAAATCATCCTCTGAAGAGAAAACTGTGCATATCGTCAGTTTACCTCGCGTACCCATTGCGTGAACCGCGTTCGAGATTATATTCAGGAATACCTGTTCCAAATGATGCCTGCTCGCTTTTATTAATGGCAGGTCTTTTTCGAACCGCCTGATGACTTCAATATCCGAAAAGTCATTCTGATAACTTGCAAGATAGAGCGCATGTTCAACAATGTCATTGCAATCACAATCGCGAAGCTCCATATCCTTTTTTCGGGAAAACTCAAGAAGGTCAGCGACCAGTTTTTTGCATCGCTGCGCAGCCTGTTCAACTTCACAGAATATATCCTTCAACTCCGGAAGAGATGTCTCTTTCTGCATATACTGGACATTCCCCACGATCACTGCAAGGGGATTATTCAACTCATGAGCGATCCCGGCAACGAGTTGTCCGATCGCTGCCATTTTATCAGCCTGAACAAGCTCTGCCCTGATCTGTTCTCTCTCACGCTCCATCTGCCGCTGTTGCGTGATGTCAGTAATGACCGCAAGGTAACCGATCACCATGTCCGTATCATCCAAAAGAGGCGATATCCCCATGCTGACAGGGACGCTTTCCATGTTTTTCCGGAGCATCTCGGCCTCAAAACGCTGTACGTAGCCCTTCAAGCAGAGCCCGATTGCGCTAGAATATCTATCTTTGCAGTGTTCCGGAATGGACTTTTCGATCCGTTTCCCGGTTATCTCTCCAGCCTTGAAACCAAGCATATCAGAGATCCGTTTATTTGCAAGAGTAACGACGCCACACTCATCAACAGTGAGAATGCCCTCGTAGGCGGTCTCAATGAGCTGCCGATAACGGCGCTCGCTCTCATACACCGCCTTGTCGGACAACGCGCGCTCCTTTCGGAGCATGGCCTCCCTCATTTCCCGTTCAACGGCAGGCACAAGCCGTGAAAGTTTTCCTTTAATGATGTAATCATGAGCACCCAGCTTCATCGCCTCAACCGCAACGTTTTCTCCTATAACCCCCGAAATGATTATGAAAGGGATATCTTTGCCTGATTCTTTCACAATTCGGAGGGCCTCAATTCCGTTGAATTGAGGCATACGATAATCGGAAAGTATCAATTCCCAAGTTCCCTCTGCCAAAGCTGCCCGCATGTCTTGTGCGGTCTGGACAACCGTTGCGATAAGCGAATATCCCCCCTTCTCGAGCTCACGTTTTACAAGGAGCGCGTCATTTTCGTTATCTTCGACCATCAATACATGAAGTGTATGTTTCATATTCCCCGCCTTACCGGAGGTACCTGATTGAGAAGAATCCAGTAGAGCCCCAATTGATGGGCAGCTTCAGCTAGATTGTTGAAATCGACAGGCTTGCAGACATAGCTGTTCGCCCCCAGGTCGTAGCTCCGCACTAAATCCTGCTCCTCTCTTGACGAAGCCAATATTACTACAGGAACAAGCCTGGTGGTCTCATCGTTCCTGATCGCACGCAGTACCCCCAGCCCGTCTATTTTCGGCAGTTTGATGTCCAGCAACACCACTTGGGGCACCTCTTCTTTTACTCTCTTTGCATAGGCGCCACGGGCAAACAAGTAATCCAACGCCTCAACTCCGTCACGAACGACTACGATCCTGTTAGCGACACGGCTCTTCTCGAATGCCCGCAACGTCAACATTTCGTCATCAGGATTATCCTCAACAAGCAGTATCTCTTTCTTTTCCATGTTCTTTCTCCTCCAAGGTGAAGAACACTGCTGTGCCCTGGCCCTCCGTGCTCTCTACCCAGATCCTCCCATGGTGACGACGCACCACTCTCTCCGCCGTCGCCAGCCCAATCCCGGTGCCGGGGAACTCTTTCATTGAATGGAAGCGCATAAAAGGCTGAAATATCTTTTTGGCATACTTCATATTGAAGCCGATACCATTGTCACGCACATAGAACACCCTTTCACCGCCGCAATACTCAAAACCTGTCTTTACTAATGCCGCGCTATTAAGTGAGGTGAATTTCCAGGCATTTCCGATGAGATTTTCGAACAATATCCGCAGAAGGGCTGAATCAGCGCACACAATAATATCACCATCGATCACTGAATCGACTTTTCTTTCCGGATAGAGCTCCCTCAATCCCCGCACCACCTCTGCCGCAATATCGCTTAGACTGACCGTCTCAAATCGCATTCCTGCACGCGCAACATGCGAGAGCCTTAACATATCGTCAATAAGACGCGCCATGTGTTGCGTTGCCGCACGCACTCTTTGAAGATAATCCCTGGCCTTTCCATCAAGCAGATGCTCATAATCTTCGATGAGGGCAAGACTGAACCCATCGATACTGCGTAACGGCGCCCGGAGATCATGCGAGACAGAATAACTGAAAGCCTCAAGCTCCTTATTTGTCAATTCAAGCTCACGGTTAACCGCCTCCAACTGTTTAGTGCGATCAGCAACTTTGCTCTCCAACTCATAATTGAGCTTCAATATTCTCTCCGCAGCCGCTTTTCGTTCAGTGATATCGCGTATGACGCAGAAACACAACGCTTCCCCCTCAACCATTGCCTGTCGGATGCTTACTTCAACGGGAAAGTCAGACCGTGCGTAACTGCGATGAATGGTGTCAAAGGCAATACCATCATGAACAGATAATCTATTCAAGTGTTCGCGCGCAAGTGCCGCTGCACCCTCCGCATGTAACTGCAGTAGATTCATCCGAAGCAGTTCGCTGTTCGAGTACCCATATGTTTCTAAAGCACGGTCATTTGCTTCAACGATATTCAGGGCATCATCGGTGAGCAGAATAATGTCATTCGCGTATTTTGTCAGATAACGGTAACGAAGCTCTAACGAGTTTGCTTCCTCATTCAAGCGGATCATCTCCCGCAGGATAGTGCTCCTTTGACGATACCACAAGAGTCCCGCTACGGCTGACAAAGAGCCGATCAACATGAGCGCGTGCCCTATGACTGCACGTACAGGAGCATACATCTCTCCCTTCTTTATCAATGCGACGAGCATCCAGGGAGTATTGGGCACCGGCAGCGCCACCGCGATAATCGGCACTTTAGAACGATCCTCACCCTCCGTCCCCCCTCCGCACGCAAGAGCTGCTTTTATGGCCGAAGTACTGCTCAGTGGCTTGAAGGGAACGGCATCTTTTTCAAGTTTGGATGCGCTTAAAAGAATGCTCTCGTCACCCGCGCTTCTGACGAGAAATGAGTCAGGGCTCATACTCGTTACAGGCCATTTACTAACAAGCGGGTAGAGGGCTCGGTTCGGATCTATCTGAAAAATCAGCGCGCCTGCAGGCACACCCGAACCAAAGAGCGGCACAATGATTTCACAGCCAGGAAACTTCCCTGTCTCATCCAAATGAAGATCGACAAAGAGCGCCTTCCCTTTTTGCAGTGCTTCCGTAATAGACGAGGAGAACAAAGGGCCGGTGACTGACGAGGGCGACGCAGCGACGAGTATCGTCCCCGCGTGATCGACGAGCATAATGTTTTTGTATTGGAATGCCTTGTTTTTGTCTTCAAGCCACGAACGGATCATTTTTCTTGACATCTCTTGATGAACACGGGAGAATGCCGAATGATTTTCAACGACAAAAGCATTTGACAGTGTGGCCGCATTGCTCATTTGCTCGCTGTACCAGTTTGTCAGTTGTATTGTTTTCAGTTCTGTCAGGGCAGGGAGGTCTTGCGTGAGGTGAGTGTTGATCCTTGCACTTTGGCGGGTATAAACTATCACACCAACTATGATGATACTTACTATAAAAATAAAGAAGAAACTAATAAATATTCCAAAGATTGATTGATTAGTTGAAGGAGTATCAGGATGCATTATTTATTGATCCATCTACGTAACTGAATACTATCTGATCGTGGAATACAACAAAAAACGGTCTTCCTTCTTAGTATTTGAAGTATAGCACATATTCTATTGCATTGCCAATATATTTCATTTATTGCACTCCATATCAGAGAATGCAATTCCAGGCCTGCTACCTCTGTTTTTCTTTTTGTCTTTTGAGATGGATACTTGTACTGCAATCTCCTCTCAACCTTTGGATACAACCAGTATCGATACCAGCAATCTCCATTATCGCAAAAAAATACAACACGTTTCACAGCACAGATGTTTGTGAATTACTCCATCCACAGGCCGCTTCAGACTCAGGCGCAAGCATCTTATCCTTTACCTGATAGTACCAACTGGATTGACTATATGTACACACTTATACCCCTGATATTTTGGCAATTGCCTTGCACCATCTTTACATTTTAATTTATGCTTTTTCAATCATAAAAAACGAGCATGCACACTGTTTCAGGATACCCATTGGTTTCTCAGGGAGGCCGTCACGGGGTCATCTGCCAGCATTTGCACTTCACTATACCTGCCCCGTATTTGACGCTTGGAAATACCAAGTGAACACCCCTGCCAGAGCTTATGGCAAGAGTTCACGGAGGAGAGGAGAAGAGAAGAACCTAGCGAGAGGATAGAATCGACTATATTGCGAAGCCTGACATCAACTTCGAATGAACTTCCTTACTGCGGAAAGAAGTGCCTCCGGCTCGTATGGTTTTACAACATAGCTGTCCGCCTTGCTTTCTTTCACTATTTCATCTATTCTATCGCTGCTTGCGCTCAGAATGATCACAGGGATATGTTTCAATGCTTCATCGGATTTCAACCTGCGGCACACTTCCTTGCCGTCAATTACGGGCAATCCGAGGTCAAGAAGAACCAAATCTATCTTTTCTTTCGCTGCCACCGCAAGCCCCATGCCGCCATCCGTTGCAACAAGGACTTCAAATCCCGCTTTTCTGAGCCGAAATGACGTCATCGTTGCAATATCAGGCTCGTCATCAACTACAAGGATCCTGCGTGGTTGTTCCATCTTATCCTCTCGGGATCGTAAATATAAATGCGGTACCGTTTCCCGCTTTTGACTCAACCCGTATCTCCCCTTTATGCCCGGCTACGATCTGTTTGCATATCGCAAGCCCCAGGCCTGTACTTCCCGTTTTCCTGAATCCTTCCCCCACCTGCTGAAATTCTACGAATACCTTATCAATATCCTGTTCACTAATGCCAACGCCAGTATCAGCCACGGACACCTTCACCCCGCCCGTTGCCTCATCGGGCGAGCTGCTGATCGTAATACTGCCGGCATCCGTGAACTTGATCGCATTACTGACCAGGTTTATCAATACCTGCATTATCTTGTCGTAATCGAATGACAAAGCAGGGAGCCTGTCATCCGCATTGACTGTTAATGTAATCCCCTTTCCTGCGGCAACACTGGCTTCGATCGCTACCGCATCCCTTATTGCGCGGTTTATACTGGATTCCTGAAAATGGAACTCCATTTTTCCTGATTCAAGCTTCGTGAAATCGAGGACATCGTTTATCAGCCTGTGCAACCGATCGACATTTCTTTTCGCAATATCAAGAAACTTTTTCTGATCTTCATTAAGCCCTCCCGCCTCACCTTCATACACAATGGATATACCTTCCTTTATTGCCGTGAGGGGCGTTCTGAGTTCGTGGGAAACCATGGAGAGAAACCGTGACTTGGTATCCATCATATCTTTCGTCTGCTTTTCAAGCTGCTTTCTCAGCGTGATATCTTCTTTGACGCAGACGTAATTCACAATTGCCCCATCTTCGTCGGTAATAGGAGAAATGGAAGCAGATTCCCAGTACTTCTCGTTGTTTTTCTTTTTGTTGTAGAACTCGCCTTTCCATACCCTTCCCGATGTAATGGTGTCCCACATCGCCCCGTAGAATTCAGCCGTGTGAAACCCCGTCTTCAGTATGCGGGGAGTCTGGCCGACAACTTCTTCCATGGCATACCCCGTGATTTCCAGAAAGCGCGGATTCACGTATTCTATTGCGCCGTCCGTATTCGTGATCACCACAGACGCCGTGCCTTGTTCCACCGCTTTTATAAGCTTCGCATTGTTCGTTTTCAGCTTGTATCCCGCGGTAAGCCCTCGCACACGCTCTGCCACAACTAACAGGGCTTTCTTTTCGTCTTCACTGAACGGTGCCTTTTCATCAATACCGTCCCCCGGCTGATAAAACACCTCCATGCTCCCGACTGTCGCCTCATCAACCCTGATCTCATGGACAAGCCGCAGCGGACTCGACTTGAAGTCCTTGCTCACATACTCCCTG
>MGVN01000096.1:7191-15615 GCA_001800515.1 Elusimicrobia bacterium RIFOXYB2_FULL_49_7 | reverse complement strand
AGCAGTTGGAACACCCCATTGAGAACCGCCTCCAGAGCGGTCGGAATGGCGACATAACCGCTCAAGCCCATCCAAAGCGGGTTCGGCGTGCGGTGATCTTGGGATCCGTTCTTCAAGCCTCAATTTACATTTCATAACCTTTTTGCAACATTCAAAATCATTAAACTATCTTTTATAATCAGGTTAGGCGTTCCTTATGAGCACAATCGGTGTTATCGAACAAGGGGGGATAAGTAAGTTGAGTCACAATATTCGAATCCGCAAAACCTTGAAAAAACACGAATAAAGAAAGACCCGCGAACCGATGAAACTAACCGTCCTCATCGATAACCACACGCTCATCGATCGTTATTTTCGCGGGGAACCCGGACTGGCCTTTCATCTTCAGGAAGAAAACCACGCCATCCTCTTTGACACCGGGTATTCGGATGCGTTGATACAAAACGCCTGGAAACTCGGCATCGACCTTCTTCAGGTAGACACCATCGTCCTCTCTCACGGCCATTCCGATCATACCTGGGGACTGACCCATCTGCTGGCGCTTTTTAATGAAGCTGCCGAGGAAAAACGGCCGCACAAGCGGCCGCGCCTTATTGCGCACCCGGACATTTTTTGCCCGCGCATTTCGGACAAAGGGGTGGAATATGGGATGCTCCTGGAAAAGGAAAAACTCGAACGCCGCTTTGACCTGCAATTAAGCCGGGAACCGCTTGCCATTACGGACAAACTCTTTTTCCTGGGCCAAATCGAACGCCGCTTCTCTTTTGAAGGAAAACAAACCCTGGGCCGGGTCTTGCGTCAGAGAGAATGGGAACCGGATGCGATGACTGACGATTCGGCACTGGCCTATCACGCCGATCAGGGTATTGTCGTTATCTCCGGCTGTTCGCATTCCGGAATCTGCAATATCGTGGAACAGGCGAAACGGGTGTGCAAAAAAGAGCCGGTTGCCGGCATCATCGGCGGCTTTCATCTGTTGAGACCCGCACCCGAACAGCTGAATAACACGATTGTTTACCTGAAAACGCTCTCTTTACCGCTCCTTCACGCCTGCCATTGTACGGATCTCGCCTCCAAAGTGGCATTGTCATCCGTTGTACCGGTGGCGGATGTGGGGATTGGATTCCTTATCGAATGGAGGTAGTATGCGTATGACAAACCAGGTATTCTTTGTCGCCATGATTCTACTGGGAATGGGCATGGCTTTTTCCCGCAGCATCATTTGCCAATATCCCATCGATATGTCCAATGCCATCAACAATGCCTTACCCGGCGACACCATCCTGCTGACAGATCGGGTCTGGGGGCTCACGCGCATCCCGAGCGATCGGAACGGAACATTGGACTCCCCCATTGTCCTAAAAGCACTGAATCCTGTCCCCCGAAAAATCGATTCACTGACCACACGGAATTGGAACCTACCCTCCGCATACGGCGTGATTATCAATACCAGCAATTCCGACGAAGGTATTTTGTTCAGTTCTTCTTACTGGGTCTTTGAAGACATATACTTTGATGGGGGCAACGTTTCTGTCCACAGCTTCCACATCGTTGCCGGCAGTCGCGGACATCTTACCTATCGGGGTTGCTGCTTTACCCGGTGCTTGGACAAATATTTTAAAATAAATTTTACAGGTTACGACACTGAATTATTTCCCGTATGGGCCGATGCCTATTGGCCGGATTATATCCTCATCGAAAATTGCGTGGCTATTCTGGGGATTGCCGGATTTGTAAACAATGACGGTTCCGATTTTCTGACCTGCCGCAACAACCTTAATTACGGCCTTCAAAGCGGCGGCCCGAATTACAATAATTTTTCAAAGGGCGGCGTGGCCTATTCGATTTATGAAAACAACGTTGTTTGGGGCGGCAAACCGCTCGGTTCGTTTTCCTTGGGCGGCGGTTCCATGGCGGTTCCCAGTTGGTGCGGCTTCCGCCATGATTCGGATTTATGCGCAGGCTTGCCAGGACGGACCTATGAAACCGTTAATTCGATCATCCGGAACAATGTCATTGTCGGACCCGGTTGCGCCATCCAGACCTCCACAACCATGAACTGCGAAGCCTATAATAATACCATCATCAATTGTGCCACCCCCTTGCTGGTGGAATGTCATCATGGCATCCCGATCGGCTATAAATTCTACAACAATCTGCTTGTGGGTTGCGGTACGCTGACAACGACTTACGGCCAATTATCCAATAATACCGTCTTAACGGCCCCCTTTTCAAAAATTTTCCAGCAATTTCTGTTATCCCCCCCACCCGGAGCCGGTATCCATAATGATTATCGCATCAAACCCGATTCCGCTACACGGGTCGGCACCGGCCGGTTACCTTTCGAGCATTCGGATTGGCCCGCTTGGTATGCCCTGCCCTCCACGGAATTCTATGATCTCTATGGAAAGGTTCGGGCTAATCCGCCGGTCATCGGTGCGGCTGAGTTGTACGATGGAACGCCGTTGCCCGACAATATTGAAAAACCGGACCTTGAAAAACAGGTAACCGGCATCCGTCTTCAGGTGGAACCCAATCCGGCCAATCCTTCGACCCAATTGGTACTGGACTTACAGAGCCCTCAGCCTCTGGTCGATGTGTTGATCCGTGACATCACCGGTCACCATGTGCGTTCGCTTTACTACGGCCCCATGACCGCGGGTCGTCATGCCATCCGTTGGGACGGCCGGAACCATGATCGCGCACCGGTTGCGTCCGGCGTCTATATTTTCCGGGTCAGTTTCGGCAAAGAGGTCTTGTTTCAGAAGTTTCAACTGGTTCGATAAGGACGCGATATTGAAATTATTGATAGTATGGCCATGAAACAAGTAAAAGTAGTTCGGCTGCCTCAATCTCTTCTTCAGCAGGAAACCGATTTGCTATTGGATGAACTTGATCGAAAATGCACTCAGATTATGGACGAGCACGATTATTCAATCGCTCTGGTTCTTCCCGAATCTCTAAAAATCGGGTTAAAGGTTTTATGGTGGCTTGACGATCTGATGGTCCGTTTCACGACACAGGAGACGAGCCTTTACATTATTTCCAACATTGAAGAACAAATAGAAGCCATAGACCTATCGCATCACGATCAACCGATCCCTGTCTTTAAAGATATTTCGGAATTAAGCCGCAAACTACAAGCATCGGTAGAAGACGATGATACCCATCGTGAGGATGCCGCTGCTTCGGAAAGTATTTTGCCCATTCCCGGAACGATTCAAGATCAAATCATAAAAACAGCCGGTGAAAAGGTCGAAACAACAGGAGAGTATCGCTGTCTTTCATGTCATGAGAATCGGATGTGGTTAAAAGGGGATACCTTTGCTTCTTGTTCGAACGATATCTGTGTGCAAAAAAATAAGGGGTGGCAGCTAACCTTTGTCTTATTCTAAAAATGATGTACTGGGGAAATAAAAAAGTCATTGCCATTGGCGGCGGTAAAGGGGGCATTGGAAAGAGCATCATCTCTTCCAATCTGGCTATTTTACTCGGAAGAATGAACAAAAAAGTCCTTCTCGTGGATGCCGACTTAGGCGCCGCCAATCTTCATACGCTTCTGGGGATTCGTTTTCCACAATACACCCTGGAAGACTATTTAACCGAAAGAATAAAAACGTTCGATGATATTGTCTTAAAAACCCGTTTCACCGGGGTTTCGCTGTTATCCGGCGCCAGCGACATTCTTTCCTTACTTAATCCCACCTTTAAAGAACGGCAGAAAATCATCAGAAATCTGCAAAAATTCGATGCCGATTTTATTGTTATCGATCTGCCCGCAGGTACGCATATGCAGGCGGTTGACTTCTTTTCGATGGCCCACTTTGGGTTGGTCGTCTTGGAGCCTACCCCCACCTCCCTGGAGAACGCTTTTTCTTTCTTAAAAAATATGCTCCTTCGGAAACTGTTAAAAGCCTTTCACCGCAATGTCTCGGTTCGTGTATTTATAGAAGAAATATCGGATCCCCGAAACCCCAAAGGCACCATCCGATTTAAAGACATGTTGATTGAGCTGGAAAAAGAGCATCCGGAAATCGTCAAATTCTTTAAAGAAGAAATAGCAAGGGAAACGGTTTACATTGTGGCCAATTCAGTAGAGCACGACGCTCAAAAAAACGTGGCTAATAAGTTCGCCATGGTCGTTAACGAATATCTGAATTTGCACTGTATTTTGCTCGGCAATCTTCCCTTTGAGCCTAAAATGAAAGAATGCGTGGTTGCCATCACACCCTTTGTGGAAAAGATACCTGATTCTTTATTCGAGAAATCGTTGCAACATATGATAGAGTCTGTTTTTACGTCGGATAAAAAGTTTTAGTTTCATCCGCATGACAACGACTCCACATTTGCCGGATCACTTTTTGGGAACCGGAACCTCGGCCTACGATTCGGCCTGGGTTGGGATTTACGCCCGGAAACCCTTTGCAGATTGAGAATGGAGTAACAAATGACTTGGCTGGATGCTTTTATTATTGCTGTCGTAGAAGGAATCACCGAATTTCTGCCCATTTCTTCCACGGGTCATATGATTATCACTCAAAAACTACTCGGCCTTCCCGGTTCTGAGTTCCTAAAAGCTTTTATCGTGAATATCCAGTTCGGCGCAATTCTGTCCGTGGTGGTTTTATATTGGAAGCGTTTTCTTCAATCCGTCGATTTTTACCTGAAATTATTTATCGCGTTTATTCCGGCGGCTGTTATCGGGCTGCTCCTGGGGGATTATATTGATATGATGCTGGAGAATGTCACGGTGGTCGCCATTGCGTTGCTGGTGGGCGGTATTATCCTGTTGTTTGTAGACAAATGGTTTGAGGTAAAAGGGGCTAGTGCAGAGGTAACAAATAAAAAGGCGCTGACTATCGGCTTTTTTCAGGTCATTGCCATGATTCCCGGTGTCTCAAGGTCCGCAGCCACCATCATCGGCGGCATGAGCCAGAAGATGACACGGGAAAAGGCGGCTGAATTCTCCTTCTTTCTGGCGGTTCCAACGATGTGTGCCGCCTCGGGTTACAAGCTGCTCAAGAATTACACGGTCTTTTCGGCCAATGATATCGGGATACTGATTTTTGGAAATGCCATCGCCTTTATTGTGGCGCTCATTGCCATCAAGGGGTTCATCGCTTTTCTGACCCGAAACGGGTTCAAAGTATTCGGCTACTACCGAATCATTGTGGGTATCATTCTGCTTGTTCTGATCCTATCCGGCATTAGTCTGGAAATTGTTTGATTCGTTATCAAGCCGGTTGTTTCAACCGGGCATCGAGCGACTCATAGGTCTTTAACACATCCACGTATACGGACTCGGCAAAAGCCCGTTTCGCATCCGGTGCGATGGTTTTGGTATCAACAGACGGAAGAATGGTGACAAACACATCACCGGGTTTGCTTAAAAATCCGTTCCCCTCGAACTTGCGACGGCCGCCGCATACGCACAGGGGAAGAACAATAGCCTGTCGTTCAAAGGCCAAACGGAAGCTGCCGGCCTTGAAAGGGGCCACGGTACTGTTTCGATTGCGTGTACCCTCCGGAAAGATGAGGAGGGTACGATTTCCTGCTGTTGCCGCCCCACGCTTGAAGGCCGCATGAGATTGCCTCAGATTCTCCCGGTCAATCAACTGTCCGCCTAATCGGAGAATCCAGAAACCGAGGAAGGGGATGCGCGCCAGTTCTTTTTTCGCTATAAAACCAAGTGGAGAATCAAGGGCCGCCATGATGCAGGGGATATCCAGATAGCTTTCATGGTTAGACACAACCACCAGAGCGCGATCCGCAGGAATTTGTGTTAACCACTCTTTTCCTGAGACAATGAGACGGGTCTCTGATTTCCGAAAAACGAATTCCGTAAAATCCCGTTCAGCCTGATGAATAAAAGCAGCCTCATCCTTTTTTCGAATCGTGCAGGCAAAGAAATAGCGAATACCCGCCCAGATGATGAACCGGAGAATGGCGCTGCCGTTAAAAAGGGTTTTAATCATCCTTTTTTCTTATAAACCTCTTCCGGATTGAACAGCCGGTTCTCATCCGTCACGATTTCGCCCCCATCCACCAGATAGGCAAAACAGGACTCCCACCCTTCGTGGCAGGCGCCGCCTTTTTGCTCGACCTTGAAGACCGCAGCATCGCCGTCACAGTCAAAGCGAATCTCCTTCACAAACTGGACATTGCCGCTCTCCTCACCCTTGAGCCAAACCTTTTTGCGGCTACGGCTCCAGTAAGTCATCTTGCCTGTTTCCACGGTCATTTTAAGCGTTTCGGCATTCATAAAGGCGCACATGAGTACCTTGCCGCTGGTCCAATCCTGGACAATGGCGGTCATCAGGCCGTTGGAATCGAATTTTGCTTTCTCAAGATAAGTCATAAAGCCTCCGTTCTTATGAAATGAAAGATATCCGTTATTTCAATTGAAATGCATTGATTTTCTTCAGAGCCCGATCAATTCGGCTCACGCGCAGGATGGCGTCCGGCAGAGGATCCAGTGCGGGTGTGGTAATGGTAAAATCACCGCTGTAACCTATGGTCGTAATACGATCGGTGTCAATGATGGCGAAATTCTCTTTACTGCCCGCCACACTCCAGTCACGCATCGTGGAATCCAGCAAATCCAATCCCACACTCATATCTGAAACAGGATTCCGGCAACCCAAGGCATGAATCAATAGCGTGGGCGTTATATCATAATGGGTCGTCCACTTATCGATGTCTTCGGCCGCTTGTCCCGGCCAATGGATAACTAAGGGTACGCCAATCTGATAGCAGGAAAAATTGCCGTTATGCCCCCAATACCCCTTTTTATTCTCATTAAATTCCTGGCCATGGTCTCCGGTAATGACAATCACCGTGTTGTCATAGAGTCCGTTTTCTTTCAGATCAGAAAGCACGCCTCCGATTAACGAATCATCGAAATACAGGGTGTTGCAATACAGATTGAAGTATTCCGGCGATTCAGCGGAAAGGGCCAGTTTCTGATACTGCGCATATTCCCAAGAAGGCTGAAAGGGTCCTGAAAATCCTTTTGGCAGGGAGAGGGCATGCGGTGCATCAAAGAAAAGAAAACCGAAAAAGGGAGAGGCCCTTTTGGCGGACGTTCTATCCGCCATCCAGTCCTTCCATCCTGTTGCGATACGGTCGTCCCGATCTGCGCTGGTTTCCCCGGGTGTCGACAGGGAAAGATTTCGGATTTTGCAAAAAACAGTCTTGTCAAAAGGAGGATTGGATAGAGAGGCGCTGGCCAATAGGTTCAAATCATAACCCTGTTCGATGAGTGCATCCAGAAAAAGAGGCGAGATTCTTCCGGCTTCCGCTTCATACCAGTATAAGGCGGGAATCCCATAAAATAGGGTAAAAATTCCGCCCCGGGTTCCATTGCTGCCGCTGCGATGGGTCGTAAAACGGAGATTGTCGCGAGCAAAAGCGCTGATGTGGGGTGTTACCGAATCATTCATACAACGGACGTTCC
Organism: Elusimicrobia bacterium RIFOXYB2_FULL_49_7; assembly: GCA_001800515.1. The sequence goes on along the minus strand of MGVN01000096.1, from coordinate 8,159 downwards.
AGGAATCAATGACAATCCAGAGAATATTCAAAGGCCGTTCCGGACGAGAGAATACCAGAGGATGAAGCGGGTAGGACAATCCTTTATCGCCACCCTTAACGGACAAATCCATGTCCCGGTTCCGAGCCGGATCAATCCATCCCAACTTATAAAAGAACTTCTTGGCTTGTAGAGGAAAAAGCAACGGATACACGCGGGAAACCTGGGTAATGGGCCGATAGCCCATCGCATCCGCCACGGCGTGCAGGAGGTGGCCTGATAACATCAGCGCAGGAACCATGATAGCGATAATGCGCCCATGCCGGAAACGGGAGGCCCAATCCGATTTCAAAAACAACCAAACCAATACTGTCTCCAGCCCAAAAAGTGCGGCCAATAATCCCCCGCAAAAGAGATATATTTGATTGCTGAATTCAAAGACCTCACCGGCAGCGGGTCCGACAAGCATTTCCAGTACCCATCCATTGAGATGAAAGCGGTACATCGAAAAGACATAGAAATCAATGACCAGTAGAAAAAGCATGGCTCCGGATATCAGGATCAGAAGAATGGCGGCCAACCGTTTTTTAGGAAAAAGAAGAACAAGGGGAGCAAAAAGAGCCAGATAAGGCAGAAATGAGAGAGCGGCAAAGTGGCCCAGCGTCATGATAGTTAAATAAACAACGGCTGCCGCTGTTTTAGGAAGTGGGGCAAAGCGCAAAAAACACAGGGCAAATAACATGACAATGAAGGAATGCAGGAAAAAATACCACGCACCGGAACGCAGGAGAAGTGCGCGCGTGGGTTTTGCCGTCATCATGTTGTATTAATTCCGGAGCTGGCCCGTACCCTGAACCACCCACTTATAGGTGGTGAGGTCAAAAGCACCCATGGGTCCACGGGCATGGAGTTTGTCCGTACTGATCCCGATTTCCGCGCCCAATCCGTATTCGCCGCCGTCGGAAAAGCGGGTGCTGACATTCCACATC
>MGVN01000096.1:0-7178 GCA_001800515.1 Elusimicrobia bacterium RIFOXYB2_FULL_49_7 | reverse complement strand
CAGCGGCCCCTTCCACCCCATCCACCACTTTGACATTCATGATGAGATCAAGATATTCGGTATGATAATCCGAATCGGAAATCCTGTCCATCTTGGTAAACAGAAAGCGACTCTTGGAACACCCCTTCAACTTCACACCCTGTTTCCATAGTGCAGACAAGATGGCGCCGGCCGTTTTTTTTGAAAGCCCTTTGTCCAATAAAAGGGTTTCAGCGGCATTGCAAACACCGGGCCGTTGGACCTTGGCATTCACCGCAATCTTTTCCGCCATGCCCGGGTCTGCAAACCGGTCGATGTAAACATGGCACACGCCTTTATAATGCTTGAGTACCGGAATCCAGGTATTTTCCGTAACCGCCCGTATCAATGCCTCGCCGCCGCGCGGAATGGCTAAATCAATGCTTTCCGACTGATGCAGAAGAATGGGCAGGGCGGTTCGATCCGTGGTTCCGACCATCTGGACGCCATCTGCCGGCAATCCGGCCCCGGTCAAGGCCGTGCGGAATAGGGCGGCCAGTGCCCGGTTGGAATGCACGGCCTCTTTTCCACCGCGCAGAATAACCGCATTGCCTGCTTTAATACAAAGCGCTGCGGAATCCAGAGTCACATTAGGTCGGGATTCGTAGATAATGAGAATAACACCAATGGGGACGCGAACCTTCTCAATGCGAAGTCCATTGGGCCGGATGCGACCTTCATACTTGGCGCCAATCGGGTCGGATTGTCGGCTGATTTCCAAAAGAGCCTTCTTCATTTTGGCGATTCTAACTTCGTCTAATGTCAATCTGTCGATTATGGCTGAAGAAAGACCGGCCCGGCGTGCAGCGGCTAAGTCCTTTTCGTTAGCCGAGAGAACCATCCCTTTCTTCTTTTCCAGAAGAGCGGCAGCAAGCGTCAGCGCCCGGTTTCGTGTTTTGCCGGACGAGGAATAAATGACACGCGACGCTTTTTTGGCCCGAATCGACAGGTTCATCATCTCTTTTTCAAGTGAGTTCATATCATTTCCCTTATACAAAAAGGACCAGATTGTCGCAATGGATTACTTCGGTCCGGAATTTCTGACCCAGAAGAGTCTGGCATTCACTGCTGTCGTAATTAGAGAGGCCAGCCCCTAATTCTTCGTTGTCCTGAGAAAAGATCGAAATGGAGTCCCCTTTTTTAAAACTTCCTTTGACGGCAGTCACGCCCACCGGCAGGATGCTGATCCGTTTTTTTCGGAGTGCGGTGGTGCAACCGTTATCCAATACAATACCGCCCCGTCTTTTTCTTGAATGGGCGAACCACCGTTCATTGGTGGAAAGCCCTTTTTCAGAGGGGACAAAAAAAGTACCGCAATCCTCTCCCTGCAGGATGGCTTGCAAGGCGTCGTTTTCCAACCCCGATGCAATAACCACCGGAATGCCGGACGAGGCGGCAATGCGGGCTGCCTTCAGTTTGGTTTCCATGCCGCCGATGGCCGTGGCACTATCCGTGCCTTTTGCCAGCGCAGTGATGCGCTTGTCAATCTTTTCAATACAACTGAACCGTTTGGCAGCAGGATTGTGTTTGGGGTTGCTGTCATACAGCCCATCCGTGTCTGTGAGGATAATAAGCAGATCCGCATCCGTGGACAGGGCCGCATAGGCGGAGAGGGTATCATTGTCCCCGATTTTAATCTCTTCCACGGACACCGTGTCATTTTCATTGATGATGGGCACGGTGTCGAATTCCAGAAGCTTCCAGAGAGTATTGCGGATATTGAGATAACGTTCCTTGGAATGGAGATCCTGTGCGGTCAGAAGGACTTGACCGATGCGAATATGATGCGGACTGAAAAAAGTCTCGTACATGTGCATCAGGCGGCTCTGTCCCATGGCAGCCAGCGCCTGCCGCTCGGACAGGGTCTTGGGATAGACATTGGACTTAATAATACCAAGCCCCAATCCCACGGCCCCGGAAGTGACCAGAATGATTTCCAATTTCTTTTTTTTCAGGCCGACAATTTGAGCGACAATCGCTTCTACGCGGTCAGGGTTGATGTGGTTATCTTTTCGGGTCAACAACCCGGTCCCGACTTTTACCACGATTCGTTTACAGGACTTCAGGTTACTTCGGGTCACATTTTCCTCCGGATAGGTATCCCCTGACGCATCAATTCGTTCTTCACCTCCGCAATACGGTACCGGTTGAAATGGAAGATGGAGGCCGCCAGCGCCGCATCTGCTCCGCCTTCACGAAAGACCTCTGTAAAATGGTTCAGCTTGCCGCAACCGCCGGAAGCAATGATGGGAACCGCAACTGCGTCGGAGACCGCGCGAGTAACGGCCAAATCAAAGCCGTCTTGGGTGCCATCCCGATCCATAGACGTGAGCAGTATTTCCCCGGAGCCGAGACTCACCACCTCCTGAGCCCACTCCAGCACATCGCGGCCTGTAGGGGTGCGTCCGCCATGGATGAAGACTTCGAAACCGGATGAAGTTTTTCCGGTCTTTTTGGAGTCAATGGCCGTGACCATGCATTGGTCTCCGAAACTTTCCGCCCCCTGGCGGATGAGTTCCGGTTGTTGAACCGCCGCCGTATTCAGCGATACCTTGTCCGCGCCGGCCTTCAGAATTTCACGAATATCGGAAAGACTGCGCAGACCGCCGCCCACCGTAAAGGGGATGAATAATTCCTCCGCCACACGCCGGACCACCTCGCGCATGATTTCCCGGCCATCGGACGAAGCGGTAATATCGAGAAAGACCAGTTCATCGGCTCCCTCTTTGTCGTACACCCGTGCCTGTTCCACCGGATCCCCGGCATCGATCAGATTGACAAAATTGACGCCCTTGACAACGCGGCCTTGATGAACGTCGAGGCAGGGAATGATTCGTTTGGCTAACATGACGCCTTTCCATGACAGAGATCCGCCGCCTCGCGTACCATAAACCGACCCTCGTAAATGGCTTTACCGGTAATAATGCCGGTGATTCCCGTCGCTTCTTCTTTAATAAGTGCGCGCAGATCGTCCAAGGAATGAACACCGCCTGAGGCGACAACCTTCATCCCGGTTTCTCGCGCCAACAAGGCGGTTTCAGCCACATTGGCCCCGGCCATCATCCCGTCGCGTCCGATGTCCGTATAAATAATCCAGTTGACGCCCCGTTGTTTCATCTGAAGAGCCAGTTCCACGGCCGACACCTCAGTCTGCTCTACCCATCCTTTTATAGACGCCTTACCGTGACGGGCATCAATACCTACGGCGATCGCTTCGCTGCCGAACCGGGCCACCGCCTCACCCACCAGATCAGGCTGTTTCACCGCAACGGTCCCCAGAATCACCCGTTTGACTCCAAGGGATAAGAGATGGTCGATGTCATCAAACGCTCTGACCCCGCCGCCGGTCTCAATGGGAAGCCGCGTCGCCTTCACCATGTTGCCGATCAATGCGGTATTGCGCCCCTTGCCAAAGGCAGCGTCCAGATCAACCACGTGGACCATGTCCGCGCCTTCGTTTTCGTAGTACCGGACCTGCTCCACCGGATCCGCATTGTAATCGGTACGTGCCTCTTCTCGTCCCATGGCAAGACGAACACAGCGACCTTCCATAATATCCACGGCGGGCAGGAGCATCATGGTTTATCCGCCTTGATAGAGCTGTTGATATCGATAAGCTTGCCCTCTCCCATCTGTGCGCTTTCCGTGAGCGTGTAATCCTCCACAATGATGCGCTGAATACGAGCCAGTTTGTGAATAATGTCCGAGATGCGCGTCCCCTCGGCAAGGATGGTTTCCATTTTCTCCTTGAGATCCGGATCCGAAAACGCTTTGACGCTTTTCACATACTCCGCGGTTCCGGTGATGATCATAAGAGGATTGTTGACCTCATGAGAAACACTGGTGGCGATGGAGGACACCGCGTTCAACCGTTCCGTCTGAATCAGATTATCGCGGTACCGTTTCAGTTTCAGCGCCATCTGCTCAAACCCTTCCAGGAGCTCCCGAATCTCCTCGTCCGCGCCCTCTATCTCGACCGGTGATTCAAAGTCACCGGAGCCTATCTGACGGGTCGCGAATAAAAGCCGCCGAAAAGGCGTCAGAATGGAACGCGTAATGATGATCGCAAGGAGAAACGCGGTCGCCAGCGTGAGAATCAGGAAGAGAACGGCAATACGGTTCATGAGCCGCATGGTCTCGGTCAGCACGACCATCTTGCCCGCCACCCGCTGTCGCAGGAGCAAATGGAGCCCGGCGAAACCATCGGCCAAAGCGATTTGCCGCGCTTCAAGATCCAGCTTGAAATATTCCTCGGCAAAAAAACGGGATTGAAAGACCCCTTTCTGGAAGCGTTCCAGGAAGATTTCATGCTCCTGCATCAACCGGTTCAGGCCCGCGCGCACTTCACCATCCGCCCAGATACTCTGGGCGCGGAGATCCGTCATCTTCTTGGAGAAAGCGTCGGCCAGAAAACGAAGGCGCGGCAGCAGGGCGGTATCCGTCTCCCCGGCATAACGGCGCACCAAGTTTTCCTCGAGCCGGATGTCCTGCTCCATGGTCTTCAAATCGTAATCGACACGCTGCAAATCGAGAATAGCTTCTGTGGCGATATGAAGGCGTCCGGACATGACCGTCATGGCCACTTCGCCGAGAACGGAAATGCCGGCCACCAACAGAAAACCATAGAGAATCTTATGCGTGAAAGAGATGTTCATATCTATGCGCCCTCGGTCTTAAAAATCATATCCCATGGAAAAATAATAGGTTTCAGAAAACTTTTTCTTCTCTTCCGCTTCCTTCAACATCAACGGCTTGGAAGCGGTCAGACGGATGGGCCCGAACTTGGGTACATCCGCCGCCAGGGTCACGCCCGCGCCTTTGTAGGATTCATCCAGGAAATTGCCGGGAAAATCCTTCCAATAAAATGCGTCATTGCGCCAGGCATTGCCCAAATTCCCGTGGAAATAGAGAAAAAAGGGACCCGGCAAATCGGTCCGGTAAGACAAGGATAGTGTGAGCAGGTACTCCCCTGTGAAAGACTGTTCAGGATAACCGAACAGGGGAAAGGAGTTGAAAAGCACCACATCGTCATTCATTCGAAGCTCGGTGGGACCGCCGAGATAGTTCTTTTCCGGTTCCGGCAGCGACACATCCGCCAAACTCACAAACACCGCCGGCAAAAACGACTGCCCTTTGAAGGGAGTCCAGGCACCGGAATAGGTCAGGGTAAAATCAAAAAAGGAGTCATGATTTCCGATAATATCCAGTCCTAAATCTCCGCTGGAATAGAGTTTGAATCCCTTTTTCGGAAAATAGGGAGAATCATACGTGTCGAATTCCGCCCGAAGCGAAAAGACCCGCAATCCCTGATAATTCAAAATATCGCCCAGATCCCCGTTTTCCCGGCTGCTTTGATAATGTTCCAAAAGGAAAACCCAGGACAATTTACCGATCTTCAAAATCTGATGGGCCACCGAAAAAAGCCCGCCCAGCTTTCGGAGGGTATTGTATGTAAAATGGGTCGAATCCAACGGATCCACAACATATTTACGATCCCGGTAATAATAAAGATTCCCTTCACTACTTAAGAAAGTGTATAAAATCCGATCGGTCCGAAGAGTCAGCAGGTATTTTTCGCGCGTCAGTCCATACTGAACCGTACCGTTCATGGCATACCCGCGATGGGCCAGGTTATGCGTTCCAAAACGGAGAAATCCTTCAAGCATACGAATGGTATCGTAACGGAGGCCCAACATGATGGATTCATAGGCCTTTTCCCGCACATGAATGATGAGTTGGAGTCTTCCGGTAGGGTCTGTTTCCTCCAGGGTGACATAGACCTGCACAAACAGACCGGTAGCGTACAGGCTGCGGATATCCGCCACCATCTGCCGCGTCGTAAACAAGGTTCCCTTGCGCAAACCGATTTCCCGGAGAATAACCATCTCATTAGTTTCCGTATTTCCCTTGACCAACAAGGTATCAATGCGTCCCTCTCGGAGGGTAAGACGAAGTGCCCCCCCTTTCTTCTTCCATGTAGCGGAACATAACGTAAACCCTCTGTCATGGTACATGGCCTGGATCGCATCCACGCCATTGTCCGCTGCCACCGGATTCATGGGCATGCCCGGTTTCAGCGCAAAAGCGTCACGAATTTCCTCTTTGCTGAATACGGTGTTGCCGGCAATCTCAACACTTTCCAGAGGCGGCCGTTCATGCACATTCAATTCCACCAGAACCCCCATGGCCGTGGACCGTACCTCGACCCAAACCGAGTCAAAAGAACCTGCTGCCAGTATCCGGCAAGCGTTCTGCCGCAATAGAGCGGCAGTGACCCGATCTTCCGGATGAATACCGAAACGCGCAAAAACATCGTCGTACGGTACGTTCTTCAGATGATTTATCTTGATACCCTGCACTATCATCGTATCCTGCCCCAAGGAAGGGTCCGTTGGTGACAACAGGGCCAACCGTTGCCGGATGGCAGGTAAGCAATCCGTGGCAACCTTTTCTCCGGCCCGGATAAGGGCTTCAATACCCCTGAAATCGAGGGAGAAATGATCTCCCAACACCGGGGTCATGACGAGTGCCGAATCACGGACCGAACGGCCCTCCTGGTTCAACAGACAGATGGCCACCACTTGGTCGATGAAGGTGAGCGGATTCTTGAGTTCCTTTTCAGTATAGAGGCGGGGTCGAATATCCACGGCCAGTACAAGGTCTGCACCCATTTGGGTGGCCACATCCACGGGCAGAATGTTGCGGAAACCGCCGTCGATGAGTTTGCGATCATTGATTTCAAACGGCGTGAAGACGAAGGGCACGGCCAATGAGGCGCGCATGGCTTCGGCCAGACATCCTTGTCGCAGCACCACGCTCCGGCCGGACACCAGATCCGTGGCCACAGCACGATATCGCCGCGGAAGGGAGTCGAAATCAAACCCGGCCCGGACATCGGCGAAAAGCGTCTGCTGCAACAGAAAGTTGATAAGCAACTGCCCGGAAATAAGGGCTGTCGGAATGTCAATACGTCCGTTGCGGAAGCGGAATTCGAAGAGAGCGTTGCCTTCGTTCTTTTTCTGCGTAAAAAACTGATCCTGCCGATCCGTCTTGTCGCTGAAAAGACGTTCCCAATCCATGGACAATGCCATGCGTTCCAATTGCGCGCCCCCCATACCGGAAGCATAAAGACCGCCGATCACGCTGCCCATGCTGGTTCC
>MGVN01000095.1 GCA_001800515.1 Elusimicrobia bacterium RIFOXYB2_FULL_49_7 | reverse complement strand
GCATGAGAAACTGATCGATTTCGAATTTTTCCCGGTCGTTTAAGGAGCGGGGACCGGCGATGACCAGAGTGGTCACCTCTTCGGAGACCTTGGCGCCCTGGGCCAGGTTGCCCGCATCACGCACTTCGAACTGTTCCTGAAGCGCATCGCGAAGCTGGTTGTAACTGGGCGTCTGGCCGCGCTGTTGCTGTTGCTGGTATTGTTCCGGCATGAACATGTGCGGTCCGTTGCCGAAATAGAAGGCCACTTTCTTGACTTCCTTGCGGGTTGCTTTCAGGATGCGGCTGGTGAGGTCGTATTCCAGGTTGCCGACATTGTTCAGGATCGGGATGTTTTCCTTCTTGTCGCCGTAGAGCAGGGCCAATCCCATGAAGCACATTACGTTTTCCTGCTTATCTTTCTGGATGATCTGCATGGGCACTTCCTGGAGTCCCAAGGAACGGGCCTCGTTTTTGGCCTCCTGATCATCTGTGGGGTCAAAGTATTCGACCTGTACGTTGCCGCGGCTGTAAGCCTGATATTCGGAGAGCATATCCTTGATGGTGCGGGTCATGTTGACTGCGAGCGGCGGCAGGTTCTTTTCGGAGATGAACACCTTGATGGTGACCATATCATCCACGTTGCGCAGGATTTTCTTGGTGGCGTCCGAGATGGTGTACATCTTGGCCGCTGTGAGGTCGGCCCTAACGAAGAATTTTGAAAGCAGAAAATTCGCCACGGCCACGAAGCCGATGACGATAAGGATATAGAGGACGAAATTAGTCCGGTTGGTCAGTTGCTTTTTGTCCATGGTTATCTCCATTTCCGGTTTTCAATGGAATAGATGTTGAGGAAGAGAAAAACGCCCATCATACTCAGATAGTAGGCGATGTCGCGGGAATCGATGACGCCGCGGCCGATACTCTCATAATGGTTGCCGAGTCCCAGGTAGGAGACCGCAGGGACGATGAAATTGGGCAGGGAAAAGGTGACGATAGGCGAGCCCAGGATATAAAAACCGAAGGTGATGACCACGCCCAGGATGAAGGCGATGATCTGGTTTTCCGTGAGGTTGGAAACAAACATGCCGATGGCGAGATAGGCGCCGCCCATGAGAAAGACGCCGAGATAGCCGCCCAGGATGGGGCCCCATTCCGGGTCGCCGGCGATGGCTACGCTGATGGGCACCGAGAGCGACAGAAAGAGGGAGACCGAGAGGAAGGCGAAGGCGGCCAGGAATTTCCCCATCACCACTTCGATGATTTTGACCGGCAGGGTGAAAAGCATTTCAATGGTGCCGCTTTTCCGTTCTTCGGCCCAGAGCCGCATGGTGACCGCGGGAACGAAAAACAGAAAAAGGATGGGCAGTATGCCGAAGTAGCTGCGCATGCTTGCTTGCCCGCCCAGAAAAAAGGTCTTGAAAAAGAGCCAGTTGGTCAGGCCGATGTAAACGAAAAGATAGACATAGGCGATGGGTGAATTGAAGTAGCCGAAGAATTCTTTCTTAAAAATGGCATTGAACCGTTTCATTGTGCGCTCCTTGTCAGCTTGGTGAAGACGTTTTCCAGACTGGCACCTTCGCTGCGGAGTTCCGCCAGGCTCCAGCCGTTGTCGGCCACCACCTTGAAGACCGCTTCGTTGAGTTTTTGTCCGCTATCCGGTTGGATTTCATAGGTGGAAAGTTCGTTGGCCGCACCGCGGAGCAGGACCTCTTTGACCCCGGGCATGGCTTTGAGTTTTTCACGGATGGCACCTTCATTGCCGCGGATTTTGGCGACAACGGTTTCGTGGGAATTGGCCGAGAGCTGTTCCAATGTGCCGGCGCCCACGATGCGTCCTTCATTAATAATAATGACGCGCGAGCAGACCGCTTCGACTTCGGGCAGGATGTGGGTGGAGAGGATCACCGTTTTTTCCTGGCCCAGTTTACGGATGAGCTCACGGATTTCGATGATTTGGTTGGGATCGAGCCCGCTGGTCGGTTCGTCGAGGATGAGGACGTCCGGGTTGTGAAAAATGGCCTGGGCCAGTCCTACGCGCTGGCGATATCCTTTGGAGAGTTGGGCGATGGGGCGGTTCATCACGCTTTTCAGGCCGCAGACCGCGCTTACCTCTTCCAGTCGGGTGTTGAATTTGTCGCCCTGGATGTTTCGGATTTCAGCGATGAACTTCAGAAAGCCGATCACATTCATTTCCGAATAGAGCGGTGCGCTTTCCGGCAGATAGCCCACCTTGCTTCTGACCTCAAAAGAATTCTTTTCCACATCGAACCCGGCGATACTGGCACTGCCGCCGGTAGCGCCCATGAAGCAGGTCAGGATCTTCATGGTGGTTGTTTTCCCCGCACCATTCGGTCCCAGAAAGCCGACGATCTCCCCTTTTTTCACTTCAAAGGAGATATCGTCTACAGCGGTAAAGGAACCGTAGGTTTTTTTGAGGTTTTGGACATTAATCATAATGGCATACCCCTTGTAAAGTATTGAATTGTTGAATGATATCCATCTTAAAAAGGACTAAAAATATATTTAATATCTTCAAATTAGTCAACCTCCTGCCTTTTATTTTGTTTTATGAAAACCGGGAGCATGAAAGATGGCGGATTCCCGCTTCCCGTAGAAACGGAAAAAAGATATGCGCCGGGGCCGTGATCCGCCACCTGGATCCGGCATTCGTCGGGTTCCATCCAGGTATTCTTCGACAAGACGGGAGAGCCGTTCGCTTTCGAGCCGGATGATGGTTAAGTAACGGGGCTGTTCTTCTTCTGAAAACTCCAGATGGAGCAGGGTCTCTGCAAAACCCAGAATCTCCATCCGGCTGATTTCCTTATCTGATGGAACGGATTATTTCTTGTCTGTTTTTTTTGCCGCTTTTTTTGCGGTCACTTTCTTGCAGGGTGTTAAGTTCGACTTTATCCGGCGGTCGTTTTCTAAAACATCCAGAGCGTAATCCACGGAACATAGGTGATAAGCGCAAGCACCACGATTCTTAAAGCGATGAAGGGAAGCACGGGCCGGTAAAGAGCGCCGAGCGGTTTGTTGAATCTGAAAGCGGAAAGAAAGAGGTTTAATCCTACGGGCGGCGTTAAATAGCCCAACTCCATATTCAAGAGGAAAATGATGCCCAGATGGACGGGGTCGATTCCATATGCGATTGCAATGGGAATCATGATGGGAACAATGACGACAATGGCGCTGAAGATATCCATGATACAACCCACGGCAATCAGAAAGAAGTTCAATGCGATGAGAAATCCGATTTTTGAAGAGAGGGCGCCTTTGATCCACGCCAAGATGGAAGAGGGGACCTGGGCGTCAATCAAATAGCTGGTGAAGCCGAACGCAAACCCCAGGATGATCATGACGCCCCCTACCAGGAGGGCGCATTTTACCATTGTTTTGGGTAACTCTTTTGTCAGTCCCAGATTCCGGTGAATCACACATTCCATAAAGATGGCATAGAAAGCGGCCATGGCCGCGGTTTCCACCACCGTTGCAAATCCGCCGAAAAGTCCCCATAACACCAGAAGGGGCAAGGCCAAATCCCACTTGGCCACCTTTATAGCTGTTCCGATTTCCTGCCAAGAAAAAGGGATTCTCGCTATTTTCTGCTGTCGGGAGATAAAAATTGCGTACAAGGACAAAACGGCAATTAAAAGGAGACCGGGTGAGATTCCCGCCAAAAACATGTTCGTGATAGGCACGCCGGCAATGACGCCGTAAAGAATAATGGGTAAGGCCGGGGGGAAAAGCAATCCAACCGAGCCGGAGGAGGTCACCAGTCCCAGTGAAAAGTTTTCGGAATACTTCGCTTTTATCAGGATGGGGAAAAGCAGCCCCCCTAAAGCGAGAATCGTGACGCCGGAGGCTCCGGTAAATGTCGTGAAAAAGGCGCATACGACAACGGTGGCAATGGGAATGCCTCCCGGAATCCAACCGAAGATAGCCCGAAAAAGAGTGACCAGCCGTTTCGATGCACCGCCGTCTGCAAGCACGCATCCTGCCAAGGTAAACAAAGGGATGGTGGGCAGATTGGGGGAGGCCACCATTCGGTAAGCCTCGGAGGGCACTGCCATGACGGGTACGCCTTCAATAAAGAAAAGCAGGAAGGCCGCACCACCCATGATTGCAAAAAGAGGCGCGCCTAACAGCAGGGCGAGACCGAGTATCGTCATCCCTGGAAAGAGCAAGCCGGCGCGGGCGCCTTCCGGAACAAACGCGACCGTCAGAAACAAGAGTGCCATGAACAGAATAGCCCAGTTCGATTGGACGCTGACCCGGGAGCGGTAAAAAAAATGAATCGTGACGCTCGCCATGAACAGAGGCATGGGAAGCAGGGCCAGCCAAGTGGGCAGGAACGGTGCAACAAAGGTCGGGGATATCATTTCCACGTGCACCAGCGCTCCGGCGGAGAAAACAAACACCGTTGTGATGGCAATCGATACGGCGGTATAAAATTGACGGGTATAGGTATCCAACCTTGCGGGCAGCCGTATCATGGCCGCAAACCGAAGATGACGCCCGCGCCGGGAGACCAAAGAAGCGCCTGCAAAGGTTATCCATAAGGTGCCGTGTTGGAAATAATCGGCGGCGCCGTTGATGGAGGTCCCGGCAATTTTCCGCGTGAGGATTTGCAGCAGAGGCAGAAACACCATGGCCGAGAGAACGGCAATGGAAAACAGATTTTCCAACCGATAAAGGAGCTTTCGTACCTTCCGAATCAACGGTCTTTCCCGGATCGATAAGCTTCACGGACCGCCATGGCCTTGTCGAAAACCTCCGCCGGAATAAGTGAACCGCGCACCTGCGGGTAAACGCTTTGCGGCGGATGCAACCACAAAGGGATATCCTTTGCGGCGGGTTCAAAGAGCTGGAGTCCGTGGGCTTTCATGGCGGCTATTGCTTTTTTATCCATCCCCCGGATTTCCGAAAGCGTTTTTTCCTTTTCGGTTTGTGCGATGGATAACAGTTGCGCCTGCAGGGAGGGGTCTATTTTATCCCAGCTTTCCTTTTTTACCACCAGGGTTGCCAGGGCATAGCCATAATTCACATTGACCATGTATTTTGCAATACCGAACCATTGCATGGAAAGGGCGAAGATGGGGGTATGGATAAACCCGTCTACGAGTCCGGTCTGTAGGGCTGCCAGTACATCGCTCTGGTTCAAATCCACTACATTAAACCCCGCCTTTTGCCAAAGGGCTTTGCTGTCGCGATCCGTGGCAAAGGTGCAAATCTTGAGTTTCATCAATTCCTTAATAGTCGTCACCTTCTTGGTTGTAAAGAAATAAAGCGGCCCTAAATCGGAATAATTAACCAGGATATATCCTTTTTCCTTGAGTCTTTCCGAAACGATGGGGATCATTTCCTTCAAACAATAATCCAACTCTTCCGTGGAACTCATCATGGCGGGCAGTTGGAGCACCACAAAGGAGGGGTCAATCAGGATAAGCCCTGTAGCGGAAAGAGACGCGGCTTGCAACTGCCCGATTTTCATCTTACGGACCATATCGGGTTCCGAACCCGCAATTCCGCCGGCGTAAATTTTCAGCTCAACCTTGTTGTTCGAGAGGCGTTTCCATTCGTTGGCTATGTTGAGCGTGATATCATAAAAGGCCGTTCCTTCCGGAGCGAGGGACCCCAGCTTGATGGAAAGAGCGCTTTCTCCATATCCCTGTCCCAGGAGGGAGGATAAAATCAGGATGATGATGACTTTAGATATACTGTCATAGACCGGATGCATGGTTAATTCTCCAGAAATAAATTGTCTTCTTGTGCCAGCAGAAGTTCCGCTTTGCGGCGGGTCAGCGCATTGGCCAACTTAAACGCAGGCCAGATATTGAGGTCAAAATCCAGTATCGTCCGAATATTGCTTTTAAATGCTTTTTTGTCCTGAAACGGGATGGCAAAGCTTTCTATATAGGTAAGATAGACGGAAAGTTTTTTGCCTTCCGATGCGCGCACGGCTTGACGGTAATATTCCATGGCCTTGGCGGTATCCGATGCGCTTCCGAAACGGGATTCGTATGCGGTAAAGAATTCATAAAGGGAACCGTTGTCATACTCCGGATTGATACGGAGGGCGTGCCGCATGAATTCCACCGCTTCGGGGAGGCGTATTACCGCGGCAGGTTCGTTTTTTGAAAAGGTAATCCATTTGGCCAGTGCGGCGCCCGTCCAATACAGTAAACTGACATCTTCTTGTCGAGTGATAAGCGAAAGGGCTTTTTCCCGGTCTTGCGAATATAATTTGAGGAAATTCTTGTCCGTTAGTGCCAGGCCGCGAAGGCCGTATTGATACGCACGATAATACAGTTTCCGAGCTCTTAGCCGTAAACGACTGTATTCGGTTAAATCGGTGTCTTTGATTTTATCAGCGCCCATCTCCACGGAAGCAACCGTGTAAAGTATGAATCCGCTGGCCAAGGAGAGGTCTAACTCTTTGTTGTCAGGAACTTTGTCAACCAGGGCTTCCATGGTTTTCAGTGCCAATGGAAGGGCCTGACAAACTAAATCGATATCGTCTTCCGAAGAGAAAACAGAGCCGCTGCCGCTGGCCAAGGCATTGGCAAGAGAGGTCGTGGCCACCTTATTAATGGAACAGCCGGTTATAAAAAAAAGGAGGGTCAGAAAAATCAAAACCCTGGGTTTCGTCATACGGTTTACCACCTTCTTGTATGAATGACCGGAAGGGTTATACGACCACCACGGAATTCTGATTGTTTCCCATGGGAGAGGGGAGGTATTTGTCCGCAGCAGGGTCGTTTTCCCAGCGGTCTTCATCCAACAGATAACGGAAGAGATATTCGCGTCCTTTTTCCAGCATGATCGTGACGGAAAAGATCCCTTTTATTCTTTTCATGGGTGTGGTTTGCTTGTTCCAATCGTTGAACTCACCGACCAGATTCGCCTGATTGGTATTTTCAGTCAATTTAGCCGGCAGCACAAAGGTGACGCGGCAGAGGGGTTTACTTTTCAGATATTCTTTTTTCAATGACATCGGGTACTCCTCCCTTAGAGCCGTAAATATAATACCCTTCCACCACAGGTATAAACCTTTTTATGGATTGTTCTGTTTCGAGGGATTTGATTATATTTTTCCGTCTACCTTATGACTTCAACAAAATTAAATAAAATCGTATTATATATGGCCGCAGGTTTGCTGCTTTTCGCTGTTTTAGCCCATTTCATCCATCGGCATCATGACGTTTCCCGTATCCTTTTTAAAACCAAAGGCGGACCTGTTGTTTTTGACCACCGGCTTCATACGGACAAGGACGGACCGGGTCTGGAGTGCGGTCAATGTCATCATAATGATCAGCAGGATGCCGCCCAACGACCGGAACGGAATTGCCGCAAATGCCATTACAACAACAAGGATATCCGAAGCAAGGTTTGTACGGAAGAAGCGGTGCATAAACGGTGTATCGGTAAACAGTGTGCGGATTGTCATGGGGTGGAGGATTGTACCCTGTGCCATAAAAAATAAGGCAACCCATCGTGTCTATTCATGATTTCTTCGGCAGCATCACCCCTTATCTGAAATACGATCAGCGTGCTGCTGTTGCACGTACCTGTTCCCTGCCGAGCCAAGCCTCTTTTCTCATCCCTTTTTCACTTCCTTTGGCAATCCGAAAGGGAAGCGAGGTGGCGACCGGTGAGAATATTATTGATCAGGGGAGCTTTTTTTCTTCGGTTACCGGTACCGTGGAGGGGGTGGAACCGTTTACCGACATGGAAGGGGCATTGTTCCAAAAAGTCTCTCTTTCTGTCCGGCCCGATGAATGGACCCTGTCTGCAAGGACGGAAGAACCGTTTATCGGCCACCCGCTCTTAATTAGTTGCGTGGATCGTGATCCGGTTGAACAAAACAATCGTTTCGTGTTAGTAAATGAGCGCCCATCCTTCTACTCGGGGCTTGAACTTCTAAAGAAAAAGAGCGGGCATCATCCGATTTTTCTTACGTTATTAGAAAACGATTTGCCATTGATTGCGGATTTGCCGACAGGTTTGGCAGAGACGACGGGTGTGCCAAACCGCTATCCTGCCGGATTACCCGAACTGCTTCTTGAAAGATTAGGAAAGTTGGGTCGGCCGACAGAAGGGTGCCGATTTCTCAATGCCGATAGAGTGGTGAGCTTGGCCAAGGCAACAACGACCGGTCAACAGCCGGTGGATACCACGATAACATTGTCCGGCCAAGGATTGCCTTCTCCTATCATGGTCACCGTTCGGTTGGGAACGCGTATTGCCGACCTGCTTCGAATGGTGCCGGTTATCGTACAACCCGAGGATAGATTGATTGCGAATGGTCGATTCAGCGGCGCGGTCTGTTATGACACAAGCCTGCCCATTCGGCCCGAGACCCGCTCCCTTTATATACAGGCAGGTCACGAAGCCGCCCGCTTCGGCAGTGATGGTTGCATCAATTG
>MGVN01000094.1:10249-12167 GCA_001800515.1 Elusimicrobia bacterium RIFOXYB2_FULL_49_7 | reverse complement strand
ACCATTTTCCCGGCGTTGACTATAGCTTCATCAACACCCGCTTCGTAAGACATAAAGGGCATGTCCGCAATAATAAGCGAACGGCTGTTGCCGCGCTTCACGGCCTTGCAATGATATATGATATCGTCAACCGTTACCGGCAGCGTAGTTTCGCAACCCAGTTTAACCATGCCCAGCGAATCGCCGACAAGTATAGCCTCACCCCCCGCCTCATTTAGCAACTTTGCCATGCTGAAATCGTAGCCGGTAAGCATAACTATCTTCTCGCCGCGCTCTTTCATCTGCCGTAATGCTACCGTCGTTATTTTTTCCATGGAATTATTGTAACTTTTTGGCCTTTAGCTGTCAATCTGAGGTTGTTGCGTAACGTACGCATTGTCTTTCGAATAACGGGATGAACGAACCCCGGAGCTATCTCCGACATCGGTTCGATTACGAAACGACGGCGTGCGGCCTCGCGGTGAGGAACAGCAAGGTTGCCGCCGGAAATTATGCGACGCCCGTAAAAAATAATATCGAGGTCTATCAGCCGTGGGCCCCAACGCCTATTTTTTTTACGTCCCATCCGCCGTTCTATTTCATGCAGATTATCCAGCAATTTTTGAGGTGGTTGTGAAGTAGTGATCCTGGCAACGCAATTAATATAATCACGCTGCGCCGGGCCTATCGCGGAACTGTTGTATAACGAGGAGGTTTTTAGAAGTATGGTATCCGGCAGGCGCGCAAGATTCTCCAGGGCATTATTTATATTGTTTTTTCTGTTACCCAGATTAGACCCCAGGCCTATGTAAACTGTTACCACTTTATGCGCGCTATGCGCGACAGCGCCTCGTTTATGCGCGGAACGCCTACGGTGAGCGCGAAACGGACGTAGCCTTCGCCGGATGACCCCAGCCCGTTGCCGGGAGTGCATACTATACCGGCATCGTCGAGCAGTTTTCCAACCGTTGCCGACGAACTATAGCCTTTGGGAACGTTCGCCCACACGTAAAATGTAGCCTGCGGCTTCGTAACTTTCCAGCCGAGTTTGGCCAGCCCGTCGCAGAGCGCGTCGCGGCGCTCCCTGTAAAGCGCGCGCATATTCTCCACGCAATCCTGAGGGCCGGTTAGCGCGGCCACGGCCGCTTCCTGCACCGCCTGGAACGCGCCGGAATCGTAATTGTCTTTTACCGTCGAAAGCCCCTTGACTATATCAGGGTTGCCGCATACCCAGCCGATTCGCCAGCCCGTCATGTTATACGTTTTGGAAAGCGAATGAAATTCGACGCCGACTTCTTTCGCGCCGGGAATCTCAAGAAAACTCATCGGCTTGTTTTCATAATATATCTCGGAATAGGCCGCGTCGTGCGCCACGATTATTCCGTATTTGCGCGCATATTCTATGACTTTCTCATAGAATCCGCGCGGGGCGGTGGCGGCCGTCGGGTTATTGGGATAATTAATAAACATTATGCGCGCGCGTTTTGCCACGCTTTCAGGTATTGCACCCAGATCCGGCAGAAAATTATTTTCCGCGCGAAGTGGCATAAAATAGGGTTCGCCGTCGGAAAATATCGTCCCCGTGTTATAAACCGGGTAACCCGGCTCGGGGATAAGCACGACATCGCCGGGGTTTACGAACGCCAGGTGAAAATGGCCTATACCCTCTTTCGAGCCTATCAACGAGCAGACCTCGTTGTCCGGGTTAAGCGTAACGTTAAAGCGCGTCTTGTACCAGCCGGCAACCGCCTCGCGGAAAGATTTCATCCCCGCGCCGAACGGGTACTGGTGGTTTGCGGGCCGCGCCAGCGCCTCCTGCCCCGCGCGAATGATATGCTCGGGCGTCGGCTGATCCGGATCGCCCACCCCCAGCGCAATAATATCCACCCCGCGGGCAATCGCCGCCTTCTTCTTCCTGTCAATCTCCACAAAAAGATAC
>MGVN01000094.1:4766-10198 GCA_001800515.1 Elusimicrobia bacterium RIFOXYB2_FULL_49_7 | reverse complement strand
TTCATTTTCGCAACCATTAAAGAATACGGGTTAATGTCTTTCCCGAAGTTGCTGCTGTTCGTAAGGCCATTCGTCGCGGCTGTTTTTGAAATGTTTGTTAAAACCGCGCCACTTATATCCCACAAGGTTACCGAAATAGCCCTTTTTGAAAAGTTTTCGTGCTGTCGCAAATTCTGACAACGGTAACCAGTGAAATCGTGATAAGTATGTTTTTTTAGTTAGAATTTTATCAAAATGATGCGCACCTTCATCAATATAATCTATTTTAAACATACGGCGAGGCAGAAATTCCATTTGAAAATATTGTGAACCCGCCAGCGGAACAAGCGTAAACTTATTTCTTCTTACATCAATTATTAGTTTTGCCTCATAACATGATTCGAAACATACGGACGTGCTAAGGCCAAGATACTCTTCATCTTGCGACCATTGAACAGTGTCAGATTTATAAATTTGCGCATGTAAATAAATAAATGCCATATCGCTTTTTAGTATTATGTATGGCCGCTTTGCATCCTTTACCAATATATAATTTTGCACTGTCTCTTCTTTGCCGATCTCGCTGCCCCCGTAAAGAAGCAAAGCATAATTCCCTCCGGGTGATTCAATAATTTTTTCAGGAAAATGCTCCGGAAGAACTTTACGTAATGGAATTAATTTCTCCAGCATGGCATATGTCAAGCCATTTGCTTCAACTTGCCACTTCTTCAATTCCTCACTCATTTTATTTCTCCAAGTTTTTCAAAGACAAGCCCAATTTCTTCCAATTTATTGTTTCCAGTCAATATCTGCCATTGAACTATGCCACCCCGGCCATATTCTTGAATTTTTCCGGCAACCCCAACCCTAAGCCTTGTTCCGGGCATAACCGTAACTTTTGAATATGCCGTTGGAATAGCCGGCAAAGCAAGAGTATCTTTAAGTTCTACAGCCGTAAATTTAGACGGATTAAAATCAACAAGCCAGTTTCCTATTTGATTGGTATATCCATGAACCCTGTAAAATTCCGCTGTCTTAGACAGAGATGTTTCATATACGCTTACACCTTTCCAGTAGGGCAATTTATCCGGCTTGTATCCAAGGTTAGCCGTCTTGGAGTAGATGCGTTTCCAGTCGGAGCCATTTTCAAAACAGGCTACAGCTTCCTTAAGACTGTGGCGCGCTTCGGTTATATTGTTAGCGATAACCCTTGATGAAACTGCCGCAAGTTCAGAATCTATCCCACGCGCAAACTGACGCCAAGATGAGCCGCTGCCAACCAATAATCCCAAAGCAGTAATGCGCCGCTCGTAAGAATTTAGTTTTTCGCCGGTGAATAAATCTCTTCCCGCAACAAGCTCGTACAAATCAACCGCATCGCCCGCACCAGGTATCGCGCCTACACCAACATGACCCGCCAGCGAAAATATATTTCGCGCCTTTTGCAATATCTCGGCGCGTATGCCTGCTTGTTCCGCCCATAGCGGAATATCCTGATATATTTCCTCTTCCATAAACTGAGGCCCGGGCGCCATGCCGGCATCAGGGAATATATCATCCCTGCCGATATCGTAGCGTTTGGCAACATCGGCTACGGTTTCCATTATCGTCAAGTATCGCTCTAACGCGAGAGGCTGCTTTGCGGCAACATTGTTTTCGAGTTCTGAAATAATTTTGTCAAGACTGGCCAAAGCATCTCTGGCCGCGCTGTCCAATGCGGCTTGCGATTGCTTTGCCGCGCTGACATTAACCAATGATGACAAGGAAGACTGATAGACGCCTGCACCCACCTTCCCGGCGGATTGCGGGTATCCTTTTCCTTCGAGATACTTACGCAGTTCTTTTGCGCGCGATTCAAGCGCGGGGTGGGTTCCCTTGATTTTGTTAAGACGGTAAATTACATTATCGTCAACCTTGCCGGCCAGCCGATCGAATAAATCTGAAAATGCGTATGGATTATATCCCGCTTTTGCGGCAAGCTCGGCACCGTACCTGTCAGCTTCCATCTCAAGCTTCTTGCCCCAACCGGAATCGCTGATTTCCTTCTGGTGGCGTAACAGCCTGTCCTTCAACGATCTATTTTTAATAAACAAACCGAGCGCAAAAGACAATACCTTGTCGAGCGTATTATCGCGTTTAAACCGCTCGTCGTGCTTCAATGCGCAATGGCCAACTTCGTGCGCAAGCAGGCAGGCAAGCTCAGATTCATTTGTAATCACATTCAACATGCCACGGGTAACTTCCACCTCATTGAACATGAAGCTGAACACACCCTGCACGCGGCCTGTTGCAAGAACATTAACCGACAACCGATAATCTTTGTCCGCGTATGCCGTTACGCGCTCCAGTAAATTGCTGATATATTCGTCCACCTCGGCGTTATGCAGCCGTTCCGTTGACAGCTCCGGCTTTTCCCCCAAAAAAACGCCATTGCCAACCGAACGCGGAACCGTGGCGCAACCGGAAAATGCAATATTTAGAACCAGCAAAAGCCGAATAATTTTTCTCATTGTTTGGTTACTCTTGTACAGGAAGTCTAAAAACTACGCCGAGTTCGGAATATCATAATAGGAAATGTATTTAGTTGAGTTAGTCAAGCCTGACACCACTTCTTAGAGTCATCATCCATAGTGTAGCCTTCCGGACTTATGGATTTTACAAATCTTGTATCAATGCCATCAATAACTATTTCCGCAATCGAAACAGGGCCTTTCCAAAGAGATCCCGTCCTAAGCACGTATGACACTTCTTTTTCACCACCAGCCCATGAGAAACCGTCAAAATCAGCGGTAATTACTACTTTTTCCCTCACCATCTCTACCTGATCATTTCATTATTGAGTGGCCAGACGGATTCCCCCTTGCCTTGAAAAACTGCATCGTCGCAGGAAGCCGGGAGCCGTGCCAGCATCGAAATGATTATAATAAACAGAAAGCGCAGCATCAGGCAATTACACTACCTTGTTTATGAGGGAGCCGATTTTTTGGATTTTTATTTCTACTTTGTCGCCGGGTTGCATGGGGCCGACGCGGGGCGGGGTGCCGGTGGCGATGACGTCGCCGGGCATAAGCGTCATGATGCCGGATATGAACGAGACGATCTCGTCAATCTTGAATATCATGTCGTTGGTGGTGGAACGCTGTTTCACCTTGCCGTTAAGGAGGGCTTCTATTTTAAGGTTATTAGGGTCGATGGAATCCACTATCCAAGGGCCGAGCGGCGCGAAAGTGTCGAATGATTTGGCACGCGCCCACTGGCCGTCCAACTTCTGGAGGTCGCGCGCGGTAACGTCGTTAAAACAGGTGTAGCCGAGCACGTACTCTGGCGCCCTGCGCGTTGAAACGTTGCGCGCTTTCTTTTTTATTACAACCGCAAGCTCCGCCTCGTAATCCACACGCTGGGATGCCGAAGGCGAAACGATATTGTCGCCGGGTCCAATCAGCGCGGATGGCGCTTTCAGGAAAATCAGCGGCTGCAAAGGCATGGACATCTTCATTTCCTTGATATGCTCAAGGTAATTTAACCCGAGCGCGATTATCTTGCACGGCTGGCAGGGAGGCAGCAACTTTACCTTGGACAGGGAATATTTTTTACCGGTTTTCTTATACGGCCCGAAAAAATTCGGAGTAATCTCGCAGACTGTCTTACCCTCAAGGATACCGTAACGCGAATGGTTCCCGTCAACCTGGAAACGAAGATAGATCATCATTTGCTCCTTTTCATTTTAGATTCAGAACATCCAGCATTTCGTACAAGCCGGGCTGCCGGCCGGTTAGCCAGCGGGCGGCTTTTAACGCGCCGGAGGCTAAGGTGTCACGCGAATGCGCGCGGTGCGTAAGTTCCACCCGTTCTCCCTGTCCCGCAAAATAAACCGTGTGGTCTCCGACGATATCCCCGGCGCGCACGGCCATGACGCCGATTTCTTCCTTAGTGCGCGCACCAACGTCGCCCTGCCTGCCGTAAACGCCGACGTCGCTCATCTTGCGGCCGAGTTCCGTGGCCATTATGTCGGCCAGCTTTGCGGCGGTTCCGGAAGGCGCATCCTTTTTTCTGTTATGATGCAGCTCCACGATCTCGATATCGTAATCGGACAACGCCCTGGCGGCTTCTTTAACAAGCCTGAACAAAAGATTTACGCCTACCGACATATTGGGCGAAAACACAACCGGTATTTTTCCGGCGGCCGAGCGGATTTCCTGTAGCTGCTCCGGTGTAAAACCCGTGGTGCCTATAACCATCGCCTTGCCGGCGGCGACTACAATCGGAATATGCCCGAGCGTTGCAATCGGCGCGGTGAAATCAATAACCACATCGGCATTTTTTACCACGCGCGCCAGGTCGTCGACAACGACGCAGCCGGTGTTTTCCCGGCACTCCTCTTTACGCTCCACGCCTGCCACGACCGAAAAATGTTCACTGTTCTGCGCAAGCCGGATGATGCTTGCTCCCATGCGCCCCATCGCGCCGCAAACTACTATTCTTGTTTTGTTCATAGTAAACCGTACTCCTTCATCGCTTTTATAAGCCTGTCCCTGTTTGAGTCATCCATTGCACACATCGGCAAGCGAAGGTCGGCTGAACACATTCCTTTCAGCGACATCGCCGTTTTTACCGGTATGGGATTCGTTTCGATGAACATCGCCCTTACCAGCGACAGCAATTTGTAGTGCAGCTCCATGGCTTTTTTCAAGTCTCCCTTTTTGAAGGCCGCAATCATGTCCGCAACGTCGCGCGGCGCTATATTTGCCACAACCGATATTACGCCCGTCCCACCTATTGCAAGAAGCGGCAGCGTCAGCGCATCATCGCCGGAAAGAATATCAAGCCCCGGGCTTAAGGCGTGTACCATCGCCATCTGCTCCAGCGAACCGGACGCCTCTTTGACGGCCACCACGTTTTTGCATTCGGCGGCTATTCGCGCAAGCGTCTCGGGCAGAATGTTGACGGCGGTCCGCCCCTGTATATTGTAAACAACTATCGGTATTTTCACAGCATCGGCCACGGCCTTGAAATGGAGGTAAAGCCCCTTCTGCGTAGGTTTGTTGTAATATGGCGCGATAAGAAGCGCGCCGTCGCAGCCTATCTCTTCGGCAAACCGGGTAAGCTCAATGGCTTCGGCGGTATTGTTGGATCCGGTACCGGCTACAACTTTGAGGCGTTTTTTTGCCGAGCGCATTACGGTTTCAATAACCATCTCGTGTTCTTCGTGTGAAAGAGTGGCCGACTCGCCCGTGGTTCCACACGGCACAATGCCGGCAGTCCCGTTGGCAACGTGAAACTCCACAAGCTCATTTAGTTTATCTAAATCAACATTCCCGTCCTTGAACGGCGTTACGATAGCTACATAGGAACCTTCGAACATATGACCTCCTGGGGACATTTAAATATCAACCTCGCCGCGGAAGCTTAACTCGGCGGGGCCTTCAAGATATACGTTTGAGACGGGGGAAAGC
>MGVN01000094.1:4256-4755 GCA_001800515.1 Elusimicrobia bacterium RIFOXYB2_FULL_49_7 | reverse complement strand
ATCGTTTAGATGATAGGAAACTTTCAGCGTATATCCGCCGCGCGTAATACAGTTTACCGGCGGTTTTACCATGCCCCTGAGTCCCGCTATTATGGCGCTTGCCGTTACTCCCGTTCCGCAGGCAAGAGTTTCATCCTCGACACCGCGCTCGTAGGTGCGCACGTATATCGAATGAGAATCCTTCTTTTCGACGAAATTTACGTTGGTTCCATGCGGCGCAAACACGCGGTGAAAGCGAACCATGCGCCCGAGGCTCGCCACGTCCGCTTTTTCTATGTCGTTTACGAACACAACCGTGTGCGGCACGCCGGTGTTTATGAACGATACGTCAAACTCTTTTTTCTCGACGCGAAGCGTAAAATCAAGCCTGGCATCCTTCGGTTCATACAAGTAAAGCCTCACGCTTTTCCCGTTTACGACGGCGCGCACGAGGCCGGCGTCCGTTTCAAAGGCCATGTTTTTCGGCGCGGCGCCCAGGATACAGGCAAACCGCGCTATC
>MGVN01000094.1:3369-4237 GCA_001800515.1 Elusimicrobia bacterium RIFOXYB2_FULL_49_7 | reverse complement strand
ACATGGCGGCATGGGAACCGTCGGCATTAAAGAACCTCATTTTAAAATCAGCCTTCCTGCTTTCTTCCAGCAGCATAAGCCCGTCGGCCCCTATCGAAAACTTGCGGTGGCACCAGCGCGCCGCAAGCCTTGCAACGTCACGCGGCAATATTTTTTTGCGGTTGTCTATTAGAATAAAATCATTTCCCGCCGCCGATATCTTGGTAAACGGTATCTTTTTTTTCATTTTAATTCCAGGTCGCCGTATTTCTCCCGGCGTCGTAAAAGACGGTGCGACGCGCCGCTGACCATTACTTCAGCCGCACGAAGACGGGAGTTGTACTGTGAAGACATCGCAAAACCATACGCGCCCGCGCAAGCAACGGCAAGATGTTCGCCCTGCCCGAGCCGCGGCAGCATCCGGTTCTTGCCGAGAAAATCGCCCGTTTCGCAAATAGGGCCGACTATGTCGGCTTTTATTTTCCTGCGCGAAGAGCCGCTTACAGGCATAATCTCGTGATACGCCTCGTAAAGCGTCGGGCGGATAAGGTCGTTCATCCCTGCATCGACTATCAGGAAATTCTTTCCGCCGGCCGTTTTACGGTATATAACGCCGGCCACCAGTATGCCGGCATTACCGACGATATAACGTCCCGGTTCAAAAACAAAAGTTCCTTTAAAAAATGAAAATTCCGGCAGCACCGCATCGCGCAATTGCGCGGGCGCAGGCGGATTTTCCTTTGAATAACGGATACCCAGCCCGCCGCCCAGGTCAACGTGGGAAAGCGTTATGCCGGCCTTTGAAAGCCGCCGCACTATTTCGGCTATCCTGCGTGCCGCAAGTTTAAAAGGCCCGACGCTGGTAATCTGCGAACCGATATGGCTGTGT
>MGVN01000094.1:2129-3289 GCA_001800515.1 Elusimicrobia bacterium RIFOXYB2_FULL_49_7 | reverse complement strand
GACGCCGCTTTTGCCTGTGGTTATATAGTGATGGGTGTGCGGGTCTACATGCGGATTTATGCGAAAAGCTATCCTCGCCCGCCTGCCCAAACGCGAAGCGCTGCGGTTTATCGCATCAAGCTCTTCCAGCGATTCCACGTTAAACATGAATATGTTTTCGCGGAGCGCGTACTCTATTTCGGCGCCCGTCTTCCCGATGCCGGCATATACTATTTTCCGGGCGTGAAAACCCGCTTTAAGGACACGAAACAACTCTCCGCCCGATGTGATATCCGCGCCTGCGCCGGCCGCGGCCAGCGTTTTGAGGATCGCAGCGTTTGAATTGGCCTTGACCGCGTAGCATACCATGTGTGGCACGGAAGCGAAAACACCTTCAAAAGAGCGGTAATTATCAAGCAATTGCTTTTGGGAATACACATATAAGGGAGTGCCAAATTTTGAGGCAAGCGATTCCACGGATACATCTTCGGCGTATAGCGTTCCCTGTCGGTATGATAGCATAATCGGATCCTTGTTTTTACGAGTTTTTAGACTATCATGTTACCAATTTAACCCGTTATTGTCAATTTCAAAAACTCCTTGACTTGATATTGGATTCTTGTTATAATCCTATTGTTGTTATACTCAACGCCACACATCCTATGAAAAAACATTTTATCCCCGAGCTTATCATAGGCACGCTTCTAACGGTAATAACGCTGGGAGCATTCCTCCTCCAGCTGAATATTTTCGAATCCCTCGAACTTAAAACCTTTGACTGGCGCACGAACCTGCGCGAAAGCGCCGCGCCCGGCAATGAAATCGCCATAGTCGCGATAGACAATGATTCTATCGCCAAACTAGGCAGGTGGCCGTGGCCGCGGTCGCTGATAGCGCAGGGGCTTACCGCCATCCATGCGGCCGGCGCAAAAGTCATCGGCTTCAACGTTCTTTTTACCGAACCGGAACGAAACCAGGGGCTTGTAGAGATAAGGAAGCTCAAAGAAGTTATCCCCCCGCTTGTAACCCGCAATATCA
Source organism: Elusimicrobia bacterium RIFOXYB2_FULL_49_7 (assembly GCA_001800515.1). The sequence continues at coordinate 2,272 of MGVN01000094.1, read as the reverse complement.
CAGCCAAAGATAAAATAATACAGGAACTTTCAGACGCCGAGATACGCCTCGACAACGACGCGTTTCTAAGGGAATCGCTGCGGCAAACCGCGAACGTGGTACTGCCGATGTATTTTTCCATCGGCCCGTCGCTCGGCGAAGAG
>MGVN01000094.1:0-2055 GCA_001800515.1 Elusimicrobia bacterium RIFOXYB2_FULL_49_7 | reverse complement strand
GGGAAACAATCCCGCCGTCCCGCTTGATATTTTCGCCGCTTATGCGCCTGCCATAGGCCACGTGAATATAGTGCCGGATTATGACGGCGTAGTGCGCAGCGAGTTGCCTGTTATAGGCTTCCAGGGCGAATACTACCCTTCGTTTGCCGCGCAGATAGTGCGGCAGCATCTCAACGTACCGATGGAAGAAGTCAAACTCCGCCTCGGCCACTCGCTTACCATTGGCCGCGCCGTCATACCTGTTGACGCAACCGGCCGCATGCTTATAAGCTACTACGGCCCCGTGGGAACTTTCCCGTCTTATTCATTTTACGACGTTCTAAACGGTAAAATTGACCCGGCGGCGCTGCGCAACAAGATAGTGCTTGTCGGGCAAATGGTAATCGGCATAGCGGATCTGCACGTTACCCCCGCAGGCCATAATTTTCCGGGCGTAGAAATTACAGCCACCATAATCTCGGACATATTGCAGCAGAATTTTATTACGCGGCCCGAATGGGCGCAAAAGGCTGAGCTTGCCGTCATAGTTTTTACGGGACTGTTCGTTATGCTGCTTCTTCCGCGCCTGAAGGCGCTGCCGGGCGCCATAGTATCGCTTCTGCTTTTCGCAGGCATCGCCGGGGCCGGCACTTATTTCTTTATTACGTCGGGGTACTGGATAAAAATATTTTATGCGCTCTTCCTGCTGGCGGCCGGCTACGTTATCATCACGTCAAAGCGGTTCCTTGTGACGGAACGAAAAAAGGAGCTGGTTGAGGCAAGCGCCATTGAAACAAACAAGATGCTCGGGCTTTCCTTCCAGGGGCAGGGAATGCTGGACATGGCTTTCGACAAGTTCCGCAAATGCCCGATAGACGAACAGATGAAGGAATTGCTTTACAACCTGGGGCTTGACCTTGAACGCAAACGCCAGTTCAACAAGGCCGCCGCCGTATATGAGCACATAAGAACGGTTGACCCAAGATACAAAGGCATTGACGAACGAATAAAGCAGCTGAAAGCCGCTTCGGAAGGCGCGGTATTCGGCTCCATCGGCGCAAAGAAAGGCGCGGCCGAAGGTACGGTGATTATAGAGGGAGCCTCTGCCGCGGCCCCCACCCTCGGGCGCTACGAGATTGTAAAGGAACTCGGGCGCGGCGCGATGGGAACGGTATACCTGGGCAAGGACCCGAAAATCAACAGGATGGTTGCCATAAAAACCGTGCGTTTCGACGACGACATCGACGAGGCGTCCGCGAAACAGGTCAAGGAACGTTTTTTCCGCGAGGCGGAGTCCGCGGGCGGATTAAACCATCCCAACATAATCAAAATATACGACGCCGGCGAAGATAACGAAGTATCTTACATAGCGATGGAACTGCTGGAAGGCGAAGACCTTAAAAAGTATACCGACAAGCAGAATCTTCTTCCCGTCGCCACGGTGCTTGACTATGTTTCCAAAGTTGCCGACGGACTTGATTACGCGCACCGACAGGGCGTTATTCACCGGGACATAAAACCCGCAAACATCATGCTTCTTAAAGATGGTTCGTTGAGAATCACGGATTTTGGAATCGCCCGCATTGCCGCATCTTCCAAAACGCAGACCGGTACGGTGCTGGGAACTCCCAGCTACATGTCGCCGGAACAGATCGCCGGCAAGAAAGTTGACGGCAGAAGCGACCTGTTTTCGCTGGGCGTGATGTTCTTTGAGCTTCTTTCGGGAACAAAACCTTTTGCCGGAGACAGCATTGCCGAGCTTCTTTATAAAATAGCAAACGAAAAACATCCGGGCATCAAAACTTTGAATCCGTCCCTGCCCGACAATCTTACCAGTATATTGGATAAAGCTCTTGAGAAAAACCCTGATGCGCGTTACCAGAACGGCGCGGAAATGTTAAACGATTTAAAAGCCATATCCACCAACCTATGACACTGCAATTTGCGGCACAATCGAACGCCGGCCTTATCCGCTCGAACAACGAGGACAGTTTCCTTGTTGACGGAAAACTGGGATTATTTATCGTAGCCGACGGCATGGGCGGCCACAGCTCCGGAGAAGTTGCCAGCAAAATG
>MGVN01000093.1 GCA_001800515.1 Elusimicrobia bacterium RIFOXYB2_FULL_49_7 | reverse complement strand
TACATATTTGCTGCGCTGGGGTCATAGAGTCCCAATGACAAGATACTGTCTTTGGCCAATTCCTGGTTAACATAAGCGGTCACGTCTGTTTCATACCATGCAGTGGTGGCACCGGCTGCAAAGGAGAAGGTGTCCAAAGCCGGACCCAAAACAGGCTGATTGGTCCAAGTCAGGGTATTTTCCTCCCAGGAATCCGTAGAAACAGGATATATTCCAACCGGATAGGCACTCGATAAAGGAGCTGACAAATAAGCGCAAACCTTGAACGTAACAGATTCGATAGTCAAATCAGACAGCCTGGACAAATCGAATTTAAAGAATACCCTTCTGTTATAACCACTGCTGGCACTTTTTACCGGCAAAAGAGAATCCGTACCGTAATTGATACCGGCATAAGTTCCATCGCGGGTAAAAGCATCGGCAATGGGATAGAGGCGGATGTGTGACAAAACCAAGAGATGTGCAGAAGCGGTATACCCAAGAGCAGCGGAACTACATTGAACCGCAGCAGTCCCGGCATACAAACCGGTTGTCACCACACCTGTTGGAGAGATAGTGACCAGGGTATCCGGTAAAAGGGTCCAGTCAAATATCTCTGACAAGGTATCTACGCTGGAATCCGGATAAAAACCAAGGACCTTGAACGTTCCTTCATCCTGCAAACCTAATCTTAGCGTATCCGGAACGAGCCGAATCCCGGATACGGAATATTTGACCATGGAAAGAGCGACCTCCGTAGTCTCACCGGGTAACACCGCAACCGATGGGACTGACACCGAACGCCAAGCGAATTTCTGGACCGTGACCTGGTTAGACCCTGTATCGGTCTTTAGCACAACCCGGCCCAATGAATCCGTTACCCCGGAAACAGAATAGGCCTTGAGTACCGTACAGGAAGCGCCTGCAACCGGATCGTGGGTCGCAGAATCAATCGCCGTTACCCGGACATATCCGAAAACCTTGTGGATTCTCCTGAAGGTTGCTTGCATGGTTTTGCCCTGCTCGGACTGAAAGGAGACGGAGGTTGTGATACTGTCCGTGGAAACCGTAATGGTCTTGGACGAATTGAGCAGGATAAGCGGATCGTTGATGGTGAAATGAATCGTCGGCGAGGTATGCGGCGGATAGGTTGCGGAGAAATAGAGGCTGTCCGGTGTGACGCGCCAAAAAGCCACGCAAGGGCTGTCTGCCTGGACGATGCCGCAGATACCGGGCTTCCAGAACACGGCACCCACGGCATTCAACGGAGTGTTTTCAACGGCCTGCAGGGTATCATTGTTCGAAACTACTTGCACATCGGGTTCAGCAGCATAGGCGGCCATGTCTGCTGCGCTTTTATTCGGGAGTACGGCATAGGCATAATCTGCCCCAGCGGCATTGATCCCATGGTTTATCCAGAGCGTCAACATTGGATTGGAATGCAGTGTTGTATCGCCAGAACCGATACTCCTCCACCGGCCGGTCTGGGTTACCGCTTTTGCTGAGAGCTCACATCCACCGGGAAAATAATAGCCCATGCTGTCGCAGGCTGCCCAAGAGGCATCTGCGACTTTTCCAGACCAACCCAGCGACGAGGTAACGGTTGAGCCGTTCACAATAAGAGGCAGACCGTTTGCCGAAAGGGGACGCTGATTGACAATTGTTTCGGCCGTATCTGTGGTAGGACAAGTGATATCACTGCCCAAGCATACCATTTCGTCATCAAAAAAGAACCAGCTCTTTTTAGCGGTCAGTGCCTGAAAGGAGCTGGAAAAATCCATGGCCGAGGCCCCGTACCTGCCGCACTCAACACCACCGACAAAGGGGTTATTGTTGATTGCCCCCCTTGTGTCTAAACCCATAGGCGCATAGTACTTTTTCTGGATCGTTGTGCCCGGCATCCTGTTCCAGTCCAAGGTCGGAAAAACGTGGTGGGTATAATATTCCTCACCGGAACGAAAGATACAGGTAAGGCCGTCGGACAAGTGCCAGGACTTTAGCCCCTCCCCGTTGATCTGTTCCGAACTTTGGATACCAGGCCCCATCATTTTAACCGACATGTAGTAGTTGGGCCGACGGTGTACGGAAAAATAAGTTGAAAAGAAATTTTTGTATCCATTAGGCCAGGCCGCGGTTTCGGATGTTTTGTAAATGTCCGAAGCGAGGGAAGCAATTTCAGCAGGCAATTGAAAACTCCATGATTCCAACATCCTTTTTGAAACCCGCTGTAAAAATGTCTGGTAGGGGCCGGATTGGGATGCCATGAGTACAAGCCCCGTTAATCCATTAATGCCCTTTTCGCCTACGCGTGTGATAGATCTTCCGATAACAGAAGGGTCATAATATTTGTCATACAAGCACCAGGCAGTAGCTTCAGCAACAAAACCGTTGAGCTTGGCAAGTTCGGATGCACCCAACGCATAAGCAGTACCACGGGTAAAAAGCTGATAACGGGGTCCGTCTGCTGCGATTTGTGCGCCATAACCGCCAATGTAAAGCTGGGTTTGATGGTGGACTGCGGAAAAATCCGGATAGATCCCGTCGCCGCTTATGAGAGATCCAAATTCTTTTTTGGCCAGACTGTACGCCTTGCTCAGTGCCGCTGTGCTTCCGGATATAACCCCGTAATACAGCCGTCCCAGTGCCACATTGATGGCATCGCCGGGTGCTCCCCAGGTATCGGCATTGGGATGCGTAAAAAACCAAGTCATGGTGGCCACTGACTGGGCAAACAGCGTAGAATCCACCTTCCCTTCCAAAAGGACAAGGGTCTGGCCATAAGTGTAGGGCAGGCCCTGGAGCCAGTACCAGTAATTATTAACCAAGGCTACACCGGAATAAACATGGTCATGAATGGAATCGAGTGCCAGTTCAATAGCATTACAGAGGCTGTCACTTTGAAATAACCCCTGTCCCCGGGTCGTATAGGCAAGGGCCATGGTCCGCATGCGGTTGTAATGGTTCATGGCTGGCCAGGGTGAAACCGCCAGCGCCGCGGCATAATTGATGTCCGGCCATCCGCCCCGGGGCAGGCAAGCGAGCATGTAGGAACGGGCCGAGGTTTCCAGGTCAGTCAACGCCTGTGCCACAATGGGATCCGTGGTGTCCGCCCCTGTTGCCGTCAGGTAGTTCGTGACATTGGCGCGGAGGGTGTCGATATCCGAAGCACCTGCCCGAATGGGTAAAAACGCTGCAATGGCAAATATCAAGAACACAAAAGATTTCGACATGGAAGCCTCCTCCTTGTTAATACCCTCTGGACTACAATTCCGTTCTCGATACAACATGTGAACCCACCAATACTTGTTTCGGTTGTGTTGTCTTGCGTTGAAGAATATCCTGAAACAGGCCATAAGCCTGATTTGCCATTGACTTGAGATCAACTTCGACGGTTGCTTCACGCACATCATTCTTTGTCAGAGCAGGATAATTGTCGATGCCTACAAAATGAACATTGGGTTGTCGCCCCCCTTTTTCTTTTATGTGTTCCGCAAAATGTAGTATTGCAGCGTCACCGGATCCGACGAGTCCGATTTCATCGGAACACATAAGATCGAATTCGGTCAAATCAGGCGTATCATCATCCAAATATCGAATCATCCGGGGCGGAAGCTTTACTTCGTCCATGGCTTTCTGGTACCCGAGAAAGCGATCTCTTGCCATGGCAAGATTCATATATCTGCCGATAAAGTAAACGATTTTAAAACCGCGTTGAATGCAGTAAGCCGTTGCTTTATAACCCGCCGCAAAATTATCCACTCGTACCGAATGAAATTGAAGATCATTTTCCGGAAGATAATTGCTGAGGAAAATGATTGGTTTAAGCATTGAGAAATATAAAAGTCGGTCAATAAATTGGGGTTCGATTTTGTCGATGTTGCTCAAAAGAAGAAAGCCGTCACTTGTAGTCGAAGAAAGCAACTTTTCAAATTCGTTAGGGTTTTTCGGATAACTTTCCAGCAGAAAGTAGTCATTTTTTTTGAACAAATCGTGGATATATTGTGTTAATGTATAGAAATAGCTGTTCTTTAAAAGAAAATCCCGTGCTTGTTTGTAAAAAACGAAATTCACGACAAAAGTACGATGCTCCAGACCGTTATTTTCCGCCAGATTCGCTGATAGAGGATAGTTGGGTCGATATCCAAGTTGATTGACCACCTTCAAGACTCTTTCTTTTGTTTCAGTGCTTATTTCGGGATAATTTCTTAAGACTTTTGAAATAGTACTTTTCGATAACTTTGTGATATCAGCTATGTTATCTATTGTTATATTCATATATATAGAAACCATTTAATAGTTACGAAATTGTTTCGCTCGTTACCTTAATATATGCTTTTTTTTCTTGTTTGTCAAATGGAGGTCTGATTTGTAATGTATAATGAAATGAGGTGCAAAAAAGAAATATCTTATTGAATACCCGAACATGCGTAAACAAGATCAGATGCGTAAAGATAATCATTTTCAGAAGGTATTCCCTTATCCACAAAGTCGGCTAATTGATGGAAATGCTTGATGGAAGCGGGTGTTTTCGGATAGGCCAATTTTGATCTTTTTTCATTGTGGATCAAAGACAAAGCGGTTCCGTCAAACAGGATACGCGCGTTCTGAAAGAAGATTTCAACGAATAGGGTGGTGTTGATGGAATAACTGGTGTCAATAGAACCGGACAAACCATTTGAAAAGAAAAGCGTATAGTGGGCCCAATTCGGTTTTTCGCGAGACAGAATGGGAATGTTATGAAAGTGTCGCGTCATCTCAAAGGATCGGCCGAACAGATAGCAAACAGCATCAAACAGGTGGATTCCCAATTGCTCTGCAGGTCCCATCGGGCAATAGGTGGACTGCACTCTCCAGTCTTCATGGCGAGGTATACGCGTACGAATCATCCTGAAATGAATCACCGGGCCGAACTGATGGCTTGAGATGACCTCCTTTATCCTGCAAAGAAATGGTTCGAAGTGAAATTGATGTCCCACATATAGATTAACGCCTCGGTTTGCGCAATATTGACCAATCTCGATACATTCGTGCTGGGAAGAGGCTAAGGGTTTTTCAACAAAAACATGTTTCCCGGAGTCTGCTGCTTTCCGGATAAAGGGGACATGCAAATGATTGGGCAGTGTCAAACAAATTAATCGAATTTCGTTTTGTTTTAATAACGCTTCATAAGACGGGTAAATAGGTAGATCGAACTCTGTATGCGCTTGATCCCGGGCCGCTTCGGATTGATCAAAACCTCCCAGGAATAAAAAGCGATCCGTTTTCAGCATGGCTGTTAAATTGTAGTGGCCCCATCCTCCCAGTCCCACAATGCCGACAGGAATTTTTATTTTCGCCTTCGAAGGTTGTCGGGTGATAAGTGATTTTAATATTGAACGTGCCATTTTTATTTTCCGGAATATAAGATAGGATTGATCAAGGAAGAAATGTCTCAGGATGCTTCAGTTTGTAGGGTAGATACTCTTCCATTACATAGTTCAGCGTATGCGCTGCAAAAGCCTGCTGTTCTGCGCGAACGCCCATCTGAACCAGTTTTTCCATGGCTTCCGCCCATTTCTTAAAATACTTGAAAAAGGGGTCGTTTTTCAATGCATCCTTGGCCCGTTTAATATCCACTTCCTGGAGCGGATGGGTGGGCAGTTCGAAGTCTTCAATATCCTGTGGCGTGACACCCAAAAAGGTGGCTTTTGGAACACAGAAGAATTCATTGATATGGGCCGCATTGCCTGAGCCGACCTTCAATGTCCGATAGATATTGGACATGCCGTAGGGGTCACAATCCACAAAAGCATAGACCGGAATTTTACATTGCTCGGAGAGGCGGCGCACAAAGCGGCGGGTGGCGCGGGTGGGCACCCCACCCATGGAGATGAGGACGCAATTGGCCTTGGCCCAGTATTTATGGGATTGCAGACGCTGGAAAATACCGCCGGTTTCAATGGCCAGAATGAATTTGGCTTTGGTTTCAAAACGGAGATGTTCGTTCAGGCTGGGAATGGAGTAGGCACCGGAACCGAATTTCGTACAGTCGATTTTTTCAACTTTGCCGGTCTCAATATCCTTGTCATAGACAATCAACTGACCCGCCACTGCTCCGCCATGCTCTTCCGGAATGAATTTCAATTGTTCCCGGGTAATTCCATCAACGGAAAAGAGGGCTTCAATGTCGTCCATGATGGCATCTGATTCGGACTGCTCATCAAAGCGGGCGTCCCCCCAGTTTTTGGACTGATAATAAGCATCTCTTTTAGTGGCAAAGTCATTGGTCTGGACCAGGTTTTTAGATAAGGACATCATCCGAAGTGTCTGAGCAAATGGCTTGACCGTGTTAACGGAAAGGGTTCGCGATTTATTCTGGTTTCCTATCTTGAAATAACCCTCTTTGTTGTCATAATGCACATTACTCAGCGCTCGCAAAGGGAATTTCATTGAGGGAGCGTGTTTTTTTAAGATTTTCGTCTGAATGTTTTCCGCGGCGCTTTTGACCAAGCGGACGACCTTTTTATCTTCAACGGTGATGGGTTTGCCGATCTTGGCCTTTTCTCGTTCGCGAGCCTTTTCCAGATTCAAGATACCTTTTTTCTTGGGGCTCATAATTTCCTGCTCTTTTCCAGCACCTCTATCAGGTTTTTGACGGTTTTATCCGTTTCCTTGTCCGACAGATCCAGAATCTCCTTCAGTGCGATGCCGATCTGAGGGATATACATCTGGATATAATTCTTCTTTTTCAGGGCATCTGCATAGCGGCGTTGGCGATTGATATGCTCTCCGATTTTCCTGCCGCATTCCTGGAGTGCCAAGCGGATTTCCTTGGCGATTTCGTCATAGGAGGCGATGGCCTCCTTGCTTTCAGAGGTAAAGGGAACCCAGACCGAGGCCATGTGGACCAGAATAACCAGGGGACCCGTGGGAAGTGCTCCCCGTGCTTGATCAAGCCCGTAATTTTTCCAGTCCAGATTTTGGACCGCCTTAAAGATGGCACAGGCGGATTGCTGGTATTGAAGCGGAACTCGGTTGGCAACACGGAAGATTTGGGCCAGTTGGTCGCCCGGCAGTTTCCCGCCAAACGCAATACCCGCTTCAATGATAAAAGGATTGCCTCGATAGACGGCCGGAGGACGGGTGGTGGCCACAAAAATATCCGCTTCCATCTCTTTCTTTAATCCGCTGATAATGAGTTCTTCACCAATCGGGGTAATGCAATCCGTTGGTGGGTTCATGATTTTCACTTTTTGAATCGAGCGATATAGGGTGTCCGCTTCATTGTTTGCTATCGAGGTGGGTTTGGCATTGGGGTTCAGGTTGGCGGCCTTGCATATTTCTTCAGCCACTTTCGGTGACACCCTGGAGAAATCGGATTGGAGAAAACCTTTTAACGAACGGGCACTGGTGGTTTTCAGCATTTTCATCAGCATACCCAGCTCTACACCATAGGGATGGGGTTTTATTTCTTTAGGCGGGTCCGGCAGTTTGTCGGAGACTCGTTTGAATACGACCGGCGCATCATCCTGCAGTGGGGATTGGTAATGAAGGGTGACATGAGGGTTGGCGATGGCGGTTTGTCGTAGATACTCATCGACTGACTGCCGACCTTTCAGATACGCACCCTCCAGTTCCAGTTCCACTTGAGTACCATGATCCTTTGTCCATTCGATCTCCGCGTCTTTGAGTACTTCCGGTTTGTTTTGCGTGGTATTCAAATGGAGATGGTAATGATGAGCGGGTTTTCCCTTGCCGATTTTAGAGGTGATTTTAATGGGTTTGCCGGTGGTGAGTTGGCCATACATGCCGGCTGCTGAAATACCGATGCCTTGCTGTCCTCGGGACATCTTCATGGAGTGAAACTTGGAGCCGTAGAGCAACCTGCCGAAAATGTTCGGAATTTGGGTTTTAACGATTCCCGGACCGTTATCCTCTACATTAATGATAAAACGGCCGTTGCCAGAATCTTTAAGCCCCACTCGAATTTCAGGGAGAATACCCGCATCTTCGCAGGCATCCAGGGAATTGTCAACTGCTTCTTTGACGGCGGTTAATAAGGCGCGTCTGGGATTGTCGAAACCCAGAAGATGACGATTTTTTGAAAAGAATTCGGATACGGAAATAGAACGTTGTTTTTCCGCCTGGGCATGTGCGTCGTTGAAGCCGGCTTTTTTCTTAGGAGACATTGTCGGTGTGTTTAGCGGCGATGTTGTTCAATTGTTCGGCCAGCATGGCTTCGTAGTTTGCACCCATGACTTCCACCTTCTTGTTGAACCGTTTGCACAGTTCTTCAATGGCATCCAGGTTTTTAGTACGAAGATTTTCAACCAATTCATCCAAGGAGGTCGGGTTCAGTATTTCATTGGTGGAAATCTCGAGGAGGATATTGTTTCGAGTTTTAATACGGTTTTGAATATCATTGGCCATGAGCAGAACATCGTTTAAAATGGCTTCGTTCAAGGTGTCTGCGCGGAAGAGATCTAATCCCTTCTTTACCTGGTCAATGAAGTAACGGCCGTTAAAAAGGTAGATTCTGGAGTTTTTATAGACCTTGGGGTCATAGTAGTATTCTCCCAGAATTCGTCCCCGGTCTGTTTTAACGATTGACTTTGGAAAACGGGAACGCTCTACGGGCTTATAGGTTTTGTAAATTGCTTCCAGGTTCCCGTCGGATTTAACGGCGGTGTCCGGTTCGGATGGGAGGGCGTTGTCTGGTTCGGCAATAGGAGTTTCCGGTGTTGCAATGGATGAGATGGCTTGTGCCTGTTCCATCGCGGAAGTGGAACGCGAGAGATGGCTGCCTTGTTCTTCTGTTTCCTCTCTTGTCAGGATGATGTCAGAAAGACTTTCCATTACTTCATTTTCGTTGCCCGAGAGTTTTGCCAGAATATCCTCGTTTTTTTCCCGGATCTCCTCTTCTTTGGCTTTGAGTTTTTCCTGCTTGGCTTTCAGAAAGCTGATTTCCTGGACGCAAGAGTCCAGTTCTTGTGAAATGGAAAGGAGTTCCTGCTGCAATTTCTTTTTTTCTTCGATGAGTTTAATAGATTCACCACCGATATTTTTAAGTCGTTCCTCTTTCTGTCGAACGGAATCGACTTTTCGCTGATAGTACTCAATGAGCATATCAATAGTTCTCAGTTCCTTGTCTCGACTCGTTTTCTTCAGTAACCAGAGTTCTTCCAGTGCTTTTTTTGAATTATCCTTCTCTCGCTCAACCATTCTTTCGGAAACTTCAAAAAGATTGTCCTTGTCTTTGACGGCATCCGACTTGATTAAAGCGTTGTAAATCCTATTCTTATTGCCGGTTGAGGCTACGGTAAAAGTTCCTGTATCCCAGGTTTTCTCCATGTTTTCCATAAGACACCCCATTTTTTACGGTTTTTATATTATACATAAATAATACAATTATTTTAAGGCTGTCAAGAGATTTTGCGGCTAAAGGGCCGGGTTGCCGATAAAGGGTGCGTAATGTGTGGCAAATGGTCAAGCTTTTCGCGTTTTGACACTTGCCCATTTGTTTTAGAAGAAGCAGCGAATTTCGTGCCTTTCGGGTAATCCCCTTTCAACAGCAATTTTATAAAAAAGTGTTGACATTTTCTTTAAGAACTATCTATCTTCTACGCTTCCCTTGTTTGCTTAAAAACCGTTCAGGGGATTATTTTGCCTGCGTAGCTCAGTTGGTAGAGCAGCTGATTTGTAATCAGCCGGTCGGCGGTTCAAATCCGTTCGCAGGCTCAAAACGCTGTTTGAAATATACTGGACAGATGCCCGAGTGGCTAAAGGGGACGGACTGTAAATCCGTTGGCTTTACGTCTGCGGTGGTTCGAATCCACCTCTGTCCAAATATTTGCGGGTGTAGCTCAATGGTAGAGCCCCACCCTTCCAAGGTGGTTGTTGTGAGTTCGAATCTCATCACCCGCTTTGCCCAAGTAGCTCAGTTGGTAGAGCACGTCCTTGGTAAGGACGAGGTTCACGGGTTCGAGCCCCGTCTTGGGCTGTATTGAGTTTTATGGTTTTGCATTAAAAGGAAAAATAAAGGAGTATTTATGTCGAAGGCTAAATTTGAGCGTACGAAGCCCCATGTGAATGTAGGGACAATCGGGCACGTAGACCATGGCAAGACGACATTGA
>MGVN01000092.1:9478-9583 GCA_001800515.1 Elusimicrobia bacterium RIFOXYB2_FULL_49_7 | reverse complement strand
CGCATTCTGCAAGCGAGAACCGGCCGGGCCGGTCAGTCTTTTTTCCATGCCGGTCAGCAGATCGTCAAAGGTGCGAACCCGTCTGGCCCGTTTTCTTGTATCCAT
>MGVN01000092.1:9192-9387 GCA_001800515.1 Elusimicrobia bacterium RIFOXYB2_FULL_49_7 | reverse complement strand
TGCGCGGCAGCATCGAAGATAGGATGTGCCGGGAGAGAGAAGCCCTTTTTAAGCGATGCGGTCAACTTGTCCGGTGTCAGGATTTCCAGAAAATCCCACTCTTGGGCCGGATGAAAATCGGATGCGCGCAGATAATCGCTTGCCTGGGAGAGCATCAGACGGATTCTCTCCGGACGGAAAATCGTTGCCTTTAAA
>MGVN01000092.1:0-9141 GCA_001800515.1 Elusimicrobia bacterium RIFOXYB2_FULL_49_7 | reverse complement strand
CGCGTCAGGCGATAGGGACGGATTCTCCTGAACGTTTTCCGCTTTATTCCGAAGCCGTTGTCTGAAGCGGCGGTGGAGGGCTGTCGGTGATTTGTATTGGTGTAACGCATACGCACAATAAATAGGGGGAGCCGCGGCGATGAAAGTGCGCCAAAAATCGCGGATGCAATCCAATTCCAGTTCACGTTCCTCGGCATCCTCCATCATGTCGGCGTTAAAGAGCGCTCCGCTTTCAAAGGCCTTTTCATGAAGCATTCGGAGGCAGAAAGCGTGAATGGTATGAATAGCAGCCGTATCCAGCCGGAGGAGCGCATCCTTCAATAACGCTTTTTTCTCAGCGCCGGGTTTCAGTTTGTTGAGCCAAAAACGGATATCCTCGTGTTCCGGTGTTTCCGTTTGAAGGTCAGCGTTTTCAAGGAGTCGTTGTGTCAATGGAATCAGCTTGGATAATCGATCACGCAGTTCCGCGGTGGCGGATTCCGTAAACGTGACGGCTAATATCTCATCAATCCGAAAACCCTTTTCCAGAATCAGTCGAAGCATGAGCCGGGAGAGGTTGTACGTCTTGCCGGTGCCGGCACCGGCTTCGATTAAGATGGCGCCCGTCAGAGGAACATCAAAACAATTGAATGGTCTCATGATGTTTGTCTCCAGACGGAAAGAAGCGGACAGTAGAGTTTTTGAGCGATCTCCAGAAACCGGTCATCCAGAGGCGAGTGGTCTCTGAAAACAATTTGATGAGCCGGTTCCTTTTCTTCACCCGGAACGTAAGCGTTGCTTTTCCATTTTGCAAAGGCGGCATGAAGCGCAGCCGCCTTATCGTCGGGCCGTTTCATCATGCTTTCTGCACAGGCAAGGGAGCTGTTTGAAAAGAAGGGTAGGGGAGCGGACTGTCCCTTTAGGAAATAGGATAAGAGGGTTTCCAGAATGTCGCGGCTATTGTCGAGTGGCGGAAAATCGATTGTTTTATCCAGGAAAAAAAGCCGGCTCAATAGAGGGGTGTCGTGTACACCCGGGAGGTTGTTGATGAGATGGATTATCCACTGTCTGAAGGCCAGAACAGGTTTGTAGGAAGCGGGATGGGCGACGATGCGGGCATTTGAATACAGGAAGTCGATTTCACCGGTCAGGCGCCATGGGCCTAATGTCAGTTCAAAAGGACGTTTGACCGGTTCTTCATGCAGGATGGCAAGATGAACCCGATTTAGGAAAAGAGCCATTTCCGTTTCAAGACCGTGATAGGCCAGATGACCGGGTGTCCCATGGGGTAACACGCCTTTCAAGCGGCATAGACTTTCCGAAAGGGGTTTGTTCCGCAATAGATGGGCTCGCAATTTAAAACCGTCTAAAGGATTCAGAAAAAAAGGCTCTGCCTCAGAAAGGGGTGTATCCACATGATCAAGGCGGATAGCGAGACGCTTTTCCAGGAAAAAAGCGACCGGATTCCTGTAGAAATTCAACAGGTCCGACAGGGGAAGGGCCCCCTCCAAACTTTCCCACTCCGGCAAGAGTCGGTTGATAAAAGGAGGCGCCTCTTGTTTCTCGACAATGGAGGCCATGAGCGCCGCATAATTTTCAGCGGAATAGGAAAAAAGCATTTTACCCGGAGAGAAATAGGCGGGCGAAAAAGGCTGTAGTTTGTGATGGCGAATGAGTTGTTCCGCAACCGGCCGGTCCCGGCAAGTGAAATGGCGCATCATATAATCCGTTAATTCACTTATCAGAAGAGAGGGCGGGGTCGGAAGATTGTCCTTGGTGTTATAACCTTCATAACTGATGTAAAGCACGGAGCGGGCGGACAGGAGGGTTTCCAGGAACAGATATCGATCATCTTCGCGACGCGACCGGTCGCCTTTTCTCGGATGGGCTTCCTGGGCCATCAAATCAAATCCCTGATGCCGTGTTTCACGAGGAAAGGCGCCGTCATTCATACCGAGCATGCAGATGACCCGGAAGGGGATGCTTCTCATGGGCAGAAGGGTGCAGCAAGTGATGCTGCCGGAGAGAAAGCCGCGTTCGCCTTCGTCGGACTCGCCGTATTCGCGGATAAAGGAGAGGGCGGTTTCAAATCCCACCCGGCCGGAAAAACGGCTTTCCATTTCAAGGCTCTTGACCTTATCCAATCCCCGTTTCAACATCTGAAGGTCGGTCTCATAAGGGTCTGTGTTTGAAAAGAAACCTTCCAGACAAAGGGTGAAATGGTTTGCCCAGTCTGATGGGGAGCGCAATCCTTCCAAGCCGTCCGTAAAGACGAAAAGTTTCTCTAAAAAGTCGGCCAGTTTACCGAGGGTGGTTGCGCTTTCACCCTCGACCTCATCAAAGGGAAGGATGCCGGCGAAAGGCTCTTTTTCCTGAAGCGGCATCATGTATCCCAGCAGGAGCCGCTCCAGACCGAAACGCCAACTGTTCTCGTGGCTTTCGGGTAAACCCAATTGACGTTTGTAGGCGCCGTCCACGCTGAACGTAATTTTAAGCGATTCCACCCATCCCCGAATGCGTATTATTTCGCTTTCCGAGAGCTCGAAACGTTCCCGGATACAGGGTTCCTCCAATGCCGATAGAACCGCACCGGCTTTGTAGCGTTCCTGGTGAACCAAAAGCAGCGCATGAAAGGCGCGGATTACGCCGGAGGTTTCCCTGGGCGGGCGGTCCGCAATGGTACAGGGAAGGCGCTTATATTCTTCGGCAGGGGAGAGAAAAAGGGATTGGAGATAGGGGGCGTAGCAACTGATGTCCGGTGCTATAATCAGAATATCTTTGGGCTCTAAACCCGGAAGCCGTTCGAACAGGGAATAAAGCTGATCTTGGAGTACCTCCACTTCCCGGAGAGGATTGTGGCAGGCGTGAATCTGAAGGGAAAAGTCTTCCGTATTCAGCACCCGCTTTTCTGTTGTGGAGGGAGTGATGTTCAGCAGGATATCATTTTGCAGCTCTTCCAGAAGCGTGTGACCCGAGGAGGGTTCGAAATCACTTTCGCGCTCCGCCTCTTTCGCTTCAACCAGACTCAGAAAATCCCGGCCCAGCTGCCCCAGCGAGAGTAAGAGCGGGTTACCGCTCTCCGTATGAAGTATGTCACGGGAAAGTCCGCTCTTTTCTTCCATCCGGACGATGGTTCGTTCGGGCATCAAATCAAGCCAGTATTCGCGGCAAGGTTCCAGGAGAAAAAGAGAGATGTTCATATAGGCGGATAGGATATGCAGGATATCGAGATGGTAGGGGGGGAGCGCGGAAATGCCGAAAATGGAAACCCGTTCGGGCAGGGGGATGATCGGCAATCGGCCGGATTGCGCCATTTCCATCAGTCGTTGCAAAAGGGCGGGACGCAGGCAGGTCTTATCCCATCCCAAGGTGGTGATCTGCCATAATTGTGCCTGCCACTCATCTCCGGGCAGCGCAGAACGATTGTTTTCCCAAGCCCAGATCCATTCCGGACGATAAAGGGTGTATTGATCGAACAGATCGGCTATTTTTCCGCTTACCTCAAAAAGTTTGAGTCCGGTAGCGTCATCGTCAAGATAGTGGCGCAGGGGTTCAAATGATGGCCGATTCAGCATTTCGGGAAGGGTCCGCATAATTGCCCAACGCAGTGATTCGATATCATAGGGTGTGTTGTTCGGAATATCCGAAAAAAAGGCCTTTAACGCGGATTGCAGGAAACGGTTCGGAAAGGGAAAGAGCGTATTGGCGCAAATTCCGGTCCGTTCCGCGAGTTGGAGGGAGAGATAGCGGGCCATACCGCGGCTTTGGACGACCACGATTTCCGGCTCCAACGGGGAAGCAAGGGGCTGCTTTTTAATAAGCGCTGCAAAGGTGTGACACAGTTTTTCAAGCCGGTTACTGGTATGAAGGGTGAGTCCTGCCATGGATGCAGACAATATAAAGAATAAACTGGCAATGCTTCCATGACAATTATATCTTAAAACGGACGAAATGAGAGCGCTCTTATGAGACCCTTCCTTCTACTTCTTTCCAGTCTCATCCTTCTTTCCGCTTGGCCTGTGCAAGGCCGCATTGTCAAGATACGAAAGGTCCACTGGGCCGATTGTCTGGAAACCGAAAAAGGGGAAATGGTTCATTTGCTCGGTATCCGCGCCCCGTTGAAAGGGGAACCTTCCGGTATTGAGGCGACCGAGTTTGTGAAAGGCATCCTCCGGGGCCGGCAAATCGATCTCCAATCAGACAGCAGTTCCATTGAGTTGTTGTCAAAGAAAGGCTCCTCTCTGTTTGCCTATGTGTTTCTGGTTTGTGATACCTGCGAAGGTTCTTCGTTGGTTACCAAAACCGGTAAAACCAATGAGTTTTCCTTTCATGCCAAGTTGGTTAATATTAATACCTTGCTTCTTGAAAAGGGATTTGCGCTTCTGGATTCCACCCAATCTTGTTCCAAGACCGGGTATTTCCGATTTCTGGAAAAGACGGCCAGAAACGCCAAGGTCGGTTATTGGAAATAACGGCAATAATTACCTTTTCCCCCTCTTTCCAGTCTTTGCGCCTGCTTTAAGTTTTAGTTCAGCTTCTTTCTAACTCTCAACATTTAAGACAGGTACAACTTTAACTTTTTCCGGAAAAGGCCGTATATCGGCATGGCATGTCGTTTGCTTTATAGTTTCGGATTCGGGATAAACCAAAAATGGGAGCAGATTATGGTAAAAGGTCTCTACACATCGAATGAAGGCATGAAGGCCTTGCTCCGAAAGGAAGAGGTTCTTTCCAACAATCTGGCCAATGTCAATACCACCAGTTTCAAACAATCCAATTTGTTTACCCGCGCGTATCTCGATTATCTCAATAACGATATCCGGCAGCCCTTTCTAAATGATGAACATACCATTGACGAGATCGTGACCGATTTCAGTCAGGGTCCCATGATAACGACCGATAATCCGCTTGATGTGGCTATTGAAGGCAAAGCCTTTATGACTATTCAGGGAAAAGACGATGCCGAGCTTTATACCCGCAGCGGCTCTTTTACCCGGGATGCGCAAGGTCAACTCGCCACCTTGAACGGCGAAAAGGTATTGGGCGAGCATAACGGTCCTATTTCCATCAACGGCAAAAGCGTGAACATTTCCGAAGCAGGGGATGTGGTGGTGGACGGCATGATTGTGGACCGGATTAAATTGGTCCAGTTCAAAGAACCTTGTCATCTTCTCAAAGAGGGCAACAATCTGTACAGCAAGAGTGAAACCACGGAGGAAGAGGCGATGGGGTCCTATTTTCTCCACCAGGGACACTTGGAAGGGTCCAATGTCAATCCGGTGGAGATGATGGTCAAGATGATTACCGCTTTCCGTAACTATGAGGCGGATCAGCGTTCTATGCAGTCAACGGATCAGACGCTGTCCAAAGCCGTTAACGAAGTGGGTCGAATCCGTTAAACAAAAGAGGAGGAATAGTATGAAAGAAATGGTCGTCAATTTATTCATCCTGGCGCTTTCCATGGCCGCCTTTTACGCTACCGCGTTCATGTATCATGGGTTTTGGCAGTCGATGGCAGCTTGACATAAAGGAGGACATGTGATTAATTCGCTCTATTCCGCAGCGTCCGGCATGAAGGCTCAACAGCTTTATGTGGACAATATCTCGAATAATCTGGCCAATGTGAATACCATTGGATTTAAGAAATCTCGGCTCGAATTTCAGGATCTGATATATCAGAACATCCACGAGCCCGGCGAAAATATATCCGATCAGAACGTGCATCCGACCGGATTGCAGATCGGTGTGGGCGTTAAAGCGGCGGGCAATCAAAAGATTTTCACGGCGGGAAATCTCATCCAGACCGATCAACGGTTGGATTTCGCCATTCAGGGAGACGGTTTTTTTCAGGTCGTCAAACCGGACGGGTCCATTGCCTATACGCGTGACGGTGCCCTAAAAATAAGTGATAAAGGCATTGTGACCACCGGCAGCGGCTATGTTATTGAACCTGAAATCTCCATGCCTATTGATTCTGATCTCGAGAATTTCACGATTGATGCTCAGGGCAAGATATTCATCAAAATAGTCGGGGAGGATACGCTGGAAGAAGCGGGACAGATGGAACTGGCTCGCTTCATCAATCCTGCCGGTTTGAAAAGTATCGGCGGCAACCTTTATGAAAGTACGGCCGCATCCGGGGAGCCCATTATTTCGGAACCAGATGTGGATGGGATGGGTACCATTGCCCAGGGAATGCTTGAAACAGGTAATGTTCAGATGGTGGAAGAGATGGTCAATATGATTATGGCCCAGCGCGCCTATGAAATCGCCTCTAAAGGGGTTTCCGCGTCGGATGAAATGCTTCAAATCGCCAATCAGCTCAAACGGTAGGAGATGAGCATATGAAAGCAATGATGGGATGGGGATACCTTCTTGCACTGTCCGGTATTCTATATGCGGGCAATCTATCGGTTAAATTTCATGACAAAGCCTCCGTTACAGGGCCTAATATCCTGCTGTCGGATATTGCGGAGGTTACCTCCGACGATGCGGAAGCGTCCTTGGCTGCTTCTCAATCCGTGATTGCTAAAGCGGCGTTGCCGGGACAGGTCCGTAAGCTGAGAGCAGACCGCATTGACGCCTTGAATCTGACCGTCTTTCGTGAACAGGGCTTGAAGGTCAAAGTGAGTGGCAGTCACACCGTTGAGGTTCGGACCGGTTTCCGGACACTCCTCGGTGTCATGATCCAAGAAGAGGCCCGAAAGGCCATTTTAAGGCAAATGCCTTGGTCTAAAGATAAAGTCCATCTGACCTTCAGTTCGTTACCCGAAAAAATCACCATTCCGGATGAGGAATATTCCATGTCTCTGACACCCCGCGACGATTGCGATTGGAAAGGGAACGAGATTTTGGACATGGTGGTGCTGTCCGGTGAGCGCGAGATTAGCCGAATCCCGATCAGCGTCCGGATGAAGGTGTACGAAGTGGTCTGTGTGGCGGCCAGAAAAATCAAACGGGGCAATTCGGTAACCGATGAAGATATCCGTTTTGAGGAGCGGGAGATTACGGAACTTCGCGATACGCCTTTTCTAAATGGCGAGGGATTGATCGGCCGGATGGCCACCCGCACCATTTCAGAAGGCGCGGTCCTTTCCGATAAAATGATCGATACCCCGCCCATTGTTAAAAAAGGGGAGCATGTCCGCATATTAAGCCGGGAAAACAACGCATTGGTCGCCCTGGACGGTATTGCCAACCGGGATGGCAAGTTGGGGGAGAAAATCCGGGTTAAAAAACTGATGGATCTTAAACTTATCTGGGTGTATGTGTGTGGGGAAGGGCTGGTCAGTCTCAACAAGGAAGGAAAAGGAGAGTGGTATGATTAAACGTATAGGGGTTCTTTATTGTTTGATCGGCTTATTTGCCGCCTTATCCGCTGATGCACGCCATTTTTCTTTGTATGGAGATAAAAAGGCAAAACGGGTGGATGATGTCATTACGGTTTTGATTAATGAAGAGGCCTCGGCAGCCAATAAGAATAATACCAATTCCGAAGAACAAAGCGGTGCCGGCTTTGAAACGGCCAGCAACCGGAGCGGATTGATGCGTTTTCTGCCGTCCTGGGGTTTTAGCGGCAAGAATAATGTGGATTATACAGGCAAGGGGGAGACGACTAAAAGAGGCCAGTTAACGGCTAAAGTGACTGCCCGTATCGTTGAGGTGCAGGACAATGGAAACCTGCTGATTCAAGGCAGTAAGATGGTCGAAATTAATAATGAGCGGGAAGTGATTCACGTGTCCGGCATCATCCGTCCGGATGATATTCTGTCGGATAATACGGTTTTTTCGCATAGCATAGCGGATGCAAAAATCACGTATACCGGTGACGGAACCTTGAGTAACGCTAGTAAACCCGGTGTGATTACCCGATTTTTTCAGTGGATTTTCTGAGGTCTCTGACCTCTTTGAGGAGCAGGTATGAAAAAAGGTATGCTTATCCTGGTCGGCAGTTTTCTGCTGAGTTCGACCCTATTCGCTCAGGTTCGCGTAAAAGATGTTGCCCGGGTGGAAGGGGTGGAGGAGACAAAGCTTATCGGTTACGGTCTGGTTGTGGGCCTGGACGGTTCCGGAGACGGCGCCCGAACCATGTTTACGGTCCATTCCATTGTTAATATGCTTCATAATCTCGGCATCTATGTCCCTTCGGCCAAGCTTCGGGTGAAGAATGTGGCTGCGGTCATGGTTACCGCGAATCTGGCACCCTTCACTAAAAAAGGAAGCAAAATTGATGTCACGGTCTCTTCTATCGGAGATGCGGTCAGCCTGGAAGGCGGTATGCTGCTCATGACCCCCATGCAGGATGAGGAAGGGGAGATTTATGCCATGGCGCAAGGTGCGCTCTCACTCGGCGGATACAGTATCGGCAAGGTGAAAACCACGGTCCGGAAGAAAAACCATCCTCTTTCAGGAGAAATTTCAGGCGGTGCTATTGTTAAAAAAGAGGTCTTGAGTAATGAATTGGATCGTCAAAAGGTCAGCTTGTCGCTGAACATGCCCGATTTTACGTCAGCGGTTGAAATGACAAAAGCGATTAATACGGCTGTTACGGAAGCAAAAGCCGTGACCCGGGATGCGGCTACGGTGGAAGTTCCTGTGCCGGAAGCCTTTCAGAACGATCTGATGGCCTTCATTTCCGCGATTGAACTGGTGGAATTCATACCAAGCCGATCGGCCAAAGTGATTATTAATGAAAAGACCGGGACCGTGGTGGCAGGCTCCGACGTTTCCCTGGAGGAGGTGGCCGTGGCTCACGGCAGTATCACTGTCACGATTCAGAATAAAACGGTTGTGTCTCAGCCTTTACCGCTCTCGCGCGGAAGAACTCAACAGACGCAAACGTCCGATGTGGCCGTTCAAGAAGAAAAATCGGAGATGGTGGTTTTAAATAAAAGTACCAATGTAGGTGACCTGGTTCAAGCGCTCAATAATATCGGAGTCACACCAAGAGATATTATCTGTATCTTTCAAGCCATAAAAAAGGCAGGTGCCTTAAATGCTGAATTGATTGTTATGTAGTCAGCCGACTTAATATTCCTTCATTATACCTTAATTTTAAAAGGGCTGGTTCTATCAGCCCTTTTTTGTTGTGCGCCCGGCAGGGCGCACCTGCTTGGAGGTGAAAGTCCTCTACACGCTTGATAGGAGGAAGTGTTAGCCGGA
>MGVN01000091.1:1101-10169 GCA_001800515.1 Elusimicrobia bacterium RIFOXYB2_FULL_49_7 | reverse complement strand
TCATCTGATTAACCGAAAGAAGCCAAATGAAAATCGGTATTGTCACACGGCGTTATCTCCCTGCAGAAGGCGGTATTGAGAATTTTCTGCATTTATTATTGAAGTACCTTTCGCTGCATCACACATTCTCCATCCTTGCCCAACTGGATGGCCGAACCCCGGAAAAACCCGGCATTGATGATGTCTTTGCTCCGCCTGCCGGTCGTTATGACTACGACCAACAGAATATCTATCTGTTGGGTCCTACCGGTATCGATAGGATGCGACTTTTACCCTGCCTGCTCCGACTGTTGCCCGGATTGCGCCGGGTCGGTCGCCACGAACTTCGGAAGTGGGCTTTGGACTGTTTTGCAAGAGTTTATGAAAAGCGTATGCTCAAAGCCTTTCAGAATGTGGATATTATTCATTCCTTTACTTTCAATGGCATGGGCTGGTGTGCTTTGCGTGTGGCCCGAAAACTTAAATGCCCTTTTATTATCACGCCGTTCATGCATACCGGTCAATGGGGAGACAGTCCGGTAGATGTCGGGCTGTATAATCAGGCGGACAGTGTTATTGCTTTGCATGAAGGAGATCGTCAGGCGCTTATCGCAGTGGGTGTAGAGGAGAAACGCATCAGGACGATTGGAATCGGAATCGAACCGATTTGTGGCAATGGGCCGCTGCTACGCAGACGGTATGCGGTGGAGGGCCCGCTGATTCTTTTCGTGGGCCGCATGATTCCGCACAAAGGATATCGAGAACTGGTTGATGCTGTGCTTTCTCTTCGTAAACAGGGGGAAGTGTTATCCCTCATGCTCATGGGTCCTGCGTCAGACAGTGTGGCGGTGGATTTATCCCGGTTGCGTTCGCAAGGTATTCATTATCTCGGTCATGTCTCGGCCTGTGAAAAGGCGGATGCCTATGATGCCTGCGATCTCTTCTGTTTGCCCTCGGATGGGGAAATTATGCCTGTCACGATTCTGGAAGCGTGGAGTTTAGCGAGGCCCATACTCGTGGGAAATATTCCGGCGTTGCAGGCATTGGTTGAAGCAGGTAAAACGGGAATGTTGGTTAGACGTGATCCGGTGGCCATTCGGGAAAAACTTCGCTCTTTTTTAAAGGATCGGGAAGGGTGGGGGGGGATGGGGGCTGCCGGCCAACAGAAACTTAAGACGACTTTTCTGATTCAGGATATCGCAGCCAGGCACCATGATCTCTATGGTCGATTTTTTTCCGGTTCCGAATCGCAGCCTTTATAATGAGACCATATCTCCGGAAATATCCCGTAATTCTTCCATAGCAGTATCAAAATAGGTGATTTTGCTGCCGCCCCGTTTTTTGGAGGCATATACTGCCGAATCAAGACGCCGCATCATGGCCGTCGGGCTTTCCAGATCCGCATGGACTTGAGCGACCCCCATACTGAGTGAAATAGTGACGTTTTTCCCATTCTCTATCTTAACGTTATTTGCTTCGATTTTATCTTTGAGACGACCGGCAAAAAGGACGGCGGCCTCAAGTTTGGTGCCCGGGAGAATCAACAGAAAATCTTCAAGCCCCAGTTTGAAAAGCAGGTCGCTTTTTCGGGTAAACCCTTTCATCTCCCGTCCAACCACTTTCAGGATTTGAAGAGCAGAGGGTTCGCCTTCCAGATCAAAGGTCTTTCGGAGATGATCCACGCAGAAGAAAATCAGTGAGAATTCGTGGCCATACCGTTTCCATTCTGTAAAACGGGCTAAAAGGGCCCGATGAAAAACGCGATTATTAAAGAAGTCCGTGGCCTCATCAAAATCAGATTCATCCACCTTTTCATTAAAATAGCGCCACCGCTCTACTTCGAGAAGGGTCAATGCTGTGGTGGCATTCAACCCCATTTCATCTTCCTCTGTGAATGGGGTCTCACGGTAAAGGGCTGTTGCGCCGATTAACTCTCCCCCATAAAAAAGTGTGCAACCTAAAACGCTGCCGCCCCCGCAACCCGGGCAAAATGCTTCCGCATCCATGAAAAAGGAACCGTTCCGTGTTTCAAAGACCGGAAGCAGTCGAATGGCCTCAGCATAAAAAGGGTTTTTGCCGGCAAACGGAAGACAGAACACAAAACGGTCTTCAACAAATTCGTAAAGCGAACCGCCCTGAAAATCAAGGGTTGCCGGAAGGGTTTGTGCAAGACGTTCAAAAAGACCGGAGTGGTCCAAGTTCAACCTCCTGTTCAGGCGTACAAACGAATATGTGCCGCATCTGCATGGAAGAAAAGGCCTTCCGCTTCAGCCATGGCGGCCACGGCCTTTCCGCTTGCCATAAAAGCATTACGGTCATACTCGGTCACGTTCATTCTCTTAATAAAGTGATAAACTCCAAGCGGCGAGAAGAATCGGGCCGTGGAATGGGTGGGTAATACATGGTTGGGGCCGGCAAAGTAATCGCCGAGGGATTCGCATGTCCAATCTCCCAGGAAAACAGAGCCTGCATGCTTTATCTTTTTTAGAAGCAGTCGGGGCTGCCGGACCATGAGTTCCAGATGTTCCGGTGCCATTTTGTTGGAGAAATCCGCACAGGCCGACAGAGAGGGAAGCACGGCAATCAGGCCGTACGTTTGAAGCGCTTGCCGCAACGGTGCGGCTGCTTTTGTGTCCGGAACAATACGGTTCAATTCCCTGACCACGGCCTCGGCCAGTATCGGAGAATCGGTCAACAACACTGCGGATTCCCGGCCGGTACCGTGTTCGGCCTGGCTTAAGAGATCGCGTGCCACAAAGGCAGAGGGCGCTTCTTTATCCGCAATGATGCAGATTTCACTGGGACCTGCAATCATATCAATATCCGTTCGGCCGAAAAGTATTTTCTTAGCTAAAGAAACATAGAGGTTTCCGGGACCGACAATTTTGTCGACTCGGGGAACAGAGGCGGTTCCGAGAGCCAGGGCGGCAATGGCCTGTGCGCCACCCAGCCGGTAAACTTCTGTGATACCCAGGCGGCTGAAGGCATAAGCCATGGCAGGATGGAGTCCAAAGTGGGAAGGCGGGGTAACCGCTGCAATTCGTTTTACACCGGCGATTTGAGCCGGAATAGCGGTCATGAGAATGGTGGAAAAGAGCGGCGCTGAGCCGCCGGGAATATACAGACCTACACTATCCAACGGTAGGACCTGCTGGGCCAGTCTTATGCCGTGCCGTTTGATTTCATAACCGGTAGGAAGCTGTTTTTGATGAAAGAGCCTGATATTTTCAATGGCTTGCCGGATGGCCTTTTGAAGAGGCTTCGGACATTTTGTCGCCTGTTGCTTTAGCTCCGTTTGAGAAATTCGTACCGTTTTTATTGTCAGCCTTATCTTGTCAAACCGGCGGGTGGCTTCAAAGAGAGCGTTATCTCCCTTCTTTTCAATACGGGCGATGATATCCCGAACCCGTTTTTCTTCAATCGGATAATCGACTTTTCCCCGTTCCAGAATGCTTTTCAGGGCATCTGATTTAGGGTTGATTAGAAGCGGCATCATTTTATCTTCCTCTTTGCCTCTTTGGCCAGTTTAAAGCTGAGCGAATCAATGAGCGCTATCCAGCTGGCCTCGATGATGTTTTCCGATACGCCGATGGTACCCCAATATTCTTCATTATCCGTGCTGGTGATGAGTACGCGAACTTTGGCATCCGTACCATCCATGCCGGCCAGCACGCGCACTTTGTAATCTACCAGGTGGACAGAGGACAGTTCTGGAAAGAACTTGCAAAGTGCTTTGCGCATGGCGTGATCGAGTGCGGAAACCGGGCCATTGCCTTCGGCGGCCGTGTGCTCCACCTGACCATTGGCTTCCACCTTGATGGTGGCTTCGCTGTACAGTGTGCCATCGGACAAGAGCTCTTCGATGACCCGGAAGCCGATGAAGCGAAAGGGTTCGGCAAACAGTTTGAGCTCTTTGCGCATGAGGAGATCAAAAGAGCCTTCTGCTGCTTCAAACTGGTAGCCTTTGTGCTCCATTTCCTTGACACGCGTCAGAAGACGAGCCACTTCGGGATCCTTTTTAGAGACATCCGGGCGGTATTTCTTCAGTTTTTCAACGATAGTAGAACCGCCTGATTGGTCGGACAAGATGTATTGCCGGGAATTGCCGACAGTTTCAGGGTTGATATGCTCAAAGGAGTGGGTCACTTTCATGACACCATCGATATGAGCGCCTCCTTTGTGGGAAAAGGCCGCTTCGCCCACATAGGGCTGCCGTTCATCATGGACCACATTGGCGATTTCCGACACAAAAACCGAGAGTTCCACCATTTTCTGAAGGTTGGCGTCAGAGAGTACATTCCGTCCCATCTTCAGTTTCAGATTGGGAATGATAGTGCAAAGATTGGCATTGCCGCATCGTTCGCCGAAACCGTTGATGACTCCCTGAATCATGCAGGTTCCCTTGGATGCCGCAATGAGGGAGTTGGCTACAGCGCAACCCGAGTCATTATGCGTGTGCACCCCAAGCGGGGTCTGAATCTTAGCTGCGACCGCATCATAGATATCGGAGAAATCCATGGGTAGGCAGCCGCCGTTGGTGTCACATAGAACAATACTGGCCGCGCCACCTTCTTGTGCGGCCATCAGCGTCTTGAGCGCATACTCCGGGTTGTTTTTGTAACCATCAAAGAAATGTTCCGCGTCATAGACCACCTCTTCACAGCGATCTTTTAGGTAACGTACGGAGTCGCGGATCATGCGAAGATTCTCGTCCAAAGTGGTCTTGATAACCTCTGTGGCATGGAGATCCCAGCTTTTTCCGAAAATGGTAATAACGGGTGTTTTGGCCGAAACCAGGGCAGCGAGGATGGGATCGTCCTGGGGAGCCACTTTAGGCCGGCAGGTGGAACCAAAGGCGGCTAAACGACTGTTTTTCAATTTCTCAGCACGAATGCGTTCAAAGAATTGCACGTCCGTCGGACTGGTGGGATTCGGCCAGCCGCCTTCAATGTAATGGAGGCCGGTTTCGTCCAGTTTTCGGGCAATGCGCAGCTTGTCTTCCAGGGAAAGTGAGATGCCGCGCGCCTGATTGCCATCGCGAAGCGTGGTGTCGTAAATCATTAGTTCCGCCATATCGGCTCCTGTCTATTTCGGTTGCTTTGCCATGCCTTGACAAGTTCGGTGTCCGGCTCAGCAATCAAGTATATCAGCGGACACTGAGCACTCGTCCTGAGCAAAATCGAAGGATGTCGAAGTGCCCGCTGTCTTATTAAGATTTTGCTACAAAATCAGCCACCATATCCCCCACCTGCGTGGTGGACATGCCCATCTTGCCCGCTGCCTGACTTTTCATATTGGCAATGGTTTTCACGATGGCGGCTTCAATCCCTTTAGCCGCCTTTTCCTCGCCCAGGAAATCAAGCATCATGGCGCCGGAGGCGATGGCAGCCATGGGGTTGATGACATTTTTTCCCGCGTATTTAGGGGCGCTGCCGCCCATGGGTTCGAACATGGAGACGCCTTCGGGATTGATGTTACCGCCCGCAGCGATGCCGAGCCCGCCTTGGATCATGGCGCCCAAATCCGTGATGATATCGCCGAAAAGATTTTCCGTGACCGCGACATCGAACCATTCCGGATTCTTGACAAACCACATGTTTGCTGCATCCACATGGTTGTAATCACGCGGCATGCCTTTGTACTCTTTTTCGCCCATCTCTTCAAAGGCACGGAACCAGAGGTCCCCGCAATGGGTCAGTACATTGCGCTTGTGAATCAGGGTGAGGGGTTTTTCTGCATACTTCGGGTTGCCTGCATTGCGTTTTTTCTTGTATTCAAAGGCGAACTTCAGGCAGCGATCCACGGTACGGCGATCATAGACCATTACTTGGGTGGCTATTTCATCCGGGGTGCCTACGCGTGTGGCGCCGCCGATGCTGGTATAAATGCCGCCGGAATTCTCGCGAATAACGACAAAGTCGATATGTTCCGGTCCTTTGTCTTTAAGCGGGGTCTATACGCCCGGATATAGTTTGACCGGACGGAGATTAATATATTGGTCTAAGGCAAAGCGGAGCTTCAGCAAAACACCGACTTCCAAAATGCCGGGCTTGACATCCGGGTGGCCGATGGCGCCGAGATAGATGGCATCCGCTTTTTTGAATTCTTCGATTGCGGAATCGGGCAGAGTTTCACCGGTTCGCTTGTAGCGTTCGCCGCCGAAATCATAGGAAACGGTCTCGTATTTAAAACCGTATTTCTTTGAGGCGGCGTTGATGACTTTGAGCCCTTCAGTCAGGACTTCGGGGCCTGTGCCGTCACCCCCCATGAGTGCGATCTTATGCATGTTGTTCTCCTTTAAAGTGAAAAATGTAATTAATAACGAGTATCAGCATATTCAAGCCAACCGCCCGCTTTGACCAATTCCGCATCAAATTCGGAGAGCGTGAAGGCGCACTCCCGAACCCCCAGTGAACTATCACAACGGATCTTCCGTTTTTCAAACGAAACGGTTATTTGCGTATCTGCTGTTTTAAGAGCCAAGAGCGCATCAATATCCTCTTTAGGAAGTTCAATAGCTAACATTCCGCCATTAAACATATTCTGCCGGAAGATACGGGCAAAACTCTCTGCAATGACCACATGGATGCCATTGACTTCAAGAGCCCAGGGAGCATGTTCCCGACTGCTGCCGCACCCGAAATTGGCGCGCGTGACCACAACGGCCTTGTCCGTAAGGTCTGTTCCCGGATTAAATCCGGTCAATTCGAGATCTTCCAGAGTGTGGGGTTTTAAAGCCTCCTTGGTGATTTCAGTTAGATATTTAGCCGGAATGATTTCATCCGTATTGATATCTGACCGGTCAAGAAAAAGCACTTTTCCGCTGAAGTTTTTCATGGGTCCCATCCTATTTGAGATATTTCCGAGGGTCCGCTATTTTTCCGGCAATGGCTGACGCTGCGGCTGTGGCCGGGCTCATAAGATGGACCATGCCTCCTTTTCCCATGCGACCCGCGAAATTGCGGTTGGTGGTGGAGGCGCATACTTCGCCGGCAGCTAATACGCCGTTGCTCATACCAAGACAGGCGCCGCAAGTAGGGTTGATCACGCAAAAACCTGCTTTCATGAAAACATCGATAAGTCCCTCTTTCAAGGCGGCTTGAAAAATGGTCGGCGTGGCCGGACTGACGATGGCACGGACCGTTTTGGCAATCTTTTTGCCTTTAAGAATACGGGCAGCAATACGCAAATCCTCTATTCGGCCGTTGGTGCAGGAACCGATATATATCTGATCAACGGGCGTACTTTTGATCTCAGTAACGGATTTGACCTGATCCGGCTTATAGTCCACTGTGACCTGAGGGGTAAGCTTGGAGATATCCATCTGGATGACCTTTTCATATTCCGCATCCGGATCAGAATGCCATACCTTGAATTTCCGGGTGGCCTCTGCTACGGATTTATATTTGCCTTTGATAAAGGGCCAAAGATATTGGGCTGTGATCTTATCCGGCATGCAGACCCCGCAGGTACCGCCTGCCTCGATAGCCATATTGCAAAGGGTCATGCGTGATCCCATGGAAAAGGCGGAAATGACCGGACCCTGGAATTCAAGTACGCAATCCGTGGCCCCCTTAACCGTAAGTTCCTTGATTATTCGAAGGATGACATCCTTGGCATAGACACCTCTCTGGAGCTTACCCGTTACATCCACTCGAATGGTGCGAGGCTTTCGAAATGCACACACCCCTTTTAAGATACCAACCTCAAGATCGGTCGTTCCTACACCGGCGGCAAAGGCGCCGAATGCACCATGTGTGCAGGTATGGGAATCGCCCATGATGACCGTATCGCCGGGCCGCACAAAACCTTTTTCCGGAAAAAGGGCATGGCAGACCCCGTTTTGTCCGATATCAAAGAAGTCTTTGATATTGTGCCGATGGGCCCATTCGCGCATGATCTTGCCCTGTTCCGCTGTTTTGCTGTCTTTAGCCGGCGTGACATGATCAATGACCGCTTTAATGCGCTTGGCATCAAAGACCCGGTCTTTGTCCCGTTTTACCAAATCATTGATGGCAATGGGGGTGGTAATTTCATGGCAGAAGACCGCATCCAATTTTAAGACATGGGTCCCTGCAAAGGGTTCATTCACACGATGCGCATCAAAAATTTTTTCGGTTATTGTTTTTCCCATTCTTTTCCTTTCTGGCCGTGCGGTCGCTTCGACAAGCTCAGCGACCGCACTTTTTTTTATCGGCCGATATCATAGCCGGGCGCTGAGCTTGTCGACGTGCCCGAAGAGGGGTCGAAGTGCCCGTTAGTTTCCGCCCCGACCGCCGACCCCTTTCACATCCGCTGCAACGGCTTTGCCGCCCGTTTTCGGACGCAAGGTGCGGACCGCGATGCCTGCTTGCCACATTTCCGAATTGCGGATGGTGGCAAGTTCCTTATCCAGCTGATTCTGGTAATCCGCTTTGCCGCAGGCCGAGATGACCCGTTTGGCCTCTTTGCCGCTTTTGACAGCCTGATACAGCGTCTTGAAAACCGGGAGGACCGCCTTCTTGAAGCGGGGCTTCCAGTCCAGGGCGCCGCGCTGGGCAGTGGCGGAACAGTTGGAATACATCCAGTCCATGCCGTTTTCGTCGACCAGGCGGATAAGGCTTTGTGTCAACTCCTCCACGGTTTCATTGAAGGCTTCACTCGGGGAGTGGCCGCCTGCGCGGAGCACATCGTATTGCGCTTCCATGATGCCTGCGAGTGCGCCCATGAGCACGCCCCGCTCGCCGGTGAGGTCACTATTGGTTTCATGTTCAAAGGTGGTCGGGAAAAGGTAGCCGGAGCCGATACCCACGCCTAATGCCAATACTCTTTCCTTGGCTCGTCCGGTACCATCCTGAAAAACGGCAAAGCTGGAATTGATGCCTGCGCCGGACAAAAAGTTGCGGCGCACCGAGGTGCCGCTTCCTTTGGGGGCCACCATGATGACATCCACCCCTTTTGGCGGAACCACGCCGGTCACCTTGCGGTAGGTGATGGAAAAACCGTGGGAGAAATAGAGCGCCTTTCCCGGAGTAAGATGCTTTTTGACGGTGGGCCAGATTTTCATCTGGGCCGCATCGGATACCAACATTTGGAGAACCGTTCCCCGC
>MGVN01000091.1:0-1035 GCA_001800515.1 Elusimicrobia bacterium RIFOXYB2_FULL_49_7 | reverse complement strand
CCGGTCCCTGGACGCCGTATCCGAGAATGGCGACCGTTTCTTTTTTTAATACTTTACGTGCTTTATCAAGAGAGAATTCCTTGCGTGTGACCACGGTCTCTTTTGTTCCGCCGAAATTGATGAGTGCCATCATGACTCCTTTTTCAAATAAATGGTTAATCTTCCGTTATTGCAACACAACCGGTTCGCACCATTTCAATGATGCCATAGGGCTTAAGCAGTTTAACAAAGCGATCAATTTTCTTGTTCGGTCCGCTCAGGTCCAGTGTGATTTGCTTTTCATCCACATCCACGACCTTGGCCCGGAACATGTCTGCCAGATTAGAGAGTTCTGCCCGCGTGTTGCGCGTGCAGGATACCTTCAGTAGAACAAACTCACGAACAATATAGTGACTGGTGTGCGAAATATCGGTCACTTTCAGTGTGTCAATGAGTTTATTCAATTGCTTCACGACCTGTTCGATTCGTTTTGCCGTACCGGATAATACGATATGGATTCGGAATACATCCGAATTTTCCGTAGGCGCGGCAATCATACTTTCGATATTATAGCCCCGTGCAGAAAGCAATCCGGTGATGCGTGCCAACACACCTACCCGGTTCAAGACCGTGACCACGATGGTATATCTTTCCAATTTATCCGAGTTCATGCCTTTTCCCCTGTTATGATGTCCTCAATGGATTTACCGGCCGGTACCATGGGGTATACGTTTTCAATCATTTTCACCGTGAATTCCATAAGAACAGGCCCTTTTATCTTGAATCCTTTTTTCAGTACCGCATCCACTTCGGAAGGATGGGTTGCCCGGAATCCCGGGACCCCATTGGCTTCCGCTACCTTGACGAAATCGGGCAGATATTGGTAAGGACAATGTTTTCCAGGTCCTTTGCACTGCTTAGGACAGCGTATTCCCTGTTTCAGACAGGTCTTGCTATAATGGCTGTCCCAGAAAAACTGTTGCCACTGCCTTACCATGCCCAAGTAGTTGTTGTTCAGGAGTACTATTTTCACCGGTATCTCGTTTAAGGCGCAGG
>MGVN01000090.1:8754-9255 GCA_001800515.1 Elusimicrobia bacterium RIFOXYB2_FULL_49_7 | reverse complement strand
AGTTTGGCGATAACAGCCTTTCCATCATGGGCAATGTCAAACGTACAGGAATCACTTGCCAAATGGTTCCTGAGAAGGGTAGAATAGAATTCATCATCATCTGCTATGAGGATCGATTTCATTGTCTCCCTCTCCCTGAAGATAGTTCCTGCAAACTCTTCTATTGCAAATATTGTGCCATTTATGAGATATCATCAATAGCTATTGTTATTTCAAATATTTTGATAATAAACCTACAGGGGATTTCAGCGGTAGAGGGGGCATACATTCGCAAGGAAACAGTGAGCACAAATTAATGTTACTGAATTTTCAATAAGTATTACAATGTCTCACAAATGCACCATGTCTCAAAATGGAGAAAAAATGATCATCATGAGAGGCAAACAGCACACCATATTACTTCTTTAATGAAATGCTCTTCCTATATATAGGAAGTGGAAGGTATGGCTAGTGGACTGTAACATAAATGCCTCAAATAATGTCATTCCCGAATGTCTCTGT
>MGVN01000090.1:0-8747 GCA_001800515.1 Elusimicrobia bacterium RIFOXYB2_FULL_49_7 | reverse complement strand
GCCCTCCATGCCTTGATTTCGAAGAAATCATTGGAGGGGAATCTATGGATCCCCGACTACTACCTCGGGGATGACAAAACTTAAAAAATCAATGTAACAGTCCACTAGGCGGGCCATGCAAGGAAGGAAGACTGAGAAGAGTGTGGTTCGGAGTACTATGCCTGCTCCTGATCTGAGGTGAGCCGGTAATGCTCTATCTTGCGGTAAAGGTTCGCCCTGCTGATACCCAGTGATTTCGCCGCTTCCTGTTTATTGCCTTTGCATTTTTCAAGTGCGCGTTTTACGATCTCACGTTCAACCGATTCCATCTGCTGCGCGAGAGTGCCTGAGGCGTGTGCCGCTGGCAAGAAAGCCTTCTGTGTCAGCTCCTGCGGAAAATCCTCCGGTTTGATGAAATCATTTGCAGACAGGATGAGCACGCGTTCCAGCACATTAGCAAGCTCGCGGACATTGCCGGGCCAGTTATATTCCATGAGAAAACTCATATCGTCCTCACGGATCCTTTTTTTCTGTCCGTCCGCGGAACTGTTCGCGATGAAGTGCTTCACCAGGGAAGGAATATCCTCTTTTCGTTCTCGCAGCGGAGGAAGCTGAATGTTCACTACATTAATGCGGTGGTAGAGGTCTTCGCGGAAATTACCCTTTTTCACTTCTTCTTTGAGGTTACGGTTGGTTGCAGCAATGATCCGCACATCGACCGCTATTTCCTGGTTGCCGCCCAGCCTCCTGAACCGATGGGTCTCAATGACCCTGAGAAGCTTCGCCTGCGTCGATGTTTTCATCTCCCCTATTTCGTCGATAAAGAGCGTACCGCTATCCGCAACCTCGAACAATCCTCGTTTCATCGAGTTCGCATCGGTATAGGCGCCCTTCTCATGGCCAAAAAGCTCGTTCTCAAGAATATTTTCCGAAAGCGACGCGCAGTCAATAATGATAAAGGGCTTATCGCTCCTGTTGCTGTCCTTATGGAGCGCCTTTGCCACCAGCTCTTTCCCGGTGCCGCTCTCCCCCGTAATAAGCACCAGGGAAGGCGACTTTGCCACTTTCCTGATAAGCGAATACACCGCTTTCATCTTCTCGCTTTTGCCCACCAGTTCATGGAACGTATCTTTCAGGTGCAGCTCTTCCTTAAGCGTGATATTCTCTTTTAAAAGGTTCCTCTTATCGTACGCCTTCTGCACCACCATCTCAAGTTCATCCAGCTTGACCGGCTTGGCCAGGTAGTCGTAGCAGCCGAGCTTCATGGCTTCAATTGCATTGTCAAGGGTCGCCTGCCCGGTCAGGACGACAAGCTCTGTTATGAGTTCCCGCGATTTCAGGAGCTTCACCAGTTCGAGGCCGTTCATCTCAGGCATATTCATATCGATGATCCCCACGTCGTACTCCCTCTCGTTCACTGCTGAGAGCACTTCACGTGAGCTTGCGAACGCAGAGACCTCGTATGCACTGGGAGGAAGCATATCCGACAGAAGCGCTCTGAGACGAGGGTCATCGTCAACGATAAAAAGTGATATTTTTTTGTTCATAAGGGGGGAAGGGATGAAGGCGACAGGATGCTTTCCTCACCATTTTTTGCATGCATTAAGTATAGCGGGCTCATCGACGCATTGCAACAATAATTATTAATACGCTGTTTCTCTATCACCATTCGCCCACATCTCTCACCCCCGTGAACGCTATTTTGCGGTCGTTGCAACAACGTCAAAAATCTCCTTGTCCACCGAGATAAAAGCTTATTCAAGTCGAGCAGTATCAGCAGCTTTTCGCCTCATTTTCGATCGATGTATTCATTCCTGTCCTCTGCTGAACCCTCCTCATGAAGAACCATTTCGATGAGGTTTGCAGGGCCTGGTGTATCATGAGTGAAACAGGAAATTCCATGAGATATACGGGAAGGTAACTACAGAAAGGAATGATGATGAGAAAAACGAGAAGCCGCGATCTTTGGGGAGGCAAAGTCGCGGCTTCTCGTTTACTGCTACGCTACTCTATAGATCTCTTACTCTTTTAGTTTCAAATCATCTTTTCTCGGATTAGATGATCCGGTGCTTCTCCCGCCATGGATGTCATCAGCAAGAAAGTGACTGAGGTTTTCGATCGAGAAGGGTTTTTTCACGAACCCGTATATACCCAGAATCTTTATTGCGCTGATGAAGCGTTCATCATGTATTCTGCCCGACATAAGGATAATTTCCGACCCTACGGAAATCTCGCGTATTCTACTGATCATATCGAGGACATTCATGCCCGGCATAACAATATCGAGGAACACGAGATCGTGGTGGTTGCGGGCGAGCATATCAAGACCGTCATATTGAGAAACAGCACTTTCAGCGCGCCACCCATATTGCATACTGTACTGTTCGAGCAATTCGCCGACAGAAGCTTCATCGTCAATGATGAGGACGTCTCTATCAGCCACGGTCTCTGCCTTTTCCCCGACAGGAGGTTTCAATGATATGCTTGATGATCCCTACCGTAAACGGTTTCTGTACGAATGCGCAGATGCCTCGGGCAAGAAGGTCTTTCATGACATATTCGTTGAGATACTTGTCTGACATGAGCACGATAGCTGTTTGAGGCGAGAGGCGATAGAACGCTTTGAGCATACTGGCACAATCCACGTCCGGCATGAGTATATCGAGAAACGCTATATCATACCGTTTCTTCATCAACAGCGCGGTACACTTGTCTACTGACAAAGCAGTATCAACAGAGTGACCTGACTTTTCGATAGTCTTTGTAAGCAATGCGCAGAGGGCGGCTTCATCATCAATAACAAGAACCGATAGCGATACATGCCGCCCCGTTTTCATATGCCTTTTGGTATTCACCCGAGGCGTGCCCTTTGGGCGCGACAGGGAGGGAGGAAGATCGATCATAAATAATGCACCTACTCTCAAGGAATACAGCTTGAGCCGATTAACTTGCCTCACAATGACCAGTACTAGCCCGGCTTTTCCTCATGGGTACGCGGAATTCTTGCCTCGGTCACATCAACGCATACTCCGATAAAACCGCTAAAAACCCTGTCCGCTCCGTAGAAGGGAGTGGCGCTTTCATGCAACCAGCGGTACTGTCCCGATGTGTTTTTAAGGCGGTAGGAAACCTGAAAAGGCGCGCGCTGCGCGAACGAAGTGGTAAAGGAGAGGGCATAGGCCGCGCGGTCCTGCTCATGCATCCCGACGAGCCAGCCATCGTGCGCTTCATCGTAGAGCTGCCGTCCGGTGAATTTCAGCCAGGAAGAATTGAAAAAATCGCGTTTGCCGCAGCTATTCGCTTTCCAGATGAGTACGGGCAGGCCTTCAAAAAGCTCAAGGTAATGATCCCGTGATTTCGCGAGATCCTCTTCCGTTTTCTTGAAGCGGGATATATCATGTCCGACGCTTACCACGCCCACCACAGTTCCCTCTGTATCCCTCAAGGGAAGGTTCTGCCAGGCGAAATGCTTTTCCTCATAATTACGCGTCAGGACGCAATGCTCGAACTGCTCGTACTGTTTCCAGTCGCCATTCACCAGCTTCTCGAATACGGCACGCACGCCTTCCTGCAGGCGTTCGGGCACGCAAAGGGAGAACCATTTCTTTCCCGCCAGCTCTTCGAGCTTATACCCCAGCATGGCGCAGCCCTGATTATTAATGAACACTATTTCACGTTGAGGATTAAGCACCACGATCAGCACATCGACCACTTCAAAGTATTTCTGTATCTTCTGCATCGAACGGATGAACTGCGCGAGAGTGCCCCGTTCGCTTGCAAGCTGTTCAGCGTTGAACATACATAGAACTCCTGAGCCGGCAGCGTTACCACAACTGAAGCATTACAAGTATGACAGAAAACAAAAAAATCATCCATCAGGGAATACCTGACGGATGATTGCGTTTTGTATTACACAAATTCACATTGGTACAACAATCATTTCTGTCCACATTAGCCGTTATGCCGGCGGAAGCCGGTATCAAGACAAATGCAGCTAACGGCGAGACTGGATTCCGGTTTTCACCGGAATGACGTCAAAGGCTCAAGCGTAATATGCTGTCCAGATTGGGCGCATATGAACAACAATATTTACGTTTCGAGAGAAGTAATGCCCTCCCTGATGGCATACTTGGTGAGCTGGGGAAGATTGTATATCTCCAGTTTCTTCATGATGCGGATGCGATGCGTCTCGATCGTTTTTATGCTTACCTTGCATAACACTGCGATCTGCTTTGTCGTCTTTCCTTCAGCTATGAGTTGCAGGACTTCGCGCTCGCGCGGCGTCAGGGAAGACAGGAGCCGCGTCTCCTCGCGGGAGGCCTGAAGAAGATAGTCTTTTACCATACCGCCCGCGATACGGGGCGCCAGATACACCTGTCCGCTGGTGACAGCCCGTATGGCAGCGGCTATCTCTTCAAATTTACAATCTTTCATCAGGTACCCGCACGCGCCCGCCGAGAACATCTCGGAGAGGAAACGCTTGTCACCATACATGGAGAGGCAGATGACTTTCGCTTTCGCGTTCTTTGCCAGGATAGCGCGCGTCGCTTCAATACCGTTCATCACTGGCATGGAAATATCCATCAGAATGATATCCGGCGCCAGTTTCTTCGCCAGTTCAACAGCGCTGCGCCCGTTTTCCGCCTCACCTACCACCTCCATATCGCGCTCTTTTGCGATCAGGTGCCTGATACCCTCCCTGATGATCTTATGATCATCAGCCAGCAGAATCCTGAGCTTCATGTTTACCCTCTCCCTCTCTTCATGCGCAGCGGAGCGGCCATCTCTACGCGCGTACCGCTGCCAGGCGCCGAAGTAACAGTCATGCTCCCGTTAAGATTTGCGAGCTGTTCTTTTACGCTGAACAAACCGTAACCGCGATTTTTTTTGTTCTCCAGCAGACGCGCAGCATCAAACCCCTTCCCATTATCTTCCACCGTCACCCGTATCACGCTCTTATCAACGCTGACGGCGATCTTTGCTCGTGTTGCCTGCGCGTGCTTGACCGTATTGAACAACACTTCACGCGTCGCACGAAAAAGGATGGCTCGCACCTCGTTATCGACGGCAGCGTCTGAACTATCAGCGGTGACGTCAATAGGTATGCCGTAGAGCTGCTGGAACTGTTCTGCCAGCCATTCGGCAGCTGCTTTGTAGCCCAGATCATAGAGAAGCGGCGGGCTCAGTTCGAACGTAAGGGACCTGATGTCCTCAACGCTGTGACCAACCAGTTCGTGCAGGGCATCCAATTCCAGAGCCATGGCTTCCGGTGCTTCCTGGCGCAGCGTGGAAAGCCGCATGAGCGCCATCACCAGTGACTGGCTTACCTGGTCATGAAGGTAATTAGCGACCCTGCGCCGTTCGCGTTCTTCAAGGAGCGCTATCTCGAGCGATAAAGATTTCAGCTTTTCCTGATACGTCAGCACTTCCTGCTCCGCCTTCTTTTTCTCAGTGATATCTTCTTCAATAACAATAGCGGCAAAAAGCGACCCGTCAGCTGCGGGGTACGGATATGAGATGATGCGGAAGTAGCGCTTCTCCTTCCCTTCGCCTTTTTCCCGCACCGCTTCGTGAGGTTTACCATCAACAAAAGTCATAGCTGTAGGGCAGTCGGGACAGGTACGTTCGCTCTCCGGTATCAGCAGATCCCTGTGGCATATGAGGTGCTCCCGCTGCACCTTGAGCTGCCGCCACTCGGCTGCCTGGCGGTTGAGGGCGAGCACTTCCCTATTCTTATTGAGAAGCAGAATACCCATGTTAATATTGTCTATCACCATGCGGTAACGCACTTCAGATTCCCGGAGCGCCTCTTCGGCCTGTTTGAGCGCGGTAACATCGCGCAGGACGGAGCAAAGGAACTTTTCCGTGTCACTGTGAATGGGGAATGCCCTGGACTGAATTGTCCTGCGCGTCCCGTCCCGGGAAACAGACGTATTTTCGTACACTCTGTCGCTCGGCAGCCTGCCGCCCAGTATCTCTTCAGGGATCGCTTTCAGCATCGCCGGCGAGATATTCTTTTTCTGTTCATCGCTCAGATGCGCGTACTGCACATCCCAACGCTTCTTGCCCAGAGCTTCGTCTTTCGGTATGCCGGTCAGTGCGACCA
This sequence comes from Elusimicrobia bacterium RIFOXYB2_FULL_49_7, assembly GCA_001800515.1. The sequence continues at coordinate 2,662 of MGVN01000090.1, read as the reverse complement.
TAGCGCTGTTCCACTCTATGACCATGCCTTGCTCATCGGAGAGAACCACACCCTCAAGGGACTGCTCAATAACACTTCGCCACTTCGCTTCGCTCAGGCGGAGCGCATCTTCGGCCTGCTTGCGTTTACTGATATCAAGAAAAGAAACCACCACATGTCCGCGAGAGATCTGAAATGCCCGCACTTCATATATGCCGGAGATCCCCTCTGCATCATAGGCATTCTGGTCTATCTGCCAGCTGCCGCCGTCTGCGGCGACCTTCTTATAGGCTGCCGGGCCTTCCGTACCTTTCAATCCGGGGAAAGCCTCTTCAACGGTTTTCCCCACCATCCTGGCATGAGCGATCCCAAGAATAGTATCTGCCGCAGTGTTATATCCGGTGAATATAAGCCTTCCGTCCGGCATAAGCTGATAGAAATGCATCCCCCACGGAGCGGATTCAACGACACTGCGGAATTTCATCTCGCTTCTGCGCAGTGTTTCCTCGCTGCGCTTTCTCTCTGTTATATCCTCGCCGATGCTCGTAGAACCTATGATATCGCCATTGTCATTCTTCAATTGAGTAATATTCCACTTCACGCAGCGAATTTCGCCCCCAGCGCTCATGATGTCGTTTTCAAAATGGCCGGGGAGCATGCCTTTGGCAAGGCGCTTCTCGTATTCAGCCTTGATACGCGCACCCTCCCCCGCGGGAACGAACGAAAGAAACCAGTTCCTGCCCCTCACTTCGTCTTCAGGGCGGCCAAGGGTATCAAGTGCGAATTTATTGCAGAAAAGCACATTCCCCTGCTTATCAAGCATGAGCGCGAGCAGCTGCACGTTCTCAAGCACTTCTCTGAACCTTCGCTCAGACTCAAAGAGCGCCCGTTCGATCGTTTTGCGTTCAGCTATGTCCCTGACGATAGCCCACATGCCGACAGGTTTGCCGCCGGAATCGTAGCGGAGCCACGCTTTGAGGCTCACCGGGATCCTTCCGCCGAAGGCGTGAAAATACTCTTTTTCATACTCGTCGCAATAGCCGTGGGGGATCGTCTGCTCTGTAATGATCTTCTCTTCTATCCCATGGTATTCCACGGGCGTGATCTCGCGGTACGACTTGCTCTTGAGCGCGTCGAGCGAGTGGTAGCCCAGGAGGTCGAGATACGCCTTGTTGCATGCTACGTAATTTCCCTGAAGGTCAGTGACCGCGATGCCGTCACGGGAAGTTTCAAACAGCTGGCGGTAACGCGCTTCGCTTTCGCGCAAGGCGTCATCTCTTTTTTTCTGCTCCGTGATCTCGCGGAGCACGCAATGGGTCTGAAGGAACGAACCGTCTGGAGTACGGCTGATCTTTCCGTCTACTGAAACGAAGAACCGGGCCGCGTCTTTGCGCACCATCTCGAACTCGACATTATTCACCTGTCCGATCTGCTTAAACTTCGGAAACCACTGTCTGAAAAGAGCCCTTGATCCTTCGGAAAGGAAATCGCCGAAATTCCTGCCGACCACCTCATCCTTCGCGTAGCCGAGCATAGCGAGCCAGGCGTTATTGACGATCATGAGGTTGCCGTTCTTGTCAAGCGAATGGTATGCCAGGGGAGAACCGTCGTAAAGGCCCCTAAAGTGTTCCTCGTTTTCCTTTGCTGCCCGCAGTACATTTTGCTGCCGGGCAATAAGTTCATGGAACAAGAACAGGAATGCACAGGACACAAGGCCTATCAGGGAAAGGTGGGTGATTACAAAGCGCAACGAGAAGGAAGAAAAAGGCACATGAGAAAAATCAATGATAGCCCATGCCGCAATAAGGGCCAGAAAAAGGAAAAAGAAAGCTGGATGCCTATTCCTCAACGTCATTTTTTCTCCCACGGCCGAAAAAAAAGCCCGTTGAACGTTGGACACGTTAACAGGCCCTTTATTACCAACAGCATTGTTCACCGATGAAGGCGCGGCGCGCATCATACGTATCCCCGCAACAGTCAGCCTCTGCTCTTAAAGAAGATGAATCCCAATGGAGGAAGCGTAAGGTTAAGAGAGAAGGGTTGGCTATGGACAGGCCACTGGTCAGCGTCGAAACCGCCGCAGTTGCCGTGCCCCGCGCCGCCGTATACCGCCGCGTCGCTATTGAGCATTTCTTCCCATCGCCCGCCCCGGGGAACACCCACGCGGTAGTTATAACGCGGTTGAGGGGTCAAGTTGCCCACGCAGAGAATGATGTCTCCGTTCGGCGCTTTCCTTATAAAGCTGAGCACGCTCTGCGCGTTGTCGTGGAAATCGATCCATTCAAAACCATCCCAGCTGAAATCCCGTTCGTAGAGGGCAGGCTCGTTTTTATAGAGGCGGTTGATATCCTGCACCCAGCGCTGAACGCCTTTATGCAGAGGGAACTGCAGCACATGCCACTCGAGGCTTTCGTCATGGTGCCATTCGCGCACCTGCCCGAATTCTGCGCCCATGAACAGAAGCTTTTTCCCCGGATGGCCGTACATATAGCCGATGAGCGCCCTGAGGTTGGCGAACCGCTGCCACTCGTCGCCCGGCATCTTGCCGACAAGGGATCCCTTGCCCTGCGTGACTTCGTCATGAGAGAACGGGAGCAGAAAATTCTCAGAGAAAGCATACCACAGGCTGAAGGTGAGCTTATCCCGGTGGTATTGCCGGAAGACCGGATCCTGCGAAAAATAC
>MGVN01000089.1:8607-9358 GCA_001800515.1 Elusimicrobia bacterium RIFOXYB2_FULL_49_7 | reverse complement strand
CCTATTTGTTGATGAAGCGGGCATGTCCTGGGACAAGGCGTGGGATATCACGGTCAAGGTCTTCGGCTACACCAACCACACGCTCATGAGCGAAGCGCTCGAAAAATGGTCGGTTGATTTATTCGGCCACCTGCTGCCGCGCCACCTGGAAATCATTTATCTCATTAACGAGCGGTTCTTAAGCAAAGTCGCGCTCCGTTTTCCGGGCGACTCGGACCGTTTGAGCCGAATGTCGCTTGTTGAGGAAGGCGACAAGAAACAAATTCGTATGGCTAACTTAGCCATTGTAGGCAGTCATGCAGTGAATGGGGTGGCCCAGCTTCATTCCGACCTGCTGAAAACCCGAACCTTTCGCGATTTTCACGAGTTTTTGCCCAACCATTTCCAGAACGTAACGAACGGCATCACTCAACGCCGCTGGCTTTTGAAGTGCAATCCGGGCTTGTCGGAATTGATAACCAAAAAGATAGGACAGAATTGGATGACGGATCTGTCTGCGCTGAAAAAGCTGATTCCAGCCGCCACGGACAGCAAATTCCAGGATTCCTGGAAAAAGGTCAAACGAAACAATAAGTTGAGGCTGGCCGCGTATGTCAAGGAAGCCACCGGCTTCACCATCAGCCCGGACAGCCTTTTCGACTGTCAGGCCAAACGGTTTCACGAATACAAGCGCCAACATCTCAACATCCTGCATGTCATTCAGCTCTATCAGGCGCTGAAGAACGGTGCCCGAAAGGATATGACCCCGCGC
>MGVN01000089.1:1081-8594 GCA_001800515.1 Elusimicrobia bacterium RIFOXYB2_FULL_49_7 | reverse complement strand
GCGGCAAAGCAGCGCCTTCCTATTTCATGGCCAAGCTGATTATCAAGCTCATCAACAATGTAGCGTATGTTGTAAACAACGATCAACAGACAAAGGATCTCTTGCAGGTGGTTTTTCTGCCCAATTATAGCGTTTCCCTGGCGGAAAAAATCATTCCGGCCATTGACCTATCCGAGCAGATTTCAACCGCCGGTACCGAAGCATCGGGTACGGGCAACATGAAGTTCGCGTTGAATGGTGCGCTCACCATCGGTACGCTGGATGGCGCCAACATCGAAATCATGGAAGAAGTGGGACCGGATAATATTTTCATCTTTGGGCTCAAGACCGAGGAAGTCAAAGAGATTCAGAACGCGGGCTATTCACCGCGCCACTACCACCACCACAACCCGGCCCTTCGCGAAGCAGTGGACAGCCTGGTCTCCGGCCAGTTCTCGCAGCATGAAGGGGACGTCTTTCGTCCGCTCTACGATTCCCTGATGAACAGCGACCCTTATCTGGTGCAGGCTGATTTCGCTTCTTATGCAGAGTGCCAGGAAAAAGTGGCCGACGCATATCAGAATCCCAAAGAGTGGTGCCGAAAATCCATCCTTAATGTAGCCAAAATGGGTAAATTTTCCTCGGACCGTGCCATTCAGCAGTATGCGAAGAACATCTGGGGCATCAAACCGGTGAAGATTACGATTTAATTCTTAAAGGGGGTAGAATTAAACCGTCACCAATTTAACCGCATTGGCCATAACCCCCACAATTTCATGCATATTGGAAAGGCTTCCGACTCTCAATTTGTCCGGCAAGCCGAAATAGTTCAGACAAGTACCGCAGGAGAACACCCGGCTGCCCCGTTTTTCAAGAGCCTTGAGATCCGAAACGGTTTCCGCGCCTTCACAGGCCAACTTGACACCGCTATTATACAGCACCACCTGTTCGGGAACCGGTGCAATGTCCGCAAAGGTCTTTAGAAATTTCCCGATGAGCAAAGCGCCCAACACCTCGTCACCTTGGCCCATCTTATCCGAAGCCAGAACCAGGACCAGCCCTTTTTCAATTCCACTTGTCTGTTCCGTCATGAATACCTCTCTTGGTCAGATTTTTTCTGCCTATTCGATTCAGGCCGACCGGTCTTATCGAAGCGCGATCTATTTCAGTACATCCTCTGTTTAGGTTTGTTCATTTAACAAAAAGATGTCGGATAACCTGAATCAACGGGAGAGTAAGAATCTTCCGTTCAAGGATTTACCGCCATAGGATACTTTGACGCAGACCAGGCCGGCTGGAAACCGTTCACCTCTCCAGATCATGCCCGCTTGCAGCTCAGCAGCAGAAACGGTACATGCCTCAAGCCGGACGCCTCTTACATTATAAAATTCCACGGTGACATTCCCTTCTGCCGTTGAGTTGACGAGTCCGTCAAAGCGGGCGGAAATCCGTATAGTCGAAGCAGCGGGATTAGGCAAGACCGTGATACCCAGGGAAGCGCGGGAGAGATACAGCTTTGCAAGAGAGGTTTCCGTCTCTTTTTTAAATATCCATAGTCTGGAAAAATTATTGGCTGAAGTAATGGCCACATATCCCGGCAAGAGCGTCACACTTCCTCCGACCCCGGCAACCTGCCTACCGGCTACCGGCTTTGGCAAGTCCGTGAATGAATGAGAAAAGAGGGTGGATCCGCTATTCGCATCAAGCACCAGGAAAAAGGAATCACTGACACTGTACAAATAGGCCGTATCGCACGCCAGACTATGTAGGATTTTATGAGGCAGCGAGGGCTGGTTCAACGTCTCATTGCCCCCCCGGATGCGATCCAGGGTCTGAATGGGCCAGTGATAAAGGGTACGGTGCGGAATGGATCGTTTCCACCGAATGGTCCGAAGATCATGGGAATAGGCGGTCAGAGAATCCATCCCCTGAAGATACAGTCCGGAGTCGTTGACACAATAGCTGAGATTGGATAGTAAGGTATCCGCGCCGAGCACAATGGAATCCGTTTTCCGGAAATCATCTGATATTCGGCGCCGTACCAGCTGACGTTCCGAGAAAGTGGTCCGCTCAATGGCATAAACATAATCACCTCGGAGAGAGAGCTTCATCACGATGTCAGAAGTATCTGCGATTCCGCCCAAGGAGGATTCGGCAGTATAACAGGAAGTGGCACCCGTCGGCCGATGGATGCCATCCACTTTGGAATCCTGAAGCAAAATGCCGTTGGAATCCAAAATCATGTAGCGCGATGACGTATAGGGAATCGAATCCGCCCGCCCACTCAAAATAAAAAGAACACATCGGTTTTCGTCCCAAGCCTGATCAATAAGCTGAAAAGAATCGGTCAAGGCGGAAATGGGCTCATAAGCGGTCCCATTCCATTTCTGGAAGGTACCGGTATGATAAAAAGCCGTGCTCAGGGTTGTTCCGCGACCGGATTGGTTTTTCCAGGCCAGTTTGCCCATGAGAATGCGAGAACCGAGACAACAATGGCTGGCCCGAAACCAGTTCTCGGTCTCCTCGTTATCGATCCGATAGGTGTCCCAACTGCTGTCAGAATTATTTGTGAAATTATAAAAGGGCTGCACATGGATGGATTGGAATCCATTGCGTGGGTCATTGTAAAGTTGAAAACCCCGCGGATTACCCAGTCCTTCGACATTCTGAATCGGATAACATAATTGGGCCGTACCGGCTTCGGGATCAATCTGCCACAGTACCTTACTGACATTTTTATAATCCCGGTTGAACTTCAGGTAAAGAGAGCGTTCATCCGCCCTGAGAAGCGTCCCATATTGGTACATGTAAGAACGATAATACGGCACACCATAATATAGAATGGTATCGAGATGCGTCAACTCCAAGACATCAACGGAATGAAGTAATTGCAAGTGCGGCCCTGTGGAACCGGATCGGAGACAGGCTTGACCGTCCGCCGGCCCGTGCCATTGCCCCCAATATTGATCCACATCAACCGCCCAAACAAGGGAGGTCAAAAACAACGCACTCATTAAGTACCATTTGGAAAGAATCATTCGCCCTCCTATTTGATTAAAATATAACCATTCCTTTGGTTTAGCACAACGCCATTCCGCCTTACTATAAAAGAGTTTTGGCTTTCTAACAGAATCTCAGAGTATCTTTTCAGAGTCCGTATTGGATTAACCTATGAAACAATCTCTTTTATTTTTATCGATCCTATCCGCGCTTTTCCTGTCACCGTTCCTTTATGCCGATGAAGACCCCTCCCGCGTCCTGGTAGTTTACCGGGACAACCATATGGACCTCGATCACAACGGGATGTCGGATTCCAAAGAACTGGCCCTGTATTATCAGGCAAAACGGGCCATTCCAGCATCCAATCTTCTGGGGGTCACCACCACCACCTTCCTCGCTTATCATTCCAACGCGCAGTGTCAGCTTTTTTTTCAGGAAATCGTTCTTCCGCTCCGCCAGAAAATAGACGCTTTAGGCCGGAATAATATCGATTATATCGTCCTGTGCAAGGGGGTTCCCTGGAATGTAAAGGACTATTCCATCAGTACCCACTTGGCCGCGCTCTATTCGATTGGGAGCGACACCCTGACCATGAGACTCGGCCTGTTGCCGAACCCCTTCCATGAAACCTCTCCTGGGATTGCTGCGGATAAAGGCTATTTTGACCATACCTATCACCTTTTTACAGAAGATCCTATGTATCTGGTTACGGAACTGGACGGCGTCACTTTCCAAAACGCCCGAGAACTCATTGACCGCGCCCTCTATGCCGAGAAATACGTCTATCCGGCGGACGGTTATTACACCGGTATCGGTTATGTCGATACCCGAATGGCGAACTATTCAGACGATACGCTCCGAACAAACTATCCGTTGGGTTACGGATCCTATTATACCGCGGATTTGGATATGGCCATGTCGCGTCTTTTTATCACAGATGCGGATTTTGAATGCCGATGGGAAAACACCCTGGACTCGGACGCACCCGAGAATGAAAAGGGGTGGGAAATCGGCGACACCGGCGCTTATTACAGCAACGGCTCACGCGCGGATAAAGCACCGAACGCCCTTTGGTACGGTGGCTGGTACAATTACACAAAATACAACCTCAATGCCTGGCGTTGGATTCCGGGTGCTGTGGCCTGCGATCTCAATTCCAATTCCATGGAGAATATCACCAATATCTCCGGCTGTTTTGGTGCCGGCGCCCTGTATCTCGGCGTAACCGCCTTGTGCGGCGTTATCAACGAACCGGGGCTATCCGGCCATACTCAACCGGAAAAGCTGCTCTATTATATCCTGAACGGTTATAATTTCGCGGAAGCAGCCTACCATGCGCTTCCTTATCTGGGGTGGAAAACGCGGAATATCGGAGATCCCCTTTACAATCCGATGAAACTGAAGACTCCGACAAAAGACGACGTGCCACCGCCAATACCGACCGTGACCTGTTCCTTGGCCAATACTCAGCCGGCCCAAGTCAACATCCATGTCACCTTTGCGACAAACGGACGGGGCCCGGATCTTGCTCTCTGCAAAGTGGAATACGGATTATCCGAAAACTACGACTCCTTGGTCGATTTCGGACAAATTGGCAACAATCGGTATTTTATTTATCATATGACACACGATGTGACCCTTCAAAATCTGCTGCCGGATACGCTCTATCACATCAATGTGACCTTAAAAGATCCGGTCGAGAATTTAACGGAGAGCGGGGATTTGACCTTCAGCACCTATGCCGTGGGCATAAAAAAAGCAATATCCGCTTGGAATCAGAAAGGTCTCTGCCTGGACGACCCCATACCAAACCCCTTTAATCCGGCCACGCAACTTTCGTTTTCATTAGCCAAAACAGCTAAAACGGAATTGTCCATCTTCAATGCGCAGGGAAAAAAAATGATCACTCTCGTTTCCGGTGTTATGGAAGCAGGCTGCCATTCTGTCGCGGTACGGGCCACCGGGTTCCCAAGCGGACTCTATTTTTGCAGTCTGAGAACAAACGATGCTGTTTTGACAAAAAAAATGGTTATTGTCCGATAACTCAAAACCTCTGCTAAGCAAAATCCAAGCAATTTTTCCTCCTGCCGATATCTTCAAATAAGAGGAAGAAATCGGTTATTGGGACCATACCCTTAAAAAAAGGAGGAAACGGTCAAAAGAAATCAGATTCTGGAGGGGAAAAAGTCCTGGAAGGACACATTTAGGATGGCAGGGATGCTTATTCGTTCAACGATAAGATGTTACAGAGGAGCAAAAAGATGGAAATCAATAGTATAGGCTCATTCAATCCCGCCCAGATGGCGGCCAAATTCTTTAAAAAAGCGGATACCAATGAGGATGGCGGTATTGATAAAACTGAATTTTCAGATATTGCAGCTAAGACCGGACAGGATGTAGATGAGGTTTTCAAGCAATTCGATTCGGATGAAGATGGGGTTTTAAGCGAAAGCGAACATGAAAATATCATGGCAAGCCTCAAGGAAAAAGGGGATGCCAAACGGGCGGAACAGATGTTCCAAGACCTGGATACCAACCAGGATGGGACCGTCAGTGCAGATGAGCTGGCAGCTTTTGCGGAAAAGATAGGCCAGAACGCAGAGGATCTAATGAGCCAACTGGACTCGAATGAGGACAGCTCTTTAAGTCAGGATGAAGTGGCGGAAATGCGTCCACCCAGGCCGCCACAAGGTGCAGGCCCCGAAGGAATGCCTCCCCCGCCGCCGGGCGAACAAAGCGAAGAGAGTGAAAGCACGCTTTCTTCCATTCTCTCGGGCTCCAACAGCGATGCCACGACCAGTATGATCCAGTCGCTTCTGGAAGCGCTCAAGAACAGCGGTTCCAGTGACGATGAGAGCACCCAATCCTTTCAGCAGCTTCTGGAATCATTTGAAAAGAACCTGACCGGGCAATACGGCCAAAGCGGTTCCTTTACCGCCTCCGCAAATGCCACCAGCAGCAGTCTGTTAAGTTATTTGGCGTAAACAGGCGGCGCTTCGACACCTCTCGACAGGCTTGAGGAAAGCGCTCAGCGCCGGAACATGATTATCGTTGGGATGCAAGGTCATGCATCCCAACGATTTTTTAATGAATTAATTCGGTAAAAAGGCGTTCAATAGAGCCACAAACTGGCTATCCGCTGCAACACGGTCGTTTTTAGTAGCCGACAAGGCCAATAGATATCGAACTCGTGGCATGGATTGTCTTGAGGAAGGTTCGTTTTTAAACTGATGCGGCGCCTTGAAAAAACGATCGAATCCCACCACCCAACAATATCCTCCCTGCCGATTGGCAGGCGCTCCCCGCTGGAAACACTTCACGGAAACCGCTTGACGGGCCAAAAACTCATCCGATACACTGATAGAATCAAATAGTCCGGCAATGCCGTTGCGCATCACCTCTTCCAAGCTTCCTTGGGAATGGTTGGGATCCAAAAGCAGTGTAATACGGCTCTCGTTCTCATCGAAAAACATTTTATTCGCCAGCATCCCGGACAAAAAGGTCGGAACCTGAAATTCCGGACTGTTCACCACCGCACATTGGCCGAGCGGAACTTGTTTTTTATCCCATTTTCGGGTATACCGTGTCTTCAATTGTACGATATACCGGGGAATCTTTTCCTCCTGTTGCACCTCGCTTTTCCATCGGCATAACTGGGGTAGATTCCAAGAGGTTGTTGTCGTTCCCGGAGCCGTTGAATCCAAAGAGGCCGTGAAAAGAGAAGGCAAATTTGCCTGACTTTCGGTTTTGGGCCAGAATCCCTTGAGAATGCCGTCCAGATATTCCTTCCAAAATAGGGGCGACTCCGCCATATCGGTTCGCGCCAAACTGTCCATGAGCCGGGCCCCGTTAAAAGGGGAACCGTTGTTCAGTTGTTCCAAAGCACCGTGCCAACCGGTCTGACCCGAATCCACAGAAAAAGCCAATGCCCGGCCCGGAAGAAAGAGGCAAAAAAACAAAAGAAGCACTGTTCTCATTGCATGATTTCCGGCAAATTTCTTTTCAACACTTTACAGACCGCACTTCGAATGATATTCAAGCTGCGATGCATGATCCGCAGATCGGACCGCAGCCGTTTTAATTCACGTTCATGCGCTTTCAATATCTGTTCCGGAGGGTTCTTTCCCGCCACCGGCAGGTCCAGTTGACGAATCCAGCGATGGAGCATGCTGGGATGCACCCCCGTCCGGTTGGCCGCTTCAGACAGGGTCAACCCCTCCTCGCATACCAAACGGACCATGGTCTGCTTTTCCTTAGGAGAGTATCGTTTACGGGTCAGTGTCTGGTCAATCATTTTTTTATGTCGATATCTATTTCGGTTGCTTCGACAAGCTCAGCAACCGATCGATCTCGGCACTCGTAGTAGTATTACTTCAAGAGGGCACTGAGCCTGTCAAAATGCCCAACACACCTAACGAACGCTGAAACCGATACCACAAAGAGGGCACTGAGCCTGTCGAAGTGCCCGACACCATGTTACGGCCTTCCCTCAGGCGGCAGCGGGGGCGGAACCGGACAACCCATGGGAGGCGGC
>MGVN01000089.1:0-1063 GCA_001800515.1 Elusimicrobia bacterium RIFOXYB2_FULL_49_7 | reverse complement strand
GGATCGTCTAAGTGCTTACGCATTTCCTCCATGCGTGCATCCTCGCGGTTCAGCCGTTTCTTTTGCTCCTCGGTCAATATAGGCCCCATCTCCGCTTTCAGAGAATCCCGGAGAAGCGAAATTTCCTGCTGATGCTGTTCCATTTTTTCTGAAAACTTTTTTAAATACTTCTCCAGAATCGGGTCCATCGTCTTTTTTTGCGCGGGTGTGATGTTCAATATTTTCTCCATCCGCTCCTGAAAAGCTTCGGGAGCACGATCCCGGCCTTCCCGTTTTTCAAATCCCGGTCCGTGCTCAAACCGACCGTCTCTCATGGGAGCACCTCGCAGAACGGCCCGAAAAGTGAGGAGTCCGCCCATAAAACCGAGCACCAGGGTGAGAACAATGATAAAAGTCGGTTTAAACTGAAGATTCATAATATGTCCTCCAAATGAAGTACAAAGGTTTGATCAATAAAATCATCCACGGTTTGCACGGTGTTGGATGACAGGCTGCCGTCCGCCGTCTTCTCCACAGGCATGATGTTGACCAGCGCCAGGAGCAAGATCGCTGCTGCGGAGGCAATCGCTAACGGTTTAAAGGCCGCGACCAAACGGGCGGTGAAACTGACCGCAATCACATTGCTGAACCCGGCCCGCTGCTCCAGAAGAGTTTGCATAACCCGGTTGCTGAAACCGGGGCCAAAAGAACCAGGCCGGGAAGCAGCGACCTGATGTCGAAGCGCGACCATCTGTTCCCGTTTCACACGTAACGTCTCAGATCCAAAGAGCGCCTCTTCCAGACTCTTTTCTTCAGACCTGCCAAGCGGCACATCAAGCGACCGGCACAGGAGTTTCTTTACGTTCATTTATTTCTCCGAAATAGGGTTCAAGTATTTTTTGCAGTTTTTCCTGGGCACGCATCAGCCTGGACAGGACCGTACCCATTGGCAGATCCAGGATGCGGGCAGTTTCGGCCGTGGAATAACCTTCCATGAGCCGCAACACGACCACCAGGCGCTGGTCGGGGTTCAGCTTCAGGATAGCACTCCGCACCAGTTCGGCCTCATCGCTCCAACCCGTGG
>MGVN01000088.1 GCA_001800515.1 Elusimicrobia bacterium RIFOXYB2_FULL_49_7 | reverse complement strand
TCACGCGTTATCCGGTATAATAGCGGTTAAACTCAGGAACGGGTTTTTTGACGTTCTGATGCCGCTGCTTTCAAACTCGGGCTTCTGGCTTTTGCCGTTATCGGCAGGCTGGGTGGCGCTGATGGTGTTTGGCGGCGGGCAGGGACGCAAAACAGGGTTGCTGCTGCTTTTGGCGGTTGTAATAACGGATGCCGTATGCGGTAACGTGCTGAAGCCTTTGTTTCACCGTATGCGTCCGGCGGGCGGCGAGTCCTTTTCGTTTCCGTCCAACCACGCCGCCAACATGTTTGCCGCCGCAGCGATTGTTTCGTATTTCTGGAAAAAGCCTTTTGTAAGAGCCGCTGTCTTTGCGCTGGCATTCGCGGTAGCCTGTTCACGTGTGTATACCATGTCCCATTACCCGTCCGACGTCGCCGCCGGCGCCGTTGCCGGGATTTTTTTCGCGGCCGTTGTCATAACAATCAGTAGAAAATGGAACGATATTTTGAATATAAAATTATTTAATTTGCGAAACACTATATTTTTCGTGGGCCTGCTTACATTGTGGCGCGTGTTTCTTTGCGCCACGCTGCAACTGCATCCCGACGAGGCATATTACTGGCTGTGGTCGCGCCACCTTGCATTAAGCTATTACGATCATCCGCCGATGGTGGCATATTTTATTTCCGCGACAACGCTTGCCGGCGGCGCGGAAATCTGGGTGCGCTTGTCCGGAATTATCGTTTCCATAGCTATCAGCGTTGTTGCATGGCGCCTGGCAAAACAGTTGTTTAACGACGAAAAAGTGGCCGCGGCAAGCGTCTGGCTTATAAACATATATCCTCTTACGATGGCAGGCGCAATTCTAATTACGCCGGACGTACCCGCGTTTCTTTTCTGGGCGTTGACGCTTTATTTTTTCTGGCAGATTGTCCGTACCGGAAACCCCTCTTACTGGTATGTTACGGGGCTGTTTTTCGGGCTGGGGCTTCTTTCGAAATACACGGTGGTATTGTTCGCGCCGTGCGCCCTGCTGTTCCTGTTATTTACCGGTGAGCGCCGGTGGCTTAAAACCGTTCACCCCTACCTTGCGGCGCTTGTTTCAGCCGCTGTTTTTTCGCCGGTCATTATATGGAACAGCGCCAACCGCTGGATGTCTTTTACGTTCCAGTTAAGCCATGGCATGGGCGGGCAGTCGTATTCATTGGCAAGATTTTTTGAGTACCTGGGTTCGCAGTTGATGGTGGCAAGCCCGTTTTTATGGATAGGAGGAATGGCGGCGGTTTGCATGTACCTGTTCAGTCGAAAAAAAGAAGAATTATTTACGGCCATGATGTCGCTTCCGATTCTTGCGTTTTTCGCTTATTCGTCGTTAAAAAAACACGGCGAGGCTAACTGGCCCGCCCTTGCATATTTTGGTTTTACGTTCGCCCTTGCTCATTTTTTTGCCGGCTCTAAGGGTTTGAAAAAACTCTTCTGGCAGGGTTCGGTGGCATTCTGCATTTTTATTTCATTGTTGTTGACGCTTCATGCCCGCTTCGGTGTCCTTCCGCTTGAAAAGTATTCCCGCGAACTTGCAGTTATAGATGCCACCAACTGGTTTTACGGTTACCGCGAACTGGGTGCAGCGATACAACAGGGGCAAAGGCCGGATTTCATAATGACGCCTTCGCACCAGCTAAGCGCCCAGGCTGCCTATTATACCGGTGGCTCCATACCCGCGCTTACGGACAGGCGTATCGCGCGTTTCAGCCAGTTTGACCTGTGGCCCGAGCCGGAACTGTCCGGCAAAAGCGGGGCATACGTTTACGTTGACGGCGATAATGCCGGCGATTACGCCTCCTGTTTTTCCCGCGCAGGAAACGAAAATATCCTGCCCGTCATGCGTAAAGGTATACTTGTGCGCTCATACCGCTACATGCTCGGCAGCGGCTACCGCGGCGCCTGTAATGGACAAAATACGGAAAATATTATAAAATGAACAAAAATAATAACAGGATGAAATCATGAAGAATTTACTGTCAATTTACGATCTTTCGGCGCAGGAAATATGGGCTATAGTATCCGCGGCTGCGCGCCTGAAGTCCGGACGGAAAAAAACTGCGCATCTTAACGGCAAAAGTTTGGGGCTTATTTTTGAGAAACCTTCCACCCGCACGTCGGTCTCGTTTTCAGTTGCAATGTATGAGCTTGGCGGCTTTCCTCTCATGCTTGACGCCAGGAACCTCCAGCGCAAACGCGGCGAGTCAATTTACGATACGGCGCAGACGCTTTCACGCTACCTGCATGGCGTGGTAATCCGCGCATTCAACCACTCTGACGTGGAAGAATTTGCAAGCGCGGCCGGAATACCTGTTATCAACGGGCTTACCGATCGGGAACATCCCTGCCAGATACTCGGCGACATACTTACCATCGTTGAAAATAAAAAAATTAAGACACCGGCGGCCTTGAAAAAAATAAAAGTGGCATTTGTCGGTGACGGCAACAATGTTTCACATTCGCTAATGGCTTCCGCAGCCGTAATGGGGTTTTCGTTTGCCATGGCCTCGCCGCGCGGATATGAACCGGATTTGCGTATAATCGCAAAGGCGCGCGAATACGCCGCGCGTTCCGGAGCTAAAATAGATGTTATGGTATCGCCGCAGGAAGCCGTGCGCGGCGCGGACGTGATTTATACGGACGTGTGGACCTCCATGGGCGCCGAGTCCGAGCAGGAAAAAAGAAAAAAAATATTCAAGCCTTACCAGGTTAACCGCAAGCTTCTTGAACTTGCAAAACCGGCCTGCATAGTAATGCACTGCCTTCCGGCAAACCGCGGCGAAGAGGCCACGGCCGAAGTTCTTGACGGCCCGCACTCGGTTATCTTCGACCAGGCGGAAAACCGGCTCCATATCCAGAAGGCCATACTTATCCACCTTATAAAGAAATGATTTGCGGCTATGATCCTGCCAGGTGTTGTTTACAAAAAGTTACTGGGTTATTTCGGCAGGCAGGGATGGTGGCCTGTTACGCCGGCCGGCTGCCTGCATCCCGAATATTTCCCCGGGCGTTACCCCCGGCTTTCCGAAAAAGAATTATTTGAAATATGTTCCGGCGCCATCTTAACGCAGAACACCGCCTGGACGAACGTTGAAAAGGCGCTTTTTAACCTGCACGCAGCCGGTGTGTTTTTGCCTGCCGACGCGCTTGTTTTAACGGAACGGCGGCTTGCGGAACTTATCCGGCCTTCCGGCTATTACAACCAGAAAGCTGCCAGGCTTCGCATGTTTGCGCGCCATTGCGAAAGCAGCGGCAGTGTCAGCGCGCTTTTTATGCCGCCGCTGCCCGCGGCGCGTAACGCGCTGTTGTCATTAAACGGTATCGGGCCTGAAACCGCGGATTCCATGCTGCTTTATGCCGGTGGAAAACGGATTTTCGTGGTAGACGCCTATACGCTTCGACTTTCGGAACGCCTGGGCTGGAACGTTGCCCGGCAATACGATGCGCTTCAGCGCTACTTCATGGAGTCGCTCCCGCCTTCCGTGAAATTATACATGGAATTCCATGCGCTGATCGTTGCAGTGGGGAAAAACTTTTGCCGCCGTACGCCGCAATGCGTCGGCTGCCCACTGGCCGGCGGAGGATGTGATGGAAAATTGCGAAGAAAAGCTTAAAAAGTGCCAGCACGACATTACCGAATACAAGGCGCTGTTAAATTCACTCGCCCTTATCAACTCTTCCCTTGACCTGCCTACCGTTCTCGATTATCTAATGGAGCTTGCAAAACAGGTAACCGGCGCGGAAGCCGCAAGCGCGATACTTGTCGAAGAAGACCACCTTATGTTCGTTGCCGCATCGGGCATGAACAGTCACGAGATAAAGCGGGTCAGGCTTGAAAGGGATGAAGGCATCGCCGGCTGGGTTATAAAAAATCAGAAATCCTTAAATATCGCCGATGTTTCCATGGATGAGCGTTTCTCCACCCGTGCGGACAAATCCAGCGGCTTTCTTACAAAATCCATACTGGCCGTGCCGCTGAAGATCGAAGACAGGGCCATCGGCGTGCTTGAAGCCGTGAACAAAGCCGGCGGCGCGAGTTTCGAAGAAACCGATTTCCGGCTTTTATCAACGCTTGCAAATTCAGCCGCGATGGCCATTCATAAGGCGCAATTGTACAGCGATTTGAACGAGCTGTTCATTTCCACGGTAAAGGTTATCGCAAACGCCATCGAAGCCAAGGACAAGTATCTGCACGGCCATTCGGAGCGCATACGTGATTTCTCGGTTGCCATTGCCCGGGAGCTTGGTTGCAACGAAAGCGAGCTGCGCAACATAGAGCTTGCCGCGCTGCTGCATGACGTGGGAAAAATCGGAATCCCGGAAGCGATATTGACGAAAAACGGGAGGCTGACCGAAGATGAAACCCGGCAGATGAACCTGCACCCGTCCATCGGCGCCGACATGCTGTCGTCCGTAAAACAGTTAAATACCATTATCCCCAGCGTGCGGTACCACCAGGAACGTTTCGACGGCAAGGGCTACCCCGAGGGCATATCGGGTTCCGATATACCGCTGAGCGCAAGAATCATCGCGGTTGCCGACACGTTTGACGCCATGACGTCCGACCGCACATACCGCGCCGCGCTGGCAGATCAGACGGCGCTTGCGGAGGTGGAACGCTGTTCCGGCACGCAGTTCGACCCGCAGTGTGTAAGGGCGTTTTTTAAATGTTATCAGAAGGGCGAGATAATCAGCAACTGGCAGCTGAAAAAGCTGCAATCAACAGACAGGGGGGAACCAGCATGAGTTATTCCGTGATATTTATTACCGCTTCAAACGATGCCGAGGCGGGAAATATCGCGTCATCACTGGTTGCCGAAAAGCTGGCGGCATGTGCAAACATTATTCGGGGCGTGTCTTCCACCTACCGGTGGAAGGGTAAGATTGAGACTGCCGATGAAGTATTGATTATCGCCAAATCCAAAACCGCGCTTGTTGAAAAAATAATCGAGCGGGTCCGGCAACTGCATTCGTACGAGGTGCCGGAAATAATCGCGCTTCCCATAGAGTCCGGCAATAAAGCATACCTGCAATGGATAGAGGAATCCGTAATATGAAAAGCGTTATTCTTGCGTCGGCATCCCCGCGCAGGCGCGAGCTTTTGAAATCATGCGGCCTGCGTTTTTCAATTATGCCCGGCAACGTCGATGAGGATAGTTCGCTCAAGAAACCATCATTTATAGTCAGGGAGCTTGCGGCGCGCAAGGCGATGGCGGTGGCAAAACAGGCGCGACGCGGAATCGTTATAGGAGCCGATACAATAGTAGTTTTCAGGGGAAGCATTATAGGCAAGCCGGAGGACGAGCGCGATGCGATGCGGATATTATCGCTTCTTAACGGCACGTTTCACAGGGTATACAGCGGTATCGCTGTTGTTGATGCCGGCAGCGGAAGAATGAAAACGGATTATGACGTCAGCGCCGTTAAAATGCGGGCGCTTTCGAAGGACGAGATAAAGCGTTTTTCAAAAAAGCATCTTGATAAGGCCGGGGCCTACGCGGTGCAGGAAACCGGCGATGCTTTCGTGGAGCGCATAGAAGGGGATTATTTTAACGTCGTGGGGTTGCCGCTGGGCAAACTGAGGAAGCTGCTTAAAAGTTTCGGCATTGTTCTCGATAAACACCGGTAAGTATCAAGCGTTGTTCTTTTCTATTTCCTCAAGGTACACCTTTATTTTTACCTGCTTGTTCAACTGTTTGAACCATTCGTTAAATACCATCATCACTTTTTCCTGGCGTAAACCCTCAAGAAATTTTGCACGGTCATTATTGAATTTTTTCATGTCGCCTTTATTGGCGCGCGCGTATTCAAACTGTATTTCCGGCTCGCTGATCTTTACGCTTTCGGCTATCATCTGGCGCAGTTTCGCTATCGCTATCTGGCGGCGCTGGCTTTCTTCGAATTCCTTCGGTGTCGTGCGCAGTACCTGGAATACAACCTGGAAATACGCCTGCTGGTCGAACCGGCCTTCCTTCTGAAACGCCGGGTAGCGTTGTATGTTGGATGCAAGCTCTGAATCGGTTACGCTGATGCCATGTTTGCGCGCTTCCTGCCAGAACACCTCTTCCTGGATCATGTCCTGGAGTACTTCCTGCTTTTTCCTCTGAAGCGTTTCTTCGGTGATTTCCTCTTTTGCATTGCGCAGGTTTTCAATAGTCCGGTTATACATCATGGTGTAATCGCGGTAGGATATCTTTTTGCCGTTGATTTCAGCCACGGCGTCGGTAACCGATTTTTTTCCGAAGAAATAGCTGCCGAAACCCACGAAAGCGCCGGCCATGAAGCCGACGATCGTTATGATGAAAATAGTTTGCATATGCTTGCGTAAAAATTCTGTCATTGTAATAACTCCTTTTATATGCTCTTTACGAAATGTTACCAAAATTGCGTCAATAAATCAAATATACTATAATTAACGCCATGCTTTCCATACTTTCGACGCTTATCGGTAAGGTTTTTATATATATTATAATAGGCGCGGCGCTGGACAGGCTGTTCCATGAACGCAGCGAAAAAGCTGTTAAAGGCTTTATCTCTTTTTCGTTTTACGTCCTTATACCGGTGTTCGCGTTTACCTCGCTATGGACAAGCCCCGTATCTCTTACCACGTCAACCGGTGTTTTGCTGGTGGCTGCGGGCGTCAGCGCCGGCGGCACGTTGCTGGCCTATGTCTGGACTTCCGTCGAAAAACTGCCGTTTCGGGAATACTGCCTGCCGATAATAGTCATGAACTCAGCCTACCTTGCCATACCGGTAAATACCATGTTGTGGGGGAAAGAAGGAACGAACTACTCCATAGTTTACAGCATGGTAAACACGATAATGGTTTCTACGTTCGGCATATACATGGTAAGCGAAAAGAAAACTTTTCTTGAGATACTCAAGGTGCCTGTGGTTTATGCGGTGGTACTGGGAAGCGCGTTTAATCTTTTGCAGGTTTCTCCGTTGCCGGCGTTAAAAAGCGCGGCGGCTTTTGTGTCTGCCGTAACTTTGCCGGCCATGTTGTTGTTCGTGGGAAGCCGCCTGGGTAATTTCAAAAAAGAGATGTTTTCCAGGGTTGTCATGGGCGTCTTTCTAAGGATGGCGGGCGGGTTTGTAATGGCCGTGGCTCTAACTCATGTTCTGGGTATCGGCGGTACTGCGCGGGGGGTATGCCTTATGACGTCTTCAATGCCGGCAGCAGTCAATGCATACATATATTCCGAGCGCTACCGCAGCAATCCGGAGTTTGCCGCAGCAAACGTGTTCCTGGGAACAATGATAGCATTCCTGATGATAGTGCTGGTAACGTATTTTAAGGGGTAGACGTCAACAGGACTGGTGGTTTTTATCTGCGGCGGGTGTTTTCAACGTTCATTTCGATAACCTTGTTTTTATCCGTCGACATTACGCAGTTTCCCTCGAACGTTGCGCCCTCGCTGATGGTTAACAGTGCGGAATGAAGGTCCCCGTAAACCTGCGCTTTGGGAAGAATTTCGAGAGTGCTGGTGGCCGTTATATTGCCTGTAACCTTGCCGCCTACGATAACGGTATTGCCCTTGATGTCGCCCTGGACCTGCCCTGTTTCACCGATTATTACACCGTTGGCTTCCGCTATCTCGCCGTCAAGCTTGCCGTCAATGCGAATAGAATTCTTGGAACGTATGGTCCCCTGCATCGAACTTTCCGCCCCGATTACCGTTTCCATGACGCCGAATTCATTTTCTTTTTTATTGCCGAACATTGATTCCTCCATCCAGCGATTTCTGGACAATATCGCCTGAGTGTTTCTTAAGAAAACGCGCAGGATTTACAGGCTGTCCGTTTATTTGAATTTCGTAATGCAGGTGGTCGCCGGTTGACGTGCCGGTGTCGCCCATAAGCCCTATGAGCTGGCCGCGCTTGATAAGTTCACCGGGCTTGACCATAATTTTTTGCAGGTGGCCGAAATATGTTTGATAGCCGTAGCCGTGATCAACTATTATAAGGCGTCCGTAGCCCGGCTGCCAGTCGCACAAATGCACTGTCCCGTAAGCCGTGGCATAGACAGGGGTATTGCGGGCATTTGCAATATCAAGCCCTGAATGAAACTCGGTGCTGTTGTAGAGGGGATGAGTGCGGTAACCGAACGTTGAAGTTACCGATCCCATGCACGGCCATGAACATGGGACAGCCTTATATAGCGCGCGCTCGTGTTCTACGTGGCTAAGCACTTCCTTAAAGCTTTCGAGCCGCCGCCTGGTTTCTTCGTGCAGCACGCTAGTCTGCCTGAAAATATCCTGCTGTGTCAGTTCGTCAAGTTTTCCTGCCAGGAAAAGCGATAAATCGTGAGTCTGTTCTTTGGTGGGGCCGCCCTTGCCGTCGTATTCGATAATGTCCTTTTTTGATTTCATTTCAAGGAGCGTTCTGATCTGCATGTCGTTATCGCGCACTTCGTCAAGCATTTCCTGTGATTTACGGATCTGCTGGGCAAAAAATACCACTTTAAGTTTCATCAGCTTGTTTTCGGCGTTAATGCGCCAGTAATCAATATGCTGATTTGAAAGGTAGCCCGCCCAAAGGGTCAGCGCCGTCCATGTGCCCAGCAGAAATAAAAGGAAAGAAACGGAAAACGTAAGCTGAAGCGGTTTTGCCGTGGCATGGGGGATAAACATGACGGTAAGGTGGCGTCGTAATTCGCGGTGCGCTTTCTTCCAGAATCTCATGGTAACCCTTTATCGTAATATGTGCCGCTATACTTTTTATAACAGAAATAGCCGCAATTGTCAAGTTGAAAAACATCTTTAATTTTGTTATTATAACTGACATTACTCAAGCAGTTGTTACGTCATTAAGCGTTTTCAATCTGCGGCCTGCAACTTCGGAAAACGTGGGTTTGCGTAGCTAACGCTACGCCGCGCCCCCGTTTTCCTGCGTTTCGGCTCGCATATTGAAACCGAACTTCCTTTTGTTCGAGTTTCTAAAGTTGCTGTAGGGCGTGTTCCCCGAACACGCCGCAGAAGGCTTCCGTTATTTGAGCAACAACGTAAAGAGGGACTTTTTTTCATGGAAATTGATATTGCCAAGGTGTACGAACCGCAGAAGGTTGAAGATAAGTGGTATAGCTATTGGTTGGAGCATAACCTGTTTTCATCCGCTCCGCGCAAGTCGCGGCAGCCTTTCAGCATTGTAATACCTCCCCCGAACGTTACCGGCATACTGCACATGGGCCACGCCCTTAATAATACGCTCCAGGATGTTATCATACGCTTCAGGGGTATGCAAAAATATAACGTGCTATGGGTTCCGGGAACTGACCACGGCGGCATAGCTACCCAGAA
>MGVN01000087.1:9266-9503 GCA_001800515.1 Elusimicrobia bacterium RIFOXYB2_FULL_49_7 | reverse complement strand
TCCAGCGGAGCGCCGTATTCGAAGGGAACGCCTACGTCGGCGCCGAGCGGCCCCAGCGGCGTTGCATAGCGTATGCCTGCGCCCGTGCCGTAACGCGCCCGGGTAAAACTGAAATCGAACCGCGACAGGTACACGTCGCCCATGTCAATAAATATTGCAAAGCCCGCGTTGCGCGACAGCGGCAGGCGTAATTCAAGCCCGGTTTCCAGAAGGTAGCGCCCGCCAAGCGGGTTGCCC
>MGVN01000087.1:6046-9236 GCA_001800515.1 Elusimicrobia bacterium RIFOXYB2_FULL_49_7 | reverse complement strand
CCGTAGCCGCGCACGCTGTAGCTGCCGCCGGCAAAAAACCGTTTGAATACGGGTATCTCGCGCGTTAAATGTGACGGCTCTATCAACCCCAGCTTTATGCGCGCAGCAAGCGTATTGCCGCCGGGTATGGGCTGCCATGCGCGGCTTTCAAAAACGCTTTTTACGTAGTCAAGCCCGGCGCCGAATAAATACGACGACGTTTCCACGTATAATGAATGCGTCATGCCTGAAGGAACGTTTTCATTTTCCGGCGCGGTCGCAAACGTTGCCTGGGCCGCAAAACCCGAGATAACGTAAAACTTGCCGGCATCGGATTCTTTTAACGCTTCTATTACTGCGGGCGGCACGCCGGCGGGACGGTTTATTTCAAGAATGTAAGACGCGAAAGCGGTTAAATCCGGCCGCAGCTCGCTTTGCGTTCGCGCCTGCGCCGCTATGCGCTCGTTCGTATAATTTGCGACGTTCTGACGGTTAACGCCCAGCGTGGCGGAAAGCGTGTTGCGCCGGCTTAAAAAGTAGCGTTGCAAAAATGAAACCGAGGCGTCGGCCATTATGCCGGAATACCTGGCGCCGATTTTGAGCGTTCGCAAACCATTGAGGAAGTAGAGGCGGTTCCATTCCGCAAAAAGCCGCAAACTGTCTTCCGTGCCGTAACCGGCCCCGAGGCGCACCTGGCGCTTGTCGGCTTCCTCGACGGCAACGTCTACCGGGATAGTTGTGTCGCCGTCTTCCGGCGACTGTATAAGCCGTACCGAGCGGAATAATCCCAGCCCGTAGAGCGCGCGCCTGCTTTCGCCAAGGCGCGCCCGCGAAAACAGCGCCCCTTCGCGGAACGCAAGCTCCTGGCGTATGAACCGTTCCGCCACGGAATCGTTACCGGCGATGTTTATGCCGCCGATGTATTGAAGCGGACCCTGGTTTACAATGTAGCGCACCTGCGCCGTATGCCGCGTGGGGTCGGCTATGACGCGGCCGCTTACCCTGGCGCGGCCATAGCCGTGGTTGGCGCAATATGCCTCAAGCCGTAATTTGGAACGTTCGTAGGGTTCGACGGAAAAATGCGTGCCGGTTGTAATTACCAGCTCATTGGCAAGTTTCCCGCGCAGCGCCTCGTTTTCTTCGCCGGAAAATTCGATGCCGACATGTTCTATCGTAAACGGCCGGCCTTCTTCGACGGTTATTTTTACATCCGCCCTGTCGCGTTGAACGGATGCGCTGTATTGCGCCCGCGCGGAAAAATATCCCTTCGACTTATACAGGTTGCCGATACGGTTCATGTCGTCCCGCAATAAGGGTTCGCTGAAAACAGGCCGTTTTGTCCACGGCAGCCGGGAAGGAAATTTTGTCCGCATGGCGTTCCGGGCTTCGGAAATTTTAAGGGAGCGCACGCCCGTAATTTCCATGCGTTGTATTAAAATAGTTTCGGCGCCGCTTGCGGGAAACGGTGCGGCGGCGGCCATAATAAGTAAATAAAAAAAACCGCACTTCTTCGGAAATGCGGAAACAGGCCAAGCCTTAGTACAGTGCGGTTTCAGTTTCATGCCCTGCCCCCATACCATAAATGTTAATAAATACGGGGGCGCATGTCAAAAAGCATTGATATTTAGAGAAATTAGCTGTTATACTATGCTGAAATGGAAAACATACTTGTGGTTGACGATGAAGTTGAAATCTGGAAAATATGCGAGCGCACGCTGTCGCGCAAGGAATACGTTGTTCACACGGCAAATAACGCCGACGAAGCCACCGATTTGCTTAACGACGTGATTTTCGATCTTGCGATAGTGGATTTGCGGATGCCCGGCCGCATAGACGGGATGGAGTTGATACGCTTTATAAAGGAAAGCAACCCCGACACGCAGGTGATTGTGGTTACCGCCGAGGAATCCATACAGACGGCCATGGATGCGCTCAGTAACGGGGCC
Source organism: Elusimicrobia bacterium RIFOXYB2_FULL_49_7 (assembly GCA_001800515.1). Next base: position 7,311 of record MGVN01000087.1, on the reverse strand, counting down.
TTCGATTACATTTTAAAACCGTTTAATCTCCAGGAACTGCTGGAAAGCGTGGAAAGGGTTATGCGCCATGCCGGCGGCCGCAACAAGAATACGATTTTCCGTGAAACAAATTATCTTTACCAGGTTTTCCAGAAGCTTGAGAATACAAAATCAAAAAATGAGAACCTTCTTGAATTTATAATAAAGCGCGCCGTCAAGGCGCTGAACGCCGACGCGGGTTCGATTCACCTTTACATCCCTCAAAGAAATACGCTCAAGATTATGGCTTTCTGCGGCTCCGAACTCGACAGGGAGACCGAAGTAAAACTGGGCGAACGTATCGTCGGCTGGGTGGCGGAGAACAAGAAACCGCTGCTTTTTAATAACCAGTTCCGGGAGCATCCCCAGTTTAACGACCTGACTATCCGGGACTATATAGCTTCTTCCATGATAGTCCCGCTTGTTAAACACAACACCCTTCTCGGCGTTATCTGTTTAAACAGGTTCACCGAAAAAACCAACCTCAAATTTACCCCCTCGGATCTTGAGGCGCTGCAGTTGTTCGCGATGCATTGTTCGCTGATAATAGCGCTGGAACACTACAACCTCATCCCCCGTTTCAATTAATAACTGATGTTATGCACGCGCCGTTTATTGTAGCGGCAGAGCTTGCTCTGCCTGAAGTTGACTTTGCGTCAAACACAAACGGAACGTCAAAGACAAACGGAAGCAGAGCAAGCTCTGCCGCTACAAAGACAAGGCAAAAACCAAACGGAAAATTTTATTTTGAAACAACTTTCTGCGTAACATCAGTTAATAACTGATGTTATGCAAGCAGTTGTTTCGTCATTAAGCGTTTTCAATCTGCGGCCTGCAATATTGATGTTTGCCTGATATTGGAACATTTTAGAGAGTCGGAAATGAGCCGACTGCTGCGTTGCTCCTCGTTTACGTACCGCAGAGGGTACGCAGCACTCGTCGCGCCTTGCATTCGGCTCATTTCCGACTCTCCCTTCGGGCGGGGCGCTTTTGGGCTGCAACTTCAGGATATTTTTATTACGTAGCTATCGCTACGCCGCACCCCCCGTTTTCCTGCGTTCCGGCTCGCATATTGAAACCGAACTGCCTTTTTGTTCGAGTTTCTGAAGTTGGTGTAGGGCGTGTTCCCCGAACACGCCGCATACAATTGCCGTCGAACGTCCGGTGCGCTCGGGGAGCGCACCCTGCATCGCTATGAACAATAGGCCTGCTTTGCTGGATGGTTGCGGTAAGCGCAAGGTAACAGT
>MGVN01000087.1:0-5993 GCA_001800515.1 Elusimicrobia bacterium RIFOXYB2_FULL_49_7 | reverse complement strand
GTAGCGCGAGCAGGATGTAATGCAAAGCAGGCCTTATAAATGTTGACTGATATTTTTTCTAGTAGTCACGTCTTCGGTGTAAGCCTTAAAAAAACGCGAGCCGGTCGGAGGGTACAAGAGAATTATAATCAACCTTGCAAAAATTTACAAGGGATATTTTTATTCGTTGAATACGCGCATTAAATCTTTTAGTTGTATGGGTTTGGGGAAATGCCCCAGCGCGCCGTGCGAGAGGGCCACTTTTGTAAACGCTTCTCCGTCTATGCCGGTTACCATGTATATGCGCGCTTTGGGGTTTATCGTCAGAAGAGTTTTAAGAACGCTGATGCCGTCGCTGTCCGTCAGAACAACGTCTAAAAACACGTAGGCCGGCATACGTTGACGGTAAAGTTCTATGGCTTCCTTGCCGCTGCCCGTCGTAAGCACGCGCATCCCCTGGCGTTCGAAAAAACGGGCCATGTGGGCGCAGACCAGTTCCTCATCTTCGACGATAAGAATGCTCGGCGCGGCCTTGTTTTTCTCCTGCTGGATGTTGCGCTTGCGCACCTGGCGCTGTACGTCGTTGTGCAGGGCGGAAAACGCGTTACGGAAAAATTTTAATACCGTTTTTACGGTTTCTTCTTCGTCGGCAACGCCGTCTTTATGGGTGCCGCCTATAATTTTATTGCGCGATGCGGCCAGGCGTTCCCAGGCGTGCATAAATTCTGTGAGGTCTTTTAATTCCCACAACCTGTCCAGCGGGCAATCGCTCAGCTTGTTGTACAATTGCACCGCCGTATTTTCGCCCGGGAATACCTCGACGATCATATCCGATGCTTTAAGAGTATCCCCCCGCACTTCCATGAGTTTCATGCCGGCATTTTCAAGTATAAGTTCGCCGGCCGTGTGCAAAAGCACGATCGCCGCGCAGCGGGTTTCCAGGGAATTTAGTTGCTGCTGGGCGGCGGTTTCAAGCAATTTCTGCACGGGCAAAGACGGCCACGGAAGCCAGTCGCCACCGGCATGGCCGCAACACGGCGTGGCCGCCGCGCCGCTTGCCGGCAACGCCACAACCTCCCCGCAGTAACCGCACCGAACGTGGGAATTATTTTTCTTGTCAGCCATAATTCCTTACCATGTAAAATCAACGGAAGGAGAGGGATTTGAACCCCCGTTAGGGCAAAGCCCTAAACTGGTTTTCAAGACCAGCGCCATCAACCGCTCGGCCATCCTTCCTCGTATAAAATTGTTCCGGCCAGCACTGATAATTATAGCATTCTTTCAGTGCTGTCGCATTAGTTTTTTTAGCAGTTTATTTATGTCAATATTCTACATCCAGCAGGTTAATCCGAAGCATAATTGGAAAGTGTGAGAATTCATGTAGGTGTCGGTAAGTCCGTAGAGGTTCTTTATGTAAGGGGTATTTGCCATCCACATTATATTTGTGTTCATGGCCAGGCTTTTCGTGAAATAGTAGCTTATTCCGTATTCGGCGCTGAATACGAAAGAAGAAGTAACGTCGAAATTCAGGTCTTGCCTGGAATTTTCCAAAGCTGCCAGGTACGTGCTTTTATCGAAGCTGTTTAAACTCAATCCCATTCCCATTGCGAACTGCGAACCCCAGCCGGCTTTTTCGGGCCTGCCTTGAAATCTTAAGCTCAGGGTAACCGGGACAAGGTTAAGTTTGCCGTAATTTTCGCCGGCTACCGTCAGGTCCATTGAAAATTTCCTCGCCGATAATTCCACCCCCAGCCAGCGGGTATTTTTTGACATTCGTATTAAAGTGGCTCCCGTTATGCTGCTTAAGCCGTCAAAGTCGGTATCGGTATATTGAACCGTGTTCGACCTTACCCCGGTTTGCGCAGCATGAAAAGGAATTCCGCCGAACACATTAATGCCGAAGTTTCCCGACCCGGCGAAAGCGGATGTCGTCGTTAGAACTATAAAAGCAGCCAATGTCGCAGTCACAATTTTATTCATAATATCTCCCTGTGCAGTGCGGTTTGCCATTACCTTTTCCCGGCCAGCCGCCCGCAAAGTATAGCAAGCCCGTTAAAGTATGTCAATATTTTAACCCGGAATTTGCAATAGGACGCGGAATTCGTCAAACGATGCCGGACTTTTTTTTCCGAAAAAAGCTCAACCGTATGCAACGATACGCTTTTGCTTTTTTCGTCAAAAAAGCCTCGGCCTCGTTCGCCTCGGTTCTCGCGCCTATTGCAAAATCCGGGTTTAAATTTATTGACCTGAAGGAAAAATTATCCTATACTACTATCAATGTGTAAATAACGGCAATAGTACGGACGAAATACAAATGCGACTTTATCAACATGTTGTGGCCTCGGGATTTGTAAGCGGTGTAGTGTATGGCGTTACACGTTCTCCGACGATAGCGGCCGTCTGTTTTTTTACGGGGTTTTTAGTTGATTTGGATCACCTGCTCGATTACTGGATGTCTTATCCCCTGCGCTTTGACCTGCCGCATTTTTTTAAAACCTGTGAAGAATACAAACTTGTAAAAGTTCATCTCTGGTTACACTCCCTTGAGTTGTTACCTATCCTTGCACTTATTACATGGTTTACAAGAAGCGCGGCCATTGCAGGTTTTACTATCGGGTTGGCGCAGCACCTGCTGTTTGACTACCTGGCAAACCGCATATATCCTGAAAGTTATTTTGTGTTATACCGCTGGGGAATGGGATTTGTTAACGAAAAAGTCTTTGATGTTCCAGAGGAATTTAGAAATGGGCATCGTTCGTAAACCGGAATCGGTAAAGTTGTTTGCAGGCATAATTGCAGAGTCTAACAAGGCAATCGAAAATCTAACCCGAATATTGACTGTGCGGTGGGGTGAAATTGATGTTGAAAGCAAGTCAATTCAATTTGATTTTACAAGCTATTATGAAAGAGAGATGGGAAAAAATTTAATACGTAAGTGGGTAGGTTTTGCTAAATTGATTAACCCGGGTGAAATTGCCGGAATCAAGACAGAAACCAATAATATCGAGCAGGAAACCGCTGTATCCGAAAAGCGCAGGATTAATATCGACCCCGGCTATCTTGCGCTATCAAAAGTAGTGCTTGCTTCGACAAAGGATTTCAGTCACCGCATATATCTTGACAAGGGAATATATGCGGAGATCACTTTGCTTTACAGGGACAAGGAGTTTATTCCGCTTGCATGGACGTATTCTGATTACCAGTCGGAAACGGCAACGAGTTTTTTTAAAAATTTAAGGCAGCAGTATCACCGGCAATTGTTGTTCTTAAAAGAGGATTAAGAGGATTATAAATGACCAGCTTCAAGTTTGTGGCTATTTTTGTGGCGATAAGCTTAATATGGTATGTTTTTATTGTTGTATTTTTTGTAAAGGGCCTGAGCGGGCTGAATGAGGCCAGGGAAACTTTTCTCGATGCCGCTACCACCCAGTCGAAATTGATTACCCGCCTTCCAAAAAACCGCCTGGACAAATATCTTGAAGACATTGAGCGCTTGAGCGATTAAATGAATCACACCGTTAAGGTCGGCTTTTTATTTATGGCCGTTACTTTTGGGTTATATTTTGTTATCGTTAATACCCTGGTTAAAAGTATTGATGCCCTCAATACGGCGCGCGAAGATCAACTTAATGCGGCAACCATTCAGCACGAATTGCTCCGACGCGTGCCAAAAAACCGCATAGATTCAGTGCTTATTGATATAAATGAATGAAATTGTTTCACGTGAAACAATTTGCTCAGCGAGGAATTCATGAGTAAAATTATTGTTGTGGCAAATCAGAAGGGTGGAGTGGGGAAAACTACCACTGCCATAAATCTTGCGGCGTCATTGGCGTATCTTGGCCAGGAGACACTTCTTATAGATCTTGATCCGCAGGCAAATTCTACCAGCGGCCTCGGAGTGGATAAAAATAATCTTCAGAAGAATATTTACCAGGTTTTAATCAATGAAATGCTTCTTGAGGATATTCTCATTACCACGGAGCTTGACTGGCTTGATCTCGCGCCGTCCAACATAGACCTGATTGGCGCCGAAGTAGAGTTGGTTAACATGCCCAACCGTGAGCTTAAACTTAAAGAGGCTCTGGCAAAATTTCAGAAGGTATATAAATATGTAATAATTGATTGCCCGCCGTCCCTTGGGCTGCTTACGCTGAATGCGCTGGTTGCGGCGCATTCAGTTATTATACCGATACAATGTGAGTATTATGCCCTTGAAGGGCTGGGGCAACTGTTAAAATCTATTGATTTGATAAGACAATCGTTAAATACTAATCTGAGCCTTGAGGGTGTTGTTTTTACCATGTACGACAGCCGTATTAACCTTGCCCAGCAGGTTATCGCTGATGTAAAGAAGCACTTCGGCGACAAGGTATTTTCTACCGCTATCCAGCGCACGGTGCGTTTGGCCGAGGCTCCCAGCTTTGGCAAGCCCATTATATTATATGATAAATCCTCACGCGGCGCCCGCAGCTACATAGAGCTTGCCCGTGAGTTTCTAACCCGCCAGGGCGGCCAACCGGCCGAAGTTGCCGCGGAAGAAAAACCGGCCGAAGGGGAGCCGGCAGGTGAGTAAAATATTGCTGGGAAAAATTATCGGATTAGGTTTGCTGGCAGCTGCATTTACTATTGTAGTACTTTTGTCAGGTACAAAAACTGTTGAAGTAACAGACAGCCGTCTGGTTGGAAAAACTTTATCTTTCTCTTTTCCGGTTGCTTATGTGAGGGGTATGAAATATTATCCTGATGTCGATAAAAAAGATATGCCGCAGTTATTCAGTATATCCGCTGTTCGCAATATGCCCGCCAGCGTTTTCAACGAAAATAAAAAACAAATTCAGTATTTAGCGGAGAACTCCTTGTTTACGGTGATGAAAGAATATAAACAAAAAGCAACCGGTTTTAAAGCATTCGGTAATAATTTCGAGTATGTGATATTGATGGATACAGAAGGGGTTATCTCGGCAGCGTTGAGTGAGTATATATGGCAAAGCGCTTCAACAACCTCAGTTTCTTCCGCAATGTGAGAATAGCAGGATTGAAAGGAAATAATAAGTATAGGGTTTGAAATAAAAGATACTATACCACGCTATGTCATAATTCGATTTCGCAGCGAAAGTGAATTATGACATAGCATGTTAAGGAGAACCATATATGCATAAGGCATTAGGAAAAGGGCTTGAATCGTTGATTTCGGTTTCTACTCCGCCGGCGGGTGTTGCGGGGGAGAATGTATCACAAATTGCGCTTGAAAAAATTAAACCCAATCGTTACCAGCCGCGTTCGGAGTTTAATGAAGAAAAATTAAAAGAGCTTGCAAATTCAATTAAAATTCATGGGCTTGCGCAGCCACTGCTTGTTACATCATCGGTGGTGCCGGGTGAATATGAGCTAATCGCCGGCGAACGCCGCCTGCGTGCCTGTAAACTTGCCGGGCTTAGCGCCGTTCCGTGCGTTGTTCGCCAGGCCGATGACAAACAGCGTTTTCAGCTTGCGTTAATCGAAAATCTGCAGCGTGAAAACTTAAACCCTATAGAAGAAGCCAACGCGTACAAGCGTCTGGCAACCGAGTTTAATCTTACCCAGGAAGAGCTTGCCGGCAGGATGGGGAAAGACCGTTCAGTAGTCGCAAATGCTCTTCGCCTTTTGAACCTTCCAAAAGAGCTGCAGGATTCCATAGCCTCCGGTTTTATGTCTCCGGGACATGGCCGCATACTTGCCGGCCTCGACGACGAAGAAAAGGTGACGATGCTCGCCCGCCGGATAATCACGGAAAAACTTACCGTGCGCGAGGTTGAGAAAATCGCTTCCGACTGGAAAACCGCGCTTTCGGATCCAAAGAAGAAACAGAAGCGCCGCGATGCCGAACTTATCAAACTTGCGGAGGACTTGCAGCGCATCTTCGGAACAAAGGTTACCGTTTCCGGCAGCGCAAAGAAAGGCCGCATTGAACTTCACTATTTTTCGCTCAAAGAACTTGAGCGCATAACGTCCGCCCTGCGCGCGAAAAAGCA
>MGVN01000086.1 GCA_001800515.1 Elusimicrobia bacterium RIFOXYB2_FULL_49_7 | reverse complement strand
GACGAACATTGGATTTTGCCCGGGACTATTCCCGAAAACTCCTGGCCATTGATGTCAATGTCAGTATTGATGAAATGTTGAATACCGCTTGGGCGCTCTTCGGTTCCTATTTTTCAATAGAAGAGGTGAGCATCAAACAAACGCTCATTGATAAATATTGGACAGGTAAGAAATAATTCATGGCTTTTCATTTTCAGTATAATAAGACCTATTTGCAGACGCTGAATAAAGCGCTTTTGGTCCGAAAAAACGCTTTGCCGACACTCAAAGCCAAAGAATCGGCTCTTCGTTTGGAGGTAAAAAAAGCACGTGAAGAGACGGAAAGACTGCGCACCAAATTAAGCGAACTATTGGCATCCACTGAGCCACTGATACGTCTTTTTTCGGAATTTCCTAAGGAATTAGTCAGATTAAGCGAGGTGAAGATAGGACAGAAAAAAGTAGCCGGAATTAAAACACCGGTACTGGAAGAACTGGAATTGAGCGAAACACTTTTCGGTCGCATCAGTTCGCCGGCATGGTTCCCCAACGGTCTGGACAGGTTAAAATCAGTGCTAAATATCCATGTTTCGATTCGATTATCCGAACAAAAGAATGCCATCATTGAGCATGCCCGAAAAAAAACAACTCAAAAAGTGAATCTATATGAAAAAGTCCAGATTCCGGAACTGGATGAGGCCCTCCGGAAAATCAAGCGCTTTTTAGAAGATGATGAAAACCTGGCCAAATCCTCCCAGAAAATCTTGAAAGCAAGACTGGCGGTTGCCTGAAGGTATAGTAATGATAGTTAAAATGAAGAAACTCTCCCTTCTGCTTCATCATGCCGAGAAGAGTGGGTTAATGAAAAAACTTCAGGAAGCGGGCCTCCTTCAGATCGAACTGAAAGAAGAGGGGGCAACGGAAACGGAACGTTTCAAGGCCCTCTATCTGATGAAAAAACGGAGCGCGCAGGCGGTTGCCTACCTTGAAAAGGTAATGCCCGCCATTTCCGCCAACCGGACAAAACCGGTCCTTCCCTCTCCGGCATCATCCGATCCGCTCACCATGCTGGACAGCATCGAAAGCACCGTGAAAGCCATTCAGGAAAATGAGTCTGCTCAGAGCGCGGTTTTGTCCGACATACGCCTGTTAACCCCGTGGGGCGAACACGGCCCGGTTATGCAGAATCAACTGGCTGAAAAGGGATGCGCTATTCGCTTTTTTGAGGCACCGGACAAAGTTTTTCATGCCATTGACCTTACCGACAAGGCCGTTGAAGTGATATCACATGAGAACGGCAAGGTGCTTTTTATGGCCATAGAAAACGGAGCGGTTTCCTTACCTATCCACGCCAATGAAATCAAGTTGCCGGACAGTACTTTGCCTCAGGCCCAAGAAAGAGCGGCTCTCTTGAAACAGGAAACCGAAAGTCTTCATCAGCGCCTGCAGGAATGGTTCCCGTTGCTTCCGACCTTGAGCCGCTTCGCAGAAAATCAACACAGTGAATTCCTATTAGAACAAGTCAGCGGTTCCCTTCAGGCCACGGCAGAGGGACGTCTCTATTTTATAACGGGATTTTTTAGAGCTGATCATGAAAAGCCCCTTTCGGAATTGCTCCAAACCTTTTCCTGTTACTGGGAAAGCCATGATCCGTCTCCGGATGAAGAAGTTCCGGTTCTGCTGGAAAATAACGCTTTTTTCCGATTGTTTGAACCCATTACTCGACTATTCGCCTTGCCCTCGTATCATGAGATGGACCCGACTCCTCTCTTTGCCCCTTTCTTCACCTTTTTTGTGGGACTGTGCCTGGGCGATGTCGGGTATGGCCTCATTATTTCTATTGCCGCGTTAATTGCCTTTAAAAAGGCGGCCTCTCCTATCGTACGCTCTACCGCGCTCATCGTTGCCATCTTGGGAGGAAGTGCGGTTGTGGCCGGACTTCTTTTAAACAGTTGTTTCGGCTCAACTCTTTTCGCAGGCAGCGGAATTCCGGAAGGTTCAAGCCTGCTCCCATTGGCATGGGCGGACCATCTTTGCCTTTTAGGCCCTTTTCAAGATGCTTCCGGTAGCGTTTATCCGGCCATGGCCTTTGCGGTCTGCCTTGGTTTTTTTCAGATTACCTATGCTTCAGTCATCCGCACGCTTCATGCCATACGACATAACGGGTGGCTGGCCGGTTTTTATCCGATCTCTTTTTTACTGATGAGCATAGGGGCCATCGGATTGATTGCCCATACTAATTTTTTAAATCTTAATCTGGCGGAACTGAAAGTGGGCCGTTTTGCGGTCGGCGCCGCTCTCCTGCATCTCTCTTTAACCGCGTACCTCGGCATGGCCGTCTCCGGGCTGTTTTTCCTTCTTTTGTTCAATCACCCTGAAAAATCCATACTGGTGAGGCCATTGACGGGTTTATGGGATTTATATAATTTCATATTCGGATACATCGGGGATCTCCTTTCTTATCTCAGATTGTTTGCATTGGGCTTAGCGAGCGGCTTGTTAGGCAGCGCCTTTACTCAAATCGCCTTTGGCATGATTACCGGCCCGGACGGTATCCGCCATTTTAATTCACCCCTCTTTCTTTTCACAATTTTGATATTATTAGTGGGCCACACGCTGAATGTCCTGTTGGCCATGATTGGCTCCTTTGTCCACCCGCTTCGTCTCACCTTTGTCGAGTTTTATAAAAATTTGAATTTCCAAGGCGGGGGAAAAGCCTTTGTTCCCTTTTCCCGTACAGAAAATAAGTCGTCACATTAAATACCAAGGAGGATTCAATGGGTTACATTCTGGCTCTCATCGGACTCGGACTGATGGTCGGTTTTGCCGGAGGCGGTTCAGCAATCGGCACCTCCATTACCGGCTCATCTGTACTCGGTATGCTTCGCAAACGCCCTGACCAGTTCGGTCCGGGCATGGTACTCACAGCGGTTCCCGGTACCCAAGGCCTCTATGGTTTCGTCGGTTTTTTCTTATACAAGGCCATGCTTTCCCCTGATCTGACGATACTCCAAGGCGCCATCTTCCTGGGTGCAGGCCTCATGATGGGAACGGCTTGTTTTATTTCAGGCATTTTCCAAGGTAAGGTTTGCGCAAACGGGATCAATGCGATTGGAAACGGACAGGATGTTTTCGGCAAAACAATGGTGTTGGCAGCATTTCCGGAATTTTACGCTATTTTATCTTTGATCGGCGCTATTTTACTGCTGAGTGTAATGAAATAAGCTTAGAATACCTGAATAAGAATAACGGCAAAGAGACCGACCAGGAGCGTACTGACGAGAGCGAGCTTCAGATATTGACCGCGTACCACACTCCCGGATGAAACGCGGATATCCTGAGTCTGAATAACGGCTTCATACATCTCTTGGTTTTTAATTAAGACCTTGAAGGTGGACATGGCGGCAACTTGATTGGGCAGCGTGGAAGAAAAGGCCGATTTGACCTTTAAGGGCAACTCGGTCTTTTTTCTGTTTAATAAACTATCTTTAATCGTTTCCTCCAAAAAACTGACGGAATGTTGCCCGACATTCAAGGAATCGACTTTCAGTGGCGTTAATCCGATATACGTATTATCAAGATAGACCGGCAACGTATCACCGGTATCGGTTCGGACAATCAATCCCCCAAAAAAATCGGAATTGATTGCCACGGCATTCAGAGCGACAAACAGGATAATAATGACTAATCGCATAAAACATCCATTCTGTTCAGGGCTTAATGACATAATTGATGAGCTTATTCGGCACCACAATCGTCTTTAATACGGTTGACGTTCCAATAAAACCTTTTATCGACTCATTCTCCGCAGCCATCTTTTCAAGAGAGGTTCGCTCCATATCCTTCACAATATTGAGATGACCGCGTACTTTGCCGTTGATTTGCACCACGATCTCAACCTCGACTTCTGCCGCTAAGTCCGGATTTCCTGCCGGCCAGGCTGTACCGGTCAGGCCGTTTTCATGCCCCAGCAAATACCACAGCTCTTCTGAAAGATGCGGGGCAAAAGGATGGAGCAATCGGACAAAGATCTCCAAAATTGATCGATATCGTACAGGTGACTTGGTCAGTTCGTTGCAGAAAATCATCAATTGACTAATCGCTGTGTTAAAACGGAGGTTTTCGATATCGTCCGAGACCTTAAGAATAGTCTGATGCGCAAGACGGAGCAAGGGTTTGGGCGGAGTCTCTTCAGACAGAACGGTTGTTTTTGTTTCATCCTCTTCCACCACGGTTCGCCAGGCACGTTGGAGAAAACGGTACTGTCCTGCAAGTCCGGAGGTTTGCCATGGCTTGGTTGCATCCAAGGGACCCATGAACATTTCATAGAGGCGCAGGGTATCCGCCCCATATTCCGCTACCACGCTATCCGGATTCACGACATTCTTAAGGGACTTGCTCATTTTGGCAATAATTTGTTTCAGCGACTCCCCGTTGCTTTTTCGAAAAAAGCCGTTGTCCCGTTCCTCCACTTCATCGCTTGGCACCAGGCTGCCGACCGCATCTTCATAGGCATAGGCCAGAATCATGCCTTGATTGAAAAGCTTATTAAAAGGTTCATCTGTAGAAACCTGTCCCAGATCAAACAGCACTTTATGCCAAAAACGGCTATAGAGGAGATGAAGCACCGCATGTTCGGCACCTCCGACGTACAAGTCAACCGGCATCCAATAACGTTCCTCTTCCGGCAAGACAAAATGTGCGTCTTCTCGAGGAGAAATATAGCGGAGATAGTACCAGCAGGAACCTGCCCATTGCGGCATGGTATTGGTTTCTCGCCGTCCTTTCCTGCCGGTTTTAGGATCAACTACGGTCAGCCATTCTCCGGCATTGGAAAGCGGGCTTTCGCCGCCCTCTCCGGGTCGGAAGTCCGGGACGTCGGGCAAAACAAGCGGAAGAGCGGATTCATCTAAAACGGTGATCTCGCCATCCTCCCAGTGAATCACCGGAAAAGGTTCTCCCCAGTACCGTTGACGGCTGAAAAGCCAATCCCGCAGTTTGTAAGTGACCCTGGCTTTGCCGATATTTTCTTTTTCCAACCACGCGATCATCTTAGCAATGCCTTCTGCTTTAGACAAACCATTGACAGAAAGCATTCTTTTCTCATCTGCACTGTGAATATAAATACCGTCTTCTGTCCAGCAGGTATCTCCTTTTAGGACTTTTTCGCGAAGCGTTGGGTCGCAAGAAGCATCCGGCTCCATGATACAGTTCACCGGCAGGCCGAATTTGACGGCAAATTCAAAATCACGGGTATCATGAGCCGGCACAGCCATAATCGCTCCGGTTCCATATCCCATCAATACATAATCCGCCACCCAAATAGGGATTAGTTTTCCATTAACCGGATTGATGGCAAAGCTGCCTGTAAAAACACCGCTCTTTTCCTTGGCCAGTTCCGTGCGATCCATGTCTGATTTCAAGGCAGCAAACCGGCAATAGGCTTCCACCGATTGTTTTTGAGCCGGGGTGGTAAGGCTGTTAACGAATGGATGTTCCGGGCACAAGACCATATAGGTGGCGCCGAAAAGCGTATCCGGACGAGTGGTAAAGACGCGTATCTTTTGCTCAAGGGCGTTTCCGACACTATCCGCTATTCTGAAATCGACTTCCGCGCCGGTGGAGCGTCCAATCCAGTTGCGCTGCATCTCCTTGATACCGTCCGGCCAATCCAGTTTGTCAAGTCCGGACAGCAGCCGTTCCGCATAATGGGCGATGCGCATAAGCCATTGTTTCAGATGGCGACGTTCCACATCCTTGGTGCCGCACTTTTCATGCGAACCGTCGGCCAAGATTTCCTCATTGGCACAGACGATTCGGCAGTGTTTGCACCACCACACCTTCGCTCCCGCATAATAAGCGAGCCGATGCTGATCTCTATAATCGCGAACCGCCTGCTCCCCTTCTGAAAGGATATTTTCTGGAATGGGCAATTCTGCAATCGGACGGCCTTTCCCGCATTCCTTATCAAACCAGGTATTGTAAAGTTGAATGAAAATCCACTGAGTCCAACGGTAATAGGTTGAATCCGTGGTGTTGATTTCCCGGTCCCAATCGTAGCTTAATCCGAGACGTTGAATCTGTGAACGAAAAGTGTCGCAGTTCTTTTTGGTGGTAATCGAAGGATGCGTACCGGTTTGAATGGCATATTGTTCGGCCGGCAGTCCGAAAGCATCCCATCCCATAGGATGCAGTACATTGAAACCCCGTGCACGTTTGAAACGACAGAGGATATCCGTTGCGGTATAGCCTTCCGGATGGCCCACATGTAGGCCGGCTCCGGACGGATACGGAAACATATCAAGACAATAAAATTTAGGCTTTGTACGGTCGTAACCGGTCTTAAAGGCCCTGGTTTTATGCCAAATTTCCTGCCATTTTGGCTCAATGACCTGCGGATTATAACGCCTGCGTCCACTGAGGCCGGATTCGCTCATTGATTTTTTTCCTTTTCAGCTTCTGCTTCGAGTTTGGCTTTCTCAGAGCGTAATTCACGCAGCTCCTTTATGGCCGCCTCCGCAGAGGCTCGTGATTCTGTCAATTTATGGGTTTCTTCCTTAGTGGCCTTGCTGCCTGCACAGCCGATCATCAGACAGACAACCGAACCCAATAGAATGGATTTGAATTTCTTTGACATATCATCATCTCCTTTTTCAGTAACATTTCGAGCTTTTAAATCTTAAATCCGAAAGCGCGCATTTCGGCTATCAATCGTTCCCTCCCCTTGGCGCTTAAGGGGGTTAAGGGTAATCGAGGTTGTCCCGCTTTCTTCCCGAGCAGTATCATGGCTTCCTTGACAGGGATGGGATTGGTTTCAACGAACATTGCCTGACCCAATGGGAGCAGACGTTGATGCATGGCAATGGCGCCTTTCAGATCCCCTTTAAAAAAGAGGTTGCAAACCTCTTTTACCTCTTTTGGAACAATGTTCGCCAGAACGGAAATGATCCCTTTTCCGCCCACGGCAAGCAATGGGAGCGTCATGGAATCATCGCCCGAGAGAATGGCTAACTTGTGCCCGCAAAGACGGACCACATCGGATATCTGATTGATGTTGGCTGACGCCTCTTTAACCGCCACGATACCCGGCACCTCCATCAAGCGCACCATGGTCGGGGTTTCAATGTTCACTCCCGTGCGGCTCTGAATATTGTAAACGACGACAGGCAATCCGCCCTGCTCGGCAATGGTCTTGAAGTGCTGGTACAACCCTTCCTGGGTCGGTTTGTTGTAGTATGGATTGACGATCAGGACCGCATCCGCCCCGACTTCCGCGGCAAATTGCGCGGCCTCGACGGCTTCGATCGTGTTATTCGAACCGGCGCCTGCAATGACCGGAATCCTTTTTTTAACGGTCTCCACTACGGTTTGAACAACCCGCTTGTGTTCCTCCCAGCTCAATGTCGGTGATTCGCCGGTGGTTCCGCATGGAACCAATCCGTCCGTTCCATTGACAATCTGAAACTCAACCTGTTCGCGAAGCGCCTCGATGTCCACTTCATTCTTCGGGGTAAAGGGCGTTATCAGTGCGGTATAGGAACCATTAAATTTCATCCAGGACTCCTTCCTTTAATTGACATAACGTCGTCTCACATAAAAAAGAGAGGCGTGTATAAAGTGGCGCAGGTAAAATAGGCGTAACCGATAGGAGCGCCCTATCCATCCAATCGGATGCGCATCGGAAGGCATAGTCAAGGGAGCCTGCTTCCTGAAGCCGCAGTACGGCATCGGAATACGCGCCCGCTTGACAACGACACCGAAATTCGTCCAACGAGTTTCCCAGACGGATAAAATGAATCATCGGCAAGGTCATGACGTCGTTTTTGATGTCCGAAAAAGGGGCTTTCCCGCTGTCGACGTTTTCGGTAGAAAGATCCAACAGATCATCTACCACCTGGAAGGCGCGTCCAAAAAAGCGGCCGAATTGTTTTGCGGCGTTTTCCGTTAACGCGTCTTTTCCGGCCAAACGAACTCCTATTATGGCGGCAAGCTCGAAAAATGAACCCGTCTTCTTGTCTATCAAGGCAATATAGTCTTCTTCAGTCATATCACCTGTTTCCGCATGCAGAGTCTGTGCCATTTCGCCTTCAATCACGGCGCAGGTTTTTTCAAGAAAGAGATCGAGGAAATCTCCCCGGCCGTGTTTGCCGATTTCGCGGAAAACACGGGTACAGATGAAATCTCCGGTTAATACAGAAAGTTTTTTCCCAAACACCGCCGGCACCGACGGCTTACCCCGTCGCTTGTCCGCGTCATCAATCACATCATCATGAATAAGACTGGCCAAGTGGAGTAATTCGATGCAGGCTGCAAAAAAAGAAGCGTCGGAACAACGGGCGCCCGCCCGGTCTGAAAACAGGAAAAGGATCAGTGCTCGAAGCGATTTTCCTTCAAAGGTCGGAAGGTTGTCGAGTTTCACGGATAAAGGAGAAAGATCATTCTTAAGAATGTGGCGGGCGTGGATTCGGGAAAGATGGAGTTCATCTCGAAAATGGTTGCGATAATCTTCCAAATTCATTGATTTAAAATAACTTTCCCATTTTATGGGAATCAAGTAGGGAAAGCTTTTCTCAAGAGCCCTTTTAATGTATATTTTTCAATTCTTTAAAGGTTTATGAACGACTATATACGATATCGTTATCACGTCGCGCATTTTGATGCTGACGTTGTCAGCACTGATTTATTTGAAATGGGCTGTCTGGGTATTACCGAACTGAGCCAAACATGGTTTGAGGCCTTTTTCCCCAATCAACCGGAAATCCGAGTAACAACAGAAGATTATTTCAACACCCATGCACGGCCCTATGAAGCCTGCGCTGTACAAGATGAGGACTGGATGGCCGCTTTTCGCACTCATGTCAAGCCGGTTTGCCTCACCCCGCACATTACCGTCCATCCGGATCCATCCACCCTGCCCACTTCCTTGCTTCCGGGGCATGTCACGTTGGTTATACCGCCCAAGATGTCATTCGGCACGGGCCATCATGAAACCACCCGCCTTTGTGCGCAATTAATAGAAGCGTATGCGTTGCATTGCACCTCGCTTCTTGATGTGGGTACAGGAACAGGACTTTTGGCTCTGGTGGCGCGACAATCCGGTATAACGGAAGTCCTTGCTCTGGATAATGACCCAACGATCCTGGACAATGTAGCGGAAAATATAGCGCAAAATGATAAAAACGTTTTTTCTTTTTTTATCGGCACATTGAGCAATCTGACTCAAGACAAACGCTGGGATATGGTTGCCGCGAATCTGATCAGTTCAGTCATCTATGAATGGTTACCCTCGCTTTTGGTGCATGCAAGACGTTATCTCCTTTTTTCCGGTATTTTAACTTCAGAACAGGCGTTGTTTAGAGAAAAAATGATTGCTGCAGGCCTTACGCCGCTTTGTGAAAAGACCGAGAACGAGTGGTATGCTGGGTTATATACGAAGTAAAAACGACGCGGCCCGTTTATTGACGTTTCTTTTTTTTCTGGGCTTCCCCGGTCTCCTGATGGGCCGTTCCTCGCAGGATGGATACCCCTGGAACCATCAGGTCGTCTACCTGTATACCGATT
>MGVN01000085.1:6554-7356 GCA_001800515.1 Elusimicrobia bacterium RIFOXYB2_FULL_49_7 | reverse complement strand
GGTCAATGTAATAGAACCTGCCCCAGTCGTCCTTGAATACTTCTATATTCACCAATTCCGGCAGCAGCTCGCCGCGCGAATTGCCGCGGGAAAGAACATCGCCCTTGTGGCCGTCAACGGCATACGTAGTCCAGAGTTTGTTGACAACCTCGCCGGCTTCGTTTCTCTGGTATTGCCGCAGCCTTGTAACTTCTTCCGTAGTGCCGTTATTAAACACTGCCAGAACGTCCTGGCGGGCGCCCTCGTTAAGAAGCATCGCCTTTATATCCGATACATTTACACCTTCGCCGGACACTGAAACCGGCACAAGGAACTCGATGCAGTGCGCGTCCCGGGTTATCGAATATTCTTCGTAACCTTCATCCGTAACTCTGTAGGCATAGTACGAGTCCGTGGCAATCTCATCCGCACCTTCACCAGTCCCGGAGGAAGGCTCCTTGTCTGGTTTAAGTGTGAAGGCGCCTTTCCTGCCTATCATTATCAACTGTGCATTTTCAACCCTGAATCCGAAGTCCGTAATCTCCGAGCCAAGTTCCGAGACTATAACGGAACCGGCATCTCTTATAAACGGTTGGCCGGCCATGTTAAGCGGCCTGTCCAGCGAAACCCGGCTATCCCTGATATTGAGCTCACCGCCCGTAGCTATCAGCTTTATGTCGCCCTTGCCGCCAGTTATCTCAAACTCGCCGCCGGCCGTTTTTTTCATCACTATAGAGAGGCCGCCAACGTACAGCGCAAGCTTCTCCGTGGGTGTCATGTCACGGGTGGTGTCTATGCCATCTTTCCCTGAAATGGTTATGGT
>MGVN01000085.1:5441-6527 GCA_001800515.1 Elusimicrobia bacterium RIFOXYB2_FULL_49_7 | reverse complement strand
ACCGTTTGCGGTATGCGAAACTACGCAGCCGTTGGAAAGCGAGGTCTTTTTCATGTCTCCGGAATCAGCCATCTCCGCGGCGGGAATGGCGTCTAGCGTGCCATGCCTGGTTACGTTGTTGCCGTCGACGAAAAATACGGTGTTGCCGCTCTTATCAAGCAGATAGAGTGTCCCCTCTTTCTGATCTTCCGTCCGGTAAGCCGCGGCTTCCTGTCCGTTGATAGTAAAGCTTTGCTGTCCATCAAGGTCATTGCGTTTATCGCCTTCACCGTAATAATTACCGCTCATGCTGCTGGTGCGGATAATTATTTTACCTTCACTGTTAATAAGATTTCCAACCATCGCAAAGTCTTTGCTGTAATACGATTTCAGCACCTTTGCCGTTTCTTTACCGTTTACTTTTTCAGTCAGGATTTTGCCTTCTTTAACTTCGAAATAGGTTGTCCTGTTGCCTGATATTATCTCTTCGCGGAAGTCTTTGGATGTTTCAATTTTTGCGCCCTTGAAGTCGGTTATTTTGGCTTCGATTATGCCTATGCCGGAATACTCGCGGGATGAGATGGAGTATTTGTCTATGGCCATCGTCGCGCTGGCGCGGCTGCCTACGGAGACAAGCCTCATCTCCCCGTCTCTTTTCACAGCCTGCACCTCGCCTTTAACCAGCGTGTGGCCGTCGGCGAGCACGGAACCTGTCTTAAATTTCGTGCCTATGCCGACTACGACGAACTGGCCGTTCTTTATCGAGATTACGCCGTCGGATACGTTGTAACCCGAAACTTCCCTGTCATTGCCGAACAAAGTTTCGATTTTCGCATACGTTTCGGATTCGGGCATGTTACCGGCGTTAGAGCCATCGCCCTCTTTGTTCTTCCCGGCAGCGATTTTAAGCACGTCCCGCTTGTCAAGACTCATCAAGCCGTCCGTTATCTGGTATGCACCGTCATTGCCGATCTTAAAGTGCGAGCCGAACACAAGTTCCGGGCTTACGCCGTCAACTGAAAGCCTGAGCGAATCGTTGACGCCGCTGCCTGCAACCATGACACTGCCGTCGTAACCGAATACAAGCGTTGCTTCCTTGTCGGTTAT
>MGVN01000085.1:4443-5382 GCA_001800515.1 Elusimicrobia bacterium RIFOXYB2_FULL_49_7 | reverse complement strand
CGTGCGCTTCAAGCCCGCGCTGCGTTATAGCATACGGATCCGTTTTCTCGTCAACGCTGCGCCAGCCGTTGTTGCCGTAGATGAGGAATGCGTCTTCATCAAAAGAAACCGTCGAAACCAGAGTGTTGCCGTTGCGAAGATCCTTAAGTTCTCCGGAAACAGGTATCCAGCCGTCTTTGAACACATCGGTTATTTTCGACTCGCTTCTTGAGCCGTTGTCGCCGACCGTGATTGTATTAAGCTTGAATTTGGTATCAGCGGTCTGATACACCGCCGAATCCAAACCGCTTACATCGTACATCCTTATGGAACCATCCTGGCTTATGCTGCTTGCAACAAGGTCGGCGGCTATATTTGCAGACGCATAGTTGCCGGTTTTAGCGTCAACGTTTAAAAGCTTTAAGGAAGCCTTACCCTGCCGCTCATTCAAATATGTATAGACGTAAGGGTTGTTGGTTTCGGCAACCTTGTTATAATGGTCGCCCTCGCTGCTCCTGAGAATAAGATTTGTGCCTTCATCGGTATATAACCTGCGTATCTCGCCAAATTCACCTTTACCGGAAAGGCTTGTAAACGCGCCGTTTTCGACGTTGTACTTACCGATTACGTTTCCGCCGAATTCGCTGGTCCAGGAAATAGAGGCGGGCTTGCTGCCGTCTTTTACTCTTTCGAGCGTAAACCCGTATCCGGTATCAAGCGGCGAGCCGGCCAGTTGGTTAACAACCAACTTGTTCTGGCCGATGCCCAGCGAATCCGTAACTATCGTTTTACTGATGTTACCGTCGCTGACCGTCAACCCGCTGTTAAGCCCGACCATGCCTTTTCCGAGGTCCACGTAACCATAGCCGGAATACGTTTTCCCTTTGTTACGCAATACAAAATTTTCGGCATTCGTGAATTTATATCCTTCGCTGTTAAGCTCGAATACGCCGCCTTCAG
>MGVN01000085.1:3564-4397 GCA_001800515.1 Elusimicrobia bacterium RIFOXYB2_FULL_49_7 | reverse complement strand
CTTTACAGACTCCGATGCGCCTTCCGAACTTGCGGAGCCGGCGGAATAGAGATATGAGAGGATTCCTGAAGATACGCTATCAACAAAAGATTTGCCCGCACCGCTGAAAGTTGCGCGGAAACCGCCTAATATATCGTAATTGAACGAAATGTTCTCACCACCACCCAGCATCCACTGCCTGCCCATGTAGTTGACAGATGCAAAATCATCGACGGCAGCAAAAACGCCTTTCCCGGAATAGTCAATATCCATTACATTTACGCCGGCTCCCTTACCCCAGCCCCAGTCGTCTTTTGTAAGGGTAACGGTTAATTCTTTACCGTCGTCGTTTACCGCAACTACCTGGTTTACGTACTGGCTGTCGGCGCCGTCGTAGTTCTTTGTTACGGTATATTCTACTTCGCCGCCCTTCCATGCTATGCTGCCGTCCAGGGCAACGCGCACGTTTACGCCGGTTCCTTTTTTGAATATGCGATCGTCACGCTTCCAGTCATTGGTTTGTAAATACTTGTTCCAATAATTGGCCTCGCCCTCGTTTATCAGGCGGGTTACGTAAGGCTCGAATGCGGATTTGAAGGCGTTGGCCATGCCGGTTTTAAAGAAATCTGACGGCGGGTCTATGCCGACTATTTCATAGCTCAGGTAGGTGGCTATCGTATTTACCGCAGATTCCACCACGAACGAAGTTACCGCAAAATTTAAATCGTTGCCGAACTGGTTATATTCTCCGATGGCCACATCGTTATAGATAGTATTGATGATACTATGCGTTACCGATGACGTCAAACCGCTCGACATGCCCGAAGCGAGTATATGTTTAAAACTAAGTTCCC
>MGVN01000085.1:3342-3538 GCA_001800515.1 Elusimicrobia bacterium RIFOXYB2_FULL_49_7 | reverse complement strand
ATGTTGCTTAAAAGCCCATTAGAACCGGAAAGATTGTTTAGAATACTTCCGGTTATACCGCTGATAATGTTGCCGCCAAGACTTCCGCCGTTTACCGCCGACTGCAAAGTTGCACCGACGGCTCCCTTCATGGCGGAGTGCAGTATTCTCTGGCCAAGGAATGAGCTTTTTGACATGCCTTCAAGCAGCGACACAT
>MGVN01000085.1:3146-3329 GCA_001800515.1 Elusimicrobia bacterium RIFOXYB2_FULL_49_7 | reverse complement strand
CAAGCCCGCGGTCAATCCGCCCGCTAAACCCGACTTCAATACTTCACCGAAATTGAGTTTTCCCGTGGTTATCAACTGGACGCCCGTGTTCATCGCCATCGAGATTACGGAACCCTTTATAAATCCGGCCGTGAACGCACCCGCGGCTTCGGCAAAAGCTCCGGTACCGAACGCATCGGTTAC
>MGVN01000085.1:2621-3107 GCA_001800515.1 Elusimicrobia bacterium RIFOXYB2_FULL_49_7 | reverse complement strand
CAGCGGCAGCAGTTCCGCCACTGGTGGTGGTCGCGGCTGTACCGCTCGCTGCGCCCATGGAACTGACAAAACCGCCGACTGCCGTGATGGCAGCCCCTACCAATGCAATTGCCGTCCCGGCTATGATAAAGGGCGCGCTTAACACATAACCGACTGCCGCGCCTATGACTCCGTAAGCGCCCAGTGCTGTACTTATTGCAGTACCAATGCCTACTATAAAGCTGCCCGCTGCGCTGATTGCCGCGCCCACCGCGCTGATTGCTCCGCCGATGGTGCCTGCTATGCCCGCAGTTGCAGCCGTAGCAGTGGCCGCGGTAGCCACAGTAGCGGCAGTGGCCGTTGCGGCTGTCGTAGCGGTAGTGGCCGTTGCAGCGGCAACGGCGGGCGCCGTGCCGACGCCCCACGTTGCAATCGTAACGATAATTATGAATACAACTGCTATAATCGCGCCCATGAAGCCGCGGCCACTCTTCTTTACTTTTACCT
>MGVN01000085.1:0-2613 GCA_001800515.1 Elusimicrobia bacterium RIFOXYB2_FULL_49_7 | reverse complement strand
AACACTCTTTCGTTTGTATCGGCCACGCCGAACATATCGTAAGTGTAACCGTATTCTGTAATGCGGTGGACGTATTTAACCTTCCCACCCGGCGTGATAAACATATCAACTTTTTCATAGGATAACCGCCCCAGCGAATTGTAGCGGACGTCGTAATGGGTATTTCTGCCCATTGTCTTCATGTTGCCGGTTTCCACCCAGCCGGTTCTTCTGCCGACGCTGTCATAACTTGTTACCACGCCGGTTACCAGGCCCGCTTCCTGCCCGCCCCAGAAACCGTATCCCGACAACTGCCCAAGCCGGTTGTATTGCGTACCTATGCCCATGTATACGAATCCGCCGGAGGTGTAGTGGGTAACATTGTATTGCCTGCTCCTGTTACCCTGGGCGTCCGTGGTAATTCCGTCTGAATAAACTACGCGCCCGAGTAAATCGTACCTGGCGCTGCCGCTTTCTTCAACCGTCGTGTAATTAAGCGTTACGGGCGAATACCGGTTGCTGCCGGTTACCCTTACATTACCGTCCGTGTCGGTGCCATAGTAATGCGAGGACGTGCGCCAGCCGGTTATGTTACCGTTATCGTCGCGTATCGCATCGCCGGTCCTGGTTATGGTAAGATCCGGAGCATCGTTACAGGTTTCTTTTTCAAGCGTGTGCAGGGCGACGCCGTTTTCGTTGTAGCGCGTATCCAGCCGCTCGGTTACGGTAACGCGCAAAAGCTTCTGCGAACTGCCCGGCGCGGATTCTTCCTTCTTAACCTGTTTCCACGTTTTTTCGAGGTCGTTGGCGTAATCATCATCTTCGTCATTGTAATAGGTTATGTTATTTTTTGTTATTGTAGTGATAAGGTCGGGGCTGGCGGTAGACGTAAGCGTGTCGGAATAACGCACAACCCTTTCATGAGCGTCCCATGCCTCGTTTACCCGCACCGTCGTATTTGTCCAATGCGACGCCACGTTGTCAACTACTCCGTTAACGCTTTCCACCTTCGTCATCCGGGCGATGCGGCTGCCTTCATAAAGGTAGTTTGCCGTTAATACTTCAGCAAAGCGGTTGGTGTTACCCATGTAAGTGCCGCTGACGTTGCGCGCAGTCGTTTCCCTTATGATGTTGCCGCCGCGAATAACGTTATCGTTTGTTACCGTGGTTACCAAAGCCGTCTCCGTCATGTAATTAATGTCGGCTTCGGTCTTTGCCGAGCTGATGATATTACCGTTAGAATCTACCGTGTAATTGACTACTGACGCTTCGTTTATGGATTCTGTTTTTGCGGAATAATGCAGGTTGTTTTCGCGGTCGGTGCGGATATTATAAATAACGACGGCCTGCCCGTTTTGCATGGTCTTGTAACTGACCACCATATTACCGTTATAAACAACGTCGTATGCCTGGATCTCCTTATTTGAAACAGGGTCGGTAATCAGCTGGCTGTTGGCGTTATTTATGGCGCTTGCGGGGCCGTTGGCGGAAATGTTTGCGCTTATCTGTTCCGCCCTGTGGTAGTTCTGCTGGTACTCGTTAACGCGGGCATTGTAAATCTGCGCAGCTTTCTGTGATACCGACGCCGTGATGCCGTGCGCGGTAAAGAGTATGTCGAACCAGCCGTTTTTGGTGTTTAATACTCCGCCATTAGCGCTGTCAAAATTTATGGAGGCATCATTAATAAGTTTTATTACAGACGTCCGCGTTTGCGGGTTATTAATTATGTTATTTAGAGATGTCATCCTGGTCCGTTCCGCGTCAAGGATATGGAGGCCTCTCCCAAGCCACCCGCCATTATCCAGATATGGCACATATTGAGATTTTAACAGGCTTCCAAGCCAGGGGATATCTTCTTTCCTGACGCTGCCCGACGCAACTACGTCAGACATACCGGTAACTAACTTATTCTCAGATAAGCTTCCCAGCAGGCTTACCTGTTGGCTGCCCGATGCATTCGCCATAGCGCTATATATTCTGTTTAGCGCATCATTGTATGCTATTGCCGCAGAACGATAAGCGCCATACGCAGCTTCGTATAGACTATATCCGGGTGAGGAGTATTCTGACCACCCCGTCCCGTCAAAATAACTCTCCTTGTGGGCGCCAGCAGGCATTGTTGGTGCTGTAGGCTCACGGTGATTTGTAATGGAAATATCTGCCGCAATGTTTGTGGCCGCGCCCCTGCCCATGCCGGACCTTACCAACAGCTCGGTTGCGGCGGCGGTGAAAACCTTACCACAGCCTACGGTATCGGTTATTACCTGAAGCATTTTAGTGGATGCGGAGGAGTTCACCACCCGGCCCGTGCCTATGGTACCAAGCACTTCCTGCGCCGCCAACGAAGCGGTGGTTGACGATTCACCCACCCCGCGCAACTGCGCCGCTACATGAGCGGCCGTAGTTAAAAGTGCATAGCCCAACCCGCCTTCATAAATGTTTCGCGTGCTTACGCTAAGGCTGCTTATTAACGTCCTGGAATAGCGAAGTGTGTAAAAATTGTTATCTGTCAGATTATGAAAATTCAAGTTAGCATTGGAAGGTTTTTGTAAATCAACGCTTCCCGTAACGATCCCCATATCTTTTGTATATGCTTTACCCAGCGCCTCCAGTATTTTAACATTTGTACCGGGA
>MGVN01000084.1:9817-15771 GCA_001800515.1 Elusimicrobia bacterium RIFOXYB2_FULL_49_7 | reverse complement strand
TAGCTTATTGAAACCAGCCGGCAAAGATTGGCGTAGCCGTCCAGGTCGGCGGCCAGCAGGACCAGGTGGCCGGCGCCCTTGTGGGAGCCCTCGGACTTGTCCGCGATAGGGGTGCGCTGCACGTAAAACTCGCAGCCGATGATGGGTTTTATGCCCAGCTCGACGGCGGTGAAATAGAAATCCATCGCGCCGTACATGTTGCCGTGGTCGGTAATGGCCATGGCGGCGTTCTTCTGCTTCGCCAGTTCCAGCATGAATTCAGACGGCCGGCCTTCATTGTCCCTGAAGCGCAGCAGCCCGTCGAAAAGGGAAAATTCGCTGTGATTGTGCAGATGTACAAATTGTGCTTTAGCCATAAAGCCCCCTATATAGCTATTGTAACCTAATTCCGGCCGGGATAACTACCCCGCCCCCAAAAAGCTGCTGGCGCGGTTCCCGGACACGCCGGAAATTTTGCCTGAACCTTACCAAGTTTTTCAAAAAATGCTAATATTTACGATAGAGAAGTTACCACAGCGGCCACGGTAGCTCAGTGGTAGAGCACTGGTCTGAAAAACCCCCAAGACGACTTTAACGCAGTTTAACCCTTCTTAATCCTCATTGGTAAAGCGCTCAAAAACCCGATTTTGAGTTTAACAGATCTTAACCGGTTTTGATGCCCAATGGGCACCACTGTGGGCACCAAGCTTACAGCATTGATTCAGCGCTCAACCAGCCCGTAAAAAGAGGTAACGATAGAATAGATTTTCCACAAGCCCACCGAAAAATATATAAACTCCGGAAACCTGTAAAAACAACCTACAACATCGGCCGCTAAAGGCAATTAAGTCTTTTTCGACCTACTAAAAAAGCCCCGACAGTTTTGCCAAAACAAAACGCCGTCGGGGTTTTTGCTTTAGAACCGGTAATTCCGGTCTTTCCGAAGTCCTACCCTTGAAATAGAAGAAACCGAACAGTTTTGGTAGCGGTGCTTATTCTGACGGTATTACTGAAGGAGGAGCTTATGAAAATGATGACTAAGGAGTTAGTGTCGGCGTTCGCTAAACAGGGGGATACGGATGGCAAGGGAGAAGAGAAAACTCAGGTTCTGGCGCATTTCTTCACCGGTTCGTGGGATTGGTGGGCGACGGAGTATGATCCAAAGGATCGTGTCTTCTTTGGGCTAGTTAAAGGTTTCGAAGTCGAGCTTGGGTCCTTCAGCTTGGACGAGCTTGAACAAAATTCCTGCAACGTAAAGCCTTTTGGCGGGGTCGAGCGTGATCTCTACTGGCAGCCGAAAAGCCTTGCAGAGGTGCGGCGCAGCATTAATGGGAACGGGAGGTGATAATAGGCGGTTTGAAATAAATTAGTAAGGTGAAATCTTAATGGCGGGAGCTTTCTGCAAAGGACAGCATCCGCCGTTTTATTTTAGGAGGCAATAAGATGAGCATAATGAGGCTCCCGTCGGGGCTTCGGGTTGGTGTGCAGTTGGTTCGCCAAGGGAAGGCTAAGTACGGCATCAGTATCACAAATCCGGGAGAGGTCTTGAAGCTGCTTGTATGCCTGCAAAAGCAGGACCGCGAGCATTTCCTGACAATTCACCTTGATTCCAGGAATCAGATCCTGGGAATGGAGACGGTCTCAATAGGCAGCCTGAATTATTCAATCGTTCATCCGAGAGAATGTTTTAAGGCCTCCCTATTGCTGAATGCCGCCTCCATGATACTCGTGCATAACCATCCCTCGGGCTCGCTTGAACCGTCTGAGGAGGATGTCTCTCTTACAAAACGGATGATTCAGGCCGGAAGGCTGTTGGGAATAGAAGTTCTGGACCATGTAATAATCAGCGGAGACGGTTACATGTCGTTCAAGGAAAAACAAATGATGTCGGCATAAAAGGAGATACTAAAATGGAAACCATAAAAAATGCGGCAGTCAGTGTGGAAAATGAGGTCAAGGTTGAGCAAGTTGCGACGGTGCCAGAAGTAACACCGAAACCTGTGAATCCTAAGGTGAAAGTTACAGTGAAAACAGTGGAGGGGTTCCTTGCAGGGTTCGTCAATAACACGCTCGGTAAAAGAACGAAATTCCGAAACTACAGCGTAAAACAGGAGGGGAGCATAGTCAAGCTCATCTATACATCCTATACTCATTCCTTCAACTACACGACAAAGATGACTGAGGCGAATGTGGAGGGCATGGATGAGCTGGCAGTGCGGTTGCAGGGGGGCGTAGTCCTCTCAAACGCGAACCGTCTTGCCTATTGCGGGACGCATCTGGTGTTCGGCGGGCCGCGTTCATACAGTTATGGCCAAGCGCCGGCTCAGGCTATATTAGAGAAAGCGGGGGCCATCCCGGTGCCTTTCCGGGTATTCGCGGATGCCAACCTGAACTTGGCTGAGGCGGAGGTGGTGGAGAAAGCTCCTTCGGAGACCATCATCATTTCAGTAAAGACGCGAAAGAATAACGACTGGGTTCAAGAGGATGAGAACCGGCACTACGTGGGAGCCTGTCTGCTGAAAGTCGGTAGCGAGCACTTCCTCTTTGACATAGACAGGGAGGAATTGAAGCATAAGATGTCCAATTCGTTTATCGTCAAGCTTCCGGGTGCCCCCAAGACAATAGACGAAGCCTATGCTTCGCTTAAGCCGGCCAAGGTTACGATGGCGGAAATAGGCGGGATAGCAGTGCAGCGGCAGGGGGAATGGTTCTTCATTCACAGAATGGATGTTCTCCCGGAACTGCCTGAGCCGCCCAAAGAGCTCAAGGCATTGGCAGATAATCCACCAGACGCCCGGCAGCTGGGTGCGAATGCCAATGAGCACTATGAGCCGGGGAGAAGCTATTGCTATAGCTTCACAGATAAGGCCCAGGAGGCGGTCTACGACCAGAAAGTCAAAGAGTGGGAAGAAGCTGTGGAAAAATTACGCAGCTACAGCCCCAGGGAGGGAGAACTCAGGCAGGGAAATAATCGTCCTAACCGGGTGGAGAAGTTCCTAGTGCTGAACGGAGTTGTGCTTGTGTCTGGTCTTACCCGACACACTGGCCGTGAGCACCGGGACATCAACCTTCCAGGATGGTGGGAGGCCGTCCCCAACACAGCGGTGGCATCATGGCAAGTTACCGGCGAGATAGACTAAAGTCTGGATGCCTGTAAAACAGCGCGGCCGGGGTAAATCCCCGGCCGCGTTTTATAATTTATTTTATTATTCTTAATAAACGAAAGGTTTATAAATCTGTGAATCCTCCAATATTTTAAATGACCGAAAAAAACAAGTGGCGGTTGGTGGCTATGATCGCGGGAGGAATAATCTTGGGTATATTTCTTATTGATCATTTTATAAATTACGCAGCGCATGCATCGGCTTCCTATGCAGACAGTTTCGGTGCCGGAGCCGCTTGCCAGAAGGAATCGGATGATTTAATAACGGGTTACGTCGACTGCCTAGATGCAAGATACTCTGATCTCAAGGCTCAGCAGGCTGCTACCGATTTTTTGATTAAAAATTATGCTGTGTTGCAATTCCCTTCCTGCTTTAAAGAGTTAACCTATATGACTACTAGCTTGGAAGATGCCCTTTATGTCGATGATGGTAATTACATGGGCTGGATGCCTGGTAACTTTAGCCTTTACTGCTGGAACAATGAAACAGATTTCTTTGACTGCGAAGACCTTTGTTCTGTTTATTCGTAAACTTCGCCTAAGGGGAATTGTACGCCTTTTTAAACCGTCTTTCTGCGGTTAAATCTTTTTAGCATTGTGAGGAACTTTTAGCAGGGATTTCTAAGTAAGACCTCACAGGCCTGAAATTCTACAACCCTTAGGCTGTTAACGGATGAATAAAATTATATTTATGGATATGATCCTGTGACGCTTTGCTTAGAAATAGCGGCATCATACTTAGAAAATGTGGCATCATGCTTAGAAACACTGTCATTATGCTTAGTAACTAGCAGAGAGATAGAGATAGATAGAAATAGATAAATAGATAGATATAGATAGACGGATTTTCGGAGTAACTTCTCGGGTATAAATCAGATTTTGGTTGCTATGCTTAGAAATTTGCTCTTATCAGAGAAATTGTTCTTTTTTTACCCTTGCTTAATATCTCTTCCCGTATCTTGCCTTCGTTCTTTAGCTGGTCCAGATATTTACGCAGGGTAATCCATGCTATCTTTTGTCCCTCTCGGTAATGCTCGTTATAGGCCTTCCTCAGCCTCTCAGGATGCGCCACCTTCATTTCTTCTATAAGCCCGAGTATTCTTTGCTTTACCGGTTCCAATTGATCCAACCCCGGCCTGCCGCTTTCCTCAAACCTCATCCTTGCCACCTCAGTTTGCAAAGGGTTATCAGTTTTCCGACATTCTCGGATATTTCCGGTACAGAGTTTACCACCAAAATCCCGCTGCGCATTGTTTTGATCAGCCCCAGGGTTTCGAGTTTAGTTACATGGCTCCTTATAGCGGTTCGCCTGACATTCATCTTGCCTATAGTCTTTTCCAGTGCGGCGAAGTAACTTGCTCCGGAGTCCCGGAGATAGACATGCTCCAATATTCTTATATCTAAAAAATGCAGCTTATGAATTAACTGCTCCCAAAATTCAACGTTCTGAAGTATTTGTTTCTGTTCTATCATTTTATATTTATGTTTGGTCTAAGCGTAGCTGACGCTCTCCTTGCGAAGGGGGAAACGTTCCCTGCGTATTCAATACGTCGGCTACGCCTCTATCTCGGGCAAATGCACGAGTCTTTCTTTTTTGTTGGCCAGCTTCTTCTTCGCTGTTTCAGCGCCTTTTTTTGTGAGCGCAATAAAAGTGCGGTTTCCGCGCTTAACCCGGTTGACAAGACTGAGCTCTTCAAATATTCGCACATATTCAAAGATCGTCGTGCGCACCTTGTTATAGTCCTGCCCTGGATAAATGCTGTTTACCAGAGCTTTCATTGATGTCCATTGGCTGCCTCCTTTTGTGGTCAACTTCCAGAGTATTATTAGCGTACATTCCTGTAGATGCGTGAAATCTTCCGCGTCCGGCGTAGACAAAAGCGTAGACAACGCATGCGGTGACGTTTTCGGCGCGTATTCAAGCGTAGCCGACAGTTTGAAGACGGTCTGGTTTATGACCGTTACCTGCTTTTGAAGCTCTTCAATAGCTGCGGAATTATTCTTGACACATAGTGAATGATATTTTACCCGTTCAGAAACGCCTAACGCTTGCGCCTGCGCGCTCTTAATGGCTGCCAGTTCCGTCTTTATCCCGTCGAGGGCGCTGCTGGATTTCGCTCTCTTATATTTTCGCGCGTTCGCCTGCGGTCTCTTTGTGAGTCTTTGCAGCCATTTCAGCATGAAATATTAAGGCTTACGGGGTATTTAAGCCTTTTCCTGCAGTAAAAATAGAAAGATTTATATACTTGGACGGTGTTGTCCTTTTACAATGGCAAAAGCGCAAAAAACAAAAGGCAAATGGAAGCTGGATATGAACTACATTTCCCGCGTGGTTTCAGAGATCAGCCAGAAGATGGACCATATCGTGAAGGAGTTGCGAGATGCCTCCTTCAGCTTGGATCACCTGGCGGATGGCTATCATAGTGGGGGGAGAACCAAGCAATATCCTGGTTCCCATGAAGACTACTACAGTGATTATTAAGCTCTAACGCCGAAATGCTTATAAAGGCGGCACTCTTTAATTTAGCATGGCCGATGAAGAATACAAGGCTGAGGAGATTCTGGACGCATGGCTGAACCAGATAGCGATTGCGCTTAAGAGGGCGGACTCGCTTGCCGGGTTCCAGCGAATAAATGCCGAGGAGCGCCGGCCGGGAAATTATGTGGACTCGTTCTTTCAGGGCAGAACCGATTTTGAGCTTTTAGATAATCAGTCATATTTACAACTGCTGGATATGGAATGGCAGGAGGTTAAGGCAACGATAGACTTTTCCAAGGTTGGAAAACGCCGGCAACTTAGAATGCGTGATTT
>MGVN01000084.1:0-9792 GCA_001800515.1 Elusimicrobia bacterium RIFOXYB2_FULL_49_7 | reverse complement strand
CCGGCCTTTCCCGCGCAGAACTGGTGGGCCGCCAAAATCTTCACCCTTTCGTCCGAATCCAAACTCTCACTTTTTAATTGCAAGCGCAGTTTCTCCTGGAAAGCACCGTCGCTGACCAGCGATATCACCCGCTCAAATCCCTTCGTAAGGTTCTTTTTAATATTGCCGATTGCGTCCGGGATATTATTCTTGCCGGTCTCAACCTCTATGGCTATCGCTAAATCAGCTTTTCTGGCTACAATATCGGCCTTGCCGTTAACCGGCACCTCAAACTCCACCTGATAGCCAAGGGCCTTGCAGAAATTAGCCGCCTTGTGGCGCCAATATTCGTGTTCCAACGACGCTCTGTAATCCACCTTCTTCTGCTCAAGGCCAAGTCTTCTGGCCAGTTTAAGTCCGGCTTCCGTCGGCTTCAGCAGCACAAGGTTGGCATTGCCGGTGTTTATTTCCTCGGTTTCTATAATTCCCCTGCTGGCTAATGCTTCCTTCAGGTCATTACCCTTTCTGGCGCTTAAAAATAGCTTCTTATAGCGTTTTGCCACTCCTATAAATGGGTATTCCATAATATCCCCAAGAATTTTAACTTCATCATCTGTAAGTTTGTCATTGGCGGAATCAGCTGGCTCCGGCCTTATCTGAGGCGCTTCCGGCGTGGAATAGGCGAAATAACCGCAGCCCAGGGTCGCTGTACGCCCCCGTATGGCCGTGTCGGTCACGGTTTGCTCTTTTATGGGCACAATGTCGGTCTTTATCATGAACGGGGTCAAAAAACGGTCTGAAAGCCTCACAATGGCTTCCCCTACCTTCAACATGCTAAGTTGATCCCGCTGCTTCTCGTCCAAAAGCAGGTTGGCGGCCACTGCGCTTATGTCACCGGCATTTTTCTGGTTCAGACTTATTGAAGTGTGTATATTGGCCATCACAGTTGAGGAGAGCTGGCTGGGGGTCTGGTCCACCAATATCATGCCCATGCCCAGAAACCTGGCCTGCCTTATCATCAGCTCCAGGATGGACTCTCGTGCGCCGGCTGCATGCTTCATGGCCACATTATGGGCTTCCTCAATCACAATAACCCTGTTTAGTTTTCTGCCATAGTCCGCCTCGTTGGTTTTTCTGGCCAGCGAGTAGTTGTAAAGCCAAGCCAGCAGTGCGCTTATAAAAAACACTCTTTTTGCCATCGGCAGGGCGTCCAGCTCCAACACGGTGTTGTTTTCCAAGAGGCCGCTTAGGTCATTTTGCGGGGTGTTTACAACCTTCCCGAATTCGCCGAACCCTAGAGTTCTGGTTATCCTTAAGGCCGAGGATTTCCACTCGTTTTGCCTGCCTTTCAGGTCAAAGCCGTCGATTTTGATGTGTACATCCCTGAAGGTGGGGTATTTGGCCGCTTTGGCATCATACACCTTAAAATCCTTGTAACAGGCGTCTATGGCCCTTGTAAGTATGTCAAACACCCCTTCCCCGGCATAGAAGCAATGGCAGATAATATCCAGCAGTTGCTCCATGTGATTGGTGATGGTGGTTCCCGGCGGCGGAATAAGCGGATTAAACCGCATGGGCGATACCTCTTCCCTGCCCACCGTGTAGACCTGCACCTTATCGCCAAACACGGGATGCAGGGTAAGGGCGCGAAGTTCCCTTTTCCAATCAAAGACCAGAATTTTAACATCCGGGGATTTTTGAAGCATTCCCTGCAATATATGGAACAACAGCGTGCTTTTGGCGGCGCCGCTACGGCCTGTTATGGAGACATGCTCTGCCACTTCTTTGTCATGAAGGCCAAATGGATAAAGCAGCTTCCCGCCGTAGAGAACATTGCCTAAAGGGTATTTGCCGATGGCGGTTTCCATGGGAGGGGGAACAAAATACGCCAATTCTCCGCCAAGCCCGTTACCAAGTTCTCTGTAAACCATAAGCCCTATCAATTCTTCAAGCTCGGATTTCATTTTCTCGTCGCTAAGGCAATATGCCTCCCAGATATGCTCGGTTTCCTGCGCGCCCAGGGCCGGGCGCAGACTAATAAGCATCTCCTTCACTTTTTCATCAGAGGTTTTGAATGTCATGAATATGGGTTAAGCTTGCGCAATGCATAGGATAATGGCGGTGCTGGGTATTGGGCCGGTGGCTTGGAATACGCTGGTGCCAATATTTCCGCTTTGTTGTGGATGGACATGTATTCCGCCAGGCCTTCCAAAAGATCCATCCTGAGCGTGCTTATATCTTTCCAACACTGCTTGTATTCGTCTGCCTGCTTCATCTCTAGCTCGTTTACAGTCTTTTCCAGGCTAAGCTTATCTTTAAGAAGGGTGGCAAGATCAGGGGTGTAGTGTATCCATTCAAAAGTGCTTTTTATGCCGCCGACAGTGCAGAGCTGATAGTCCAGCGTCTTTACATTTTTCTGGAGCATCTTTTGCCTTTCAGAAATCATCGCGGCTATCTCGGCCACAGAAAGCCTTTGCCGTTCCAGCCTGTCGCCAAAAAGCCTGGCTACCAGATCCTGGCTTGGGGGTTTCCCCGAGCTATAATTGTTAATGTCTATATCCATTTATCTTGTCGCCACTCCAGAGCGACAGCAAATCAAAGCCTCCGGAGTTTATAAAACTATCGGTTTTCGCTAAAACTGGGAGGTTTTACGACGACAAGCCCTTGTCGCCAATGTTCGCTACATTATATATGGAGGAAGAAAAATATATGGAACTAAGACTTCAAAACACGGGAGGTTCTGAATGAGTAATTATTATTCCTATGGAAAAGAAAAATTCACTTGCGGGAGCTGCAAATGGACGGGTCTGGGTAGTGAAACCAAATTCGGGGAAATGTTCCAGGAGCTAGTTGAAATAAACTGTCCGTCCTGCCATAATAAGATCGGCCTGGTTTCCTTCCCTACCGAGGACGAAGTCTTAGAAAACGGTTCTCCGGAGGACAAGGCCGGCGTTTTGCGCCGGAGGGACTTCCTAAAGAAACGGGACGCCACTTTGTTAAAAGACATCTCAAAATTGCCAGAGCTAGACGGGAAGAACATGGTTTTTCAGTCAACTGAGACAAACGATGGCTATATTGTCGTGGCCTATAAGAATAAGCTGCTCTGGAAAGAAATTCACGGCTACGAATACTACGACCGCTTTATTGAATTGGGCGGGCTTTTAAAAGAAAAATACGGGGACAAAATGATCGATCTGGTCCCACCGGAGGGCATAGACCTATATGGGGACGCACTGGGCGCCCCCAAGCTAGTTGAAGCGTTTCGCAAAAACCTCCGCGACCCGGTATATTACGCCGAACTCTGCTTTAAAAGAGGGGTGGCATGGGATCGGCAGGGGCAATATGACAAAGCGGAAGAAAGTTACTCCACGGCCATCAGCCGCGATCCCAAGAATGCCGACGCATATAATAACCGGGGACTTATCTATGCTCAAAAGGGGGATTTCGACAAAGCAATAAAAGATTATTCCATGGCAACAGCCATTAATCCTAAGCTTGCTATGGCCTATAACAATCTCGGACTTGCCCATGACAGGAAGGGCGAATATGACAAGGCGATAGAAGCTTATTCCATGGCTATAGCGGCTGACCCTGAATACGCCGGGGCATATTTTAACCGCGGGCTTTCACATGCCAAAAAGGACGAGCAGAATAAGGCGCTTGCTGATTTCTCCAAGGCGATAGAACTCGCCCCCAAAGAAGCGGAGTTCTATGACTGCCGCGGGAACGTTTATAATGAACAGGCTAATTTCGACAAGGCGATACAAGATTATTCCAAAGCAATAGAGCTTGCCCCAGATTATGCCCTGCCTCACTACGACTTGGGCAATGTCCTGGAAAAAGCCGGCAAGCGTGAAGAAGCCCTGCGCAATTACGAGAATTACTTAGCGCTTAAGCCCGCGGATGCGGAAATGGTCGCCTGGGCGCTATATGCCATTGCCTGCGCCCACGCGGTGGCGGGCCGCGTGGAAGAGGCTTTCTGCTTCTTAACGCAGGCGCTGGAGAAAGGTTTCAACAAGCACGAGCACATCAAAAACGACAAGGATTTTGACCGGCTCCGTGATGACGCCCGGTTTACTGAACTTATGAAGAAGCACTTTCCGGAGGATAAGTGAGTTGTGGCTAAATAAATTAATAATATTCCTTAATCCGAAAAGCACGGCCTACAAAGATCCGCAAGAGTAATGCTGTTTGTCGATGATGTGATGAATGTCTAAGTCGGGATGGTGTGGGAGTGTGTGGAAGCGGATGATTGCGGCTTTCAGTCGGTTTTAGTAGAATTAAAAAATGTTACACATAAGTCCTATTCATTTGGAACAAATACCTGAAGTGTTGCGTGTGCAACGCCTCTGTTATATACCAGAATTAAACGAGTCAAGTGCGGCTTTTTCCAGGAAACTTGTTTTGTATCCTGAAGGGTGTTTGGGTGCATGGGATGGGGATCAGTTGTGCGGTTACATATTTTCACATCCTTGGCATTATGGCAAAACCGTGCCATTGAACACGGAAAGTTATGTGATTCCGACAGATGCTGATTGTCTATATATCCATGACCTTGCAGTGGATCCGAATCATCGAGAACGGAAAATCGGTCGGATCTTGCTAAATGATTTGTTCAACACTGCTGCACAGCGTGGGTGGCAAAAATATGCTTTGGTTGCTGTGCAAGGGTCAGAGCCATTCTGGTCCCGATGGGGTTTTACGGCGCAGCGAAACTTTGAGTATATTCCAGGCGTTAAAGCTACTTATATGACCTGTTTCGGTCCCCCTGTCTGGAAACCTTGTTCAAAGTCTTCATAAATACGGCGAACTGATTTTATACCATGTCGTTGGACTATGGCGGCCTTTTACTGAATGAATATTTTATTTATGCTATTATAGGGCTCGCGGGCGTGGGAAACAGATAAAATATAAAAGCATTGATTGGGAAACGTATGAGCGATAATGAACCGAATTTAGAGCGTCGGATTGACCATATCGAACAAGAGCTTGTGCGTATCAAGGCCCTTTATGACCGCACACTGAGCTTCAAGGATAACGACCCAGAAACGTCTTTAATGCATGCCCGTAAGGCTGCAGAAGCCATTTGTAGGCAACTCTTCATCAAAGAAGTAAACCCTCACCCCGGACACCAGACACTTGATACACTAATTCAGAGACTAGCTGCGGCCAATACCATCCCGGAGCGGATAATTCTTCCCTTGCGCACTATTCAGGGATATGGCAATTTTGCAGCGCACGATCAAAATGCGGACGATACAGAATCCATCACGAAAGAGTTTATCCAGCCCTGCCTCCAAGCTTTAGCCGCTGTGGTGGACTGGTATTTTGCTGAACACCAACGCAACAATGTAGCAGTTTCCAAAAAGCGTCTTGTTCCAGATGCCGGAGAAAACGAAAAGGGCGTCAAAACAACGGAAATCTCTCGTGAAGTAATTGAAGATAACACGTTGCGCGTAAGTGATTTGGCTTCGCGTACGGGTTTGACTAGCGCTGCGCTTATTCGGCTGGCCCGCGAGGTGTTGCATATTGAGCTCCGCACACCGTCAGCTTTGCTGACGGAAGCGCAGGTTACATCACTTGAGGCAAAGCTTAATGTCGGTCGTGATGGGGAAAATGTTGCCCCCACAGCGCCTGCCGAGAAGATATTGGACTTGGGAAAAGGTGTACGGTTAGAAATGGTGCGTGTCCCGGCCGGAACATTTTGTATGGGTAGTCCGGTAACAGAGGAGGGGCACAACGACGACGAGGTGGAACACACGGTCTGTATTACCCGCCCATTTTATCTCGCAAGGTATCCGGTATCCCAGGCGCAGTATGAAGCGATAGTGGGTGCTAATCCCAGTTATTTCCGGGGCGAGGAATTGCCGGTGGAGATGGTCTCATGGTTTGATGCTATTTCTTTTTGCGAACTATTGACGGAGCGTTTCGGCAAACGTTTTCGTCTTCCTACTGAAGCCGAATGGGAATACGCCTGCCGCGCGGGGACTACGACGCCATATTTTACTGGGAACACCTTAAGCACTGAGCAGGCTAACTATGATGGTAAACTCGGGCTGGATAATACCCACGAGGGTCAATCCCGACGCATGACCACTCCGGTTTCGGCTTTCGCACCTAATCCGTGGGGGCTATATGATATGCCCGGCAATATGTGGGAATGGTGTGCGGATTGGTATGGTCCGTATGTTTCACCAGTGGACAAAGTTATTGACCCGCGAGGTCCAGCAAGCGGCGATATACGGATTCTCCGTGGTGGGTCTTGGTTCCACTCTGTAATTGATGCCAGGTCAGCCCAACGTGATGCTTTGGACCCGGGCCGTCGTCATTCAATCTATGGTTTCCGGGTAGCGGTTATGTAGTGTTGCGGCAAAATTACCAATTGTTGAACCTTAAATAGCCCCAATATAACTCTCAATACTAAAACCATGGTGGATATCCACCAGATTATATCGCTTTTCCTTTCTTGGTATTAAGCTTAAGAATATATTTGTTTTTGACCCGTAACAAATCACCCCATAAAGGTTGATCCACTAGTCTAATAAGCCTTAAGCTAGATGTGATTTTACTCCTCCATTCCTGAGCTAACTTTCTTGGTGCGGGATGTCGGGGGGTAATAAATTGAATTATCCTATCACAATTCGGTTCGCCACAGCGACAAGTGAATTCGGTGTAATAATTATCCCCTCGCCATTTATTTTCGAAAAACATCCTGTAATCGTATGTTATCTCCTCCCCACTTTTAATATCTCTTACAGCGATATCAAATCCAAACGGGGTGCCGAGCGTGTTGGAGTTGCACGAGTGATTAATGTAAATAACATCATCACATGGAAAAAGTAATACGCCATCGGATCTTTCATATGAATACTTTAGGATATGATTCCGGAGCTTTTTGGACATTGATGGGAGTTCAGAGGGGGATGAAAATCTTTTGCATTTGTCGCATTCAAAACATGTTATTGTTCCTTTTGTAAGGTTATTTTTAGCAAAAATGCCCAAGCCCCGATTGGTGGTTTTTGCTTTTTTTAGAACAGGCGACAACATGAATATAATTGTAGCAGAAAGAGATTGTTGCCGCGACAAGCCCTTGTCGTATGAAGAACCTATCATATAGCTGTTGGGGGCGCAGTCATTAAGTAAATAATGTGAGGGACTTATGGCACGGCATATTTGCCAGGATTGCGGGTATGTTTATGACCCTGATGCGGCCCTTCAGAATCGGATATCTTCGTCGAATATAGTTCAGGATGTCATAAACAGCTATTCCTCTATGGTGACGCCGATGGACGATTCCGAAGTGGTTCAGTTCGACAAGCTTCCTGAAGACTGGACCTGCCCTCGCTGCGGCGCAGGCAAGGCTAAGTTCGAACCCGAATAGCGGGAACAAATATGGGAAGATCCGAATTAATCACCGGGTTAGACATGGGTTCCGGGCGTATTGCCTGTGTCATCGCCGCCCGCGACGAGGAACACGGCAAGGTCCGCGTGCTGGGCGGAGCCTCCCTGCCCTGCAAAGGCCTTAAAGGCGGCGCTGTGGTGGATATAGAAACCGCAGCCCGCGATGTGGAAAAAGTAATGGGGATAGCGGAAGGCAAGGCTAACGAGGTGGTGGGGGAGGTTTACCTGGGCGTGCGTGGCGCGCACATGATGACGTTCGATAACAGAGGGGCCTACAACCTGGCCCGTGCTGACAAAGAAATAACCGCCGAGGATGTCGCCAATGTTATAGAGAACGCCAAGGCCTTCCGGCTTACCCCCGACCGGGAAATATTGCACGTAATTCCACAGGGCTTTTCGGTAGACCGCCTGCACGGCATACAGAACCCCGTCGGTATGGAAGGATTACTGCTGGAAGTAAACGCGCATATCGTAACGGCCGCCAACATGGCTATCAATAACCTGGTGAAATCCGTCCATAAGGCAGGGTTCCGCGTACTGGCGCCGGTGCATACGATAATGGCTTTGGGCGAACTTCTGGTATCGCGGGAAGAAAAAGAGCTAGGTTGCATGCTGCTGGATGCCGGCGGAGAAACCACATCCATAGCTGTCTATTCTGGCGGCAGCGTGCATTTTACCAAAGAGGTGCCTATCGGTGGCGACCACATTTCACGCGATATCGCCTATGGACTGGGTGTTTCGGCGGCTGTAGCCCAGGAAATCAAGGAAAAACATGGTGCCGTGCTCAGCGCTCTTATAGATGAAGGTGCAATTATAAATTTCACCCGGCTGAACACCCGCAACATAAAGGAGGTTAAGGCCCGGGAGCTCTTAACCTATATTCAGCCTCGTGTAGAAGAAATCTTCGAAATGATAGAGCAGGAACTTGAAAGATCCGGCTATAGCTCGTTGCCCGGCGGGGCGATACTTACCGGCGGTGGGGCGGTGCTAAGGGGCATGCCTGAGGCAGCCGGGCACTTGCTGAACCTTGACCAGACGCGCTTAGCCGTGCCCGCGCATGAAATATTGGAATGCCCGGATGAATATATGGCGCAAACCTACCTTGGAGCGGTGGCGCTGGTCTGCTATCCTTATTTAAGGACCTGGAATACCGACGATCTTGCCCCATCCGGCGGTGGCCTATTGCCTAATAACATTTGGCGCTGGTTCAAAGATTTGTTTTAGGAGTTAAACAGGAGGCATTATGGCTAAAAACCGAGAAGATCTTATGGAAACCATAAAGAATGTTGTTGCAGATAAATACGACGTAAAAGCGGAGGAATTGACATCTTCAAGTAAAACGGAAAAGATAGTATTCCCCCGGCAAATCGCTATGTTCCTTGCATGTGAGCTGATGGGAAAATCCCCGTCCGAAATAGCGATAATATTTAACAGGGATGTCTCGATTATTATGTTCGCACACGAGAAGATAAAAAAGCTGACTGAGATGGATCCATTTATCGCTTCGATGGTTGACCAGTTGAAGGCCAAGATACTGGATGGGCCTATTGTTACTACGGATATGCGCTGTGAGGTCATTTCAACCTCGAATCCCGAAGGTGTCGAGGAAACCGACTGTTACTATAATATTATTGACTATGCCGGCGACATGTCGGATCATGTGATGTATGTTATCAAGCATCAGACGCTTGAAAGTGCCGTCCAGGAAGCCAGGAAATTCACGTTAGACAGATGCCTAAACCGGCCGGAAAAGGGGTCGGTTTCCGACACTGTGCCGCCCAGGATGATCCGGACAGTTAAATTCGTGGAAATGCATCGTGTGGATTACAAAGGCCCACTGCCCAAGGGGTCAGCTTATTCACTGCGACGGGACAGGATTGCAGAGGATGATTAAATGCATCCAACAAAAAGGATGAGTAAATGGTGTTCTGAAATTCAAAAGCTCTGGAGAATAACAAAAAGTTGCTTAACGGGCGGACCTCATCGTGCAAATACCATGTAGATGTTCCAATATCTTCACCATAGCCAGCGTGTCCTGGCCGCAGTAGACCTTTAAAGCGGAGCGCAGCCTTTCAACCTCTGCCGGCGGCAGTTTGCCTGAAAGCATTTCCAGGTAGGCAAGCTGAGCTTCATCACCATTGGCTATCTCAAGGCCTTCATAGCTCATATCCGTAATCAGGGCCGGCAAGATGTTCTTTATGGAATACCGCCCCTGGAAATCCGGGTGGATGTAGGCCTGCTTCTGAAAAGGCCTCATCAGGTCTTTTATCCGCTCCCGCAGACCCAGCAGTGCACGGCTGTGGCGCGGGAAGTTCTCCGCCAGCTCCCGTATCCTTGTGGCCTCAAAAGACGCGTTGTAGGCCAATAGCGAGCCTTTTAGGCCTATATTAGCCAGCATAAAGGCGATAAGCT
>MGVN01000083.1:4940-5583 GCA_001800515.1 Elusimicrobia bacterium RIFOXYB2_FULL_49_7 | reverse complement strand
CGTCGCAAACTCCCAGAAAAAAGTTGTCCCCCTGAAACCGAACGCCACAAAACTGCTGTAAACATACGCCGCCGATATTGCCACCGCTACAAGAACCATCATCCCCGGCTTATATTTTTTCAGCTCCCCGATCGCGCCCGTAAGAAACGGGTATCCGCCGTAGAAATAGACAAAAGACGAGAGAGCGAAAAGAACGTAGATGTCGCCCTCAAAACCGATTATGCCCGCAAGCCCGAGAAATTCACGGATCATGGGAGAAAGCAAAAGGACAGGCAGGGTAAAAATAAGCGATACCCAAAACCGTTTCCTGTAACCTGCAACCATATGCCCGTGATCGCCGTGGCTTTCGTGCTGAAGCTGCATTTTATGATTATGTTCTTTCATAAATTTATTTTCACATAAATTTAGCTGCATGTCAATTTCACTTGGAAAAAATCGATTAAAAAAGGTACAATGTAAAAAAGGCTGCGTTTATGAATGCACGTGAAAATCTCCGTTCCATGTGGCTCGGCGTCCGCAAAGATATTGACGGGCGTCTCGAAGAGTTCAGGCAGCTTGCGGAATCGGCGAGCGATGAAACTCTTTTCTGGGAATGCGCATTTTGCCTGTTCACCCCCCAGTCCAAAGCTCAAGTTTGCTGGGA
>MGVN01000083.1:3357-4886 GCA_001800515.1 Elusimicrobia bacterium RIFOXYB2_FULL_49_7 | reverse complement strand
AATAGCCGGGGCCATTCACCCGGTGCGCTTTAAGCGCAACAAGGCCAGGTACGTTATCGCGGCGTGGGAATTATTCCGAAACAACGGTTCTTTCCGGGTAAGAAAAATTCTTGAGAGCTGCGGCAGCCCTTTTTTGATGCGGGAATGGCTGGTAAAAAATGTAACCGGCCTGGGGTACAAGGAAGCAAGCCATTTCCTCAGGAACACCGGTTTTTCGGCGGATCTTGCAATCCTTGACCGGCATATACTGAAAAATCTCGAACAATCGGATATAATACCGGAAGTTCCCCCCAGCCTGCCCCGTCTGCGTTATCTCGATATAGAAAAAAAGATGCGGCGATTCGCGCGGGACATCGGCATTCCGATGGCGCACCTTGACCTGTTGCTATGGTACAAGGAAGCAGGAACGATTTTTAAGTGATATTCCACTTAACCGGAGGCCTTGCATGGACAATAAAGCGTTGTTCTCTTTGACAAACGGCATGTACATCGTCTGCTCCAAAAACGGCGGCAAATTTAACGGGCAGGTTGCCGACGTCGTTTTCCAGGCATCGGCCGATCCCGCCGCCATCGTGGTATGTATCAACAAAAAAAACCTTACCCACGATTACATAGCGGCAAGCAGGGTGTTCAGCGTTTCGGTTCTTTCCGAGCAGGCACCGCTTGCGCTTATCGCTCATTTCGGTTTTAAATCGGGCAGGGATTTCGACAAATTTACAAACTCCAAATACAGCCACCGAACAGGCGTTACGGGTGTGCCGGTGATTACGGACAGCGTAATAGCGTACATGGAAGCCGAACTTACAAACCAGGTGGATGTAAACACCCATACGCTTTTCATCGGGCGTATCGTGGCCGCAGAAGTATTGAGCGATGCGGCGCCCATGACATACGGCCACTATCACCGGGAGAAAAAGGGAGTAACGCCGCCAAACGCACCGACATACCAGAAAGAACAGAAATCCGTACAAAGCAATGAACCTTCAAAAAAGGAGGACAAACCAATGAAGAAATACCGTTGCACCGTTTGTGGTTACATTTATGATCCCGAGAAAGGCGACCCCGATTCGAATATCGCGCCCGGCACCCCCTTTGATAAAATACCCGATTCCTGGGTATGCCCCCTCTGCGGCGCGGACAAATCAGCCTTCGAGGAAATATAAGAATTCAGGTATTATATATTGGAGGAATTTATGACATTACGTGAACTGAAACCGGGCGTGCATACGGTGGGCGCCATAGACTGGGACCGCCCCCTGTTCGATGAGATTATCCCGCTTCCGGACGGCACTACTTATAATTCATACATTATAAAGGGAAGCAGCAAAACGGCGCTTATAGATACCGTTGACCCGTCCAAAACTCATGAGCTTGTCGCAAACCTTAAGACGCTCGGGATTGACCGCATTGATTACATCATCGCAAACCACGCCGAGCAGGACCATTCCGGATCGCTTCCGAAAATTCTTTCGCTCTATCCCGGCGCAAAAATCGTAACCAATCCCAAGTGCAGGGATTTCCTGAAAGAA
>MGVN01000083.1:2130-3325 GCA_001800515.1 Elusimicrobia bacterium RIFOXYB2_FULL_49_7 | reverse complement strand
ATGTTTACGTATCTGAGGGAAGACAAGATACTTTTTACCTGCGATTTCCTGGGTTCGCACCTTGCCACAAGCGATACCTACGCGGATAACGAAGCAAAGGTCTATGAATCTGCAAAACGCTACTATGCCGAGATCATGATGCCGTTTCGCAACATAATAATAAAAAATCTTGAAAAAATACGGGATCTTGATTTTACTATCGCCGCGCCAAGCCATGGCCCGGTTTACCGCAACCCGAAATTCATCATCAACGCCTACAACGACTGGACTTCCGACAAGGTAAAAAACGAAGTGGTAATACCCTTCGTTTCCATGCACGGCAGCACGCGTATAATGGTGGATTATTTGATGAAAGCGCTGATGAAGCGCAACATTGCCGTAAAACCGTTTAACCTGCCCCATGCCGACATCGGCCAGATAGCCATGGCTCTCGTAGATGCCGCGACGTTGGTTATTGCCTCGCCAACTTTCCTTGTCGGCCCGCACCCGGCCGCCGCCTATGCCGCAATTGTTGTAAACGCATTGCGCCCGAAGCTTAAGTTCGTGTCGCTGATGGGGTCATACGGGTGGGGCGGTAAAATGCCCGAGCAACTGACGGCGATATTAACCAATATCAAGGCGGAGATCATACCACCCGTCATAGTTCACGGCCAGCCACGCGGCGACGACTTCACGCTGATAGACACCCTGGCGGAAAGCATCCAGAAAAAGCATCAGGCGCTATTGGGGTAACCCTACTTATCGTATTTTTCTACGAATTTTTTTATGCTTTCAATGTTTTCCAGGATAAGCTTGGCTTTTTTAAGCCCGAACTGAAAAGGAAATTTGTCGTCCTCGGCGTTCTTGATAACCAGCATGGGATGCCCTTTGAATTCCGTTTCTGATACGATAGACATAGCACGTTTCTCCTTTTTTTATTTACATCAAGCCCGGGATGTTCATGCCCTGGGTCAGTTTTTTGGCTTCTTCGTTCATGGCATCGTGAGATTTTTTGGTAGCCTGCTGGATCGCGTTTAAAACGTCCCTCTCTATCTTTTCATGGGGGCGTTGCAGCACTTCGGCGGAGAGTTTCAAACCGGTAATTTCAGATTTGGCATTGATGGTTATCGTTATGCCGGAATGCTCTACCAACAGTATTTTCTCCCGCAGCGCCTTATCAATCTGCCCCAGTTTGCTCTTCATTGCCGCCGCTTCT
>MGVN01000083.1:0-2020 GCA_001800515.1 Elusimicrobia bacterium RIFOXYB2_FULL_49_7 | reverse complement strand
GCCATTATCGCAAACATTACGATAACCGGATTTAAATTTACCCCCCTGCTCAGCACTATTGGTTGGATTAAGTTATTATCTATCACCTGAACTATGATAAATACCAATATCACTTTCGGCACGATCGCAAGATTCTGATACTGCATAATGCCGGCTAAAATTCCGATAAAACCGCCGACGACAGGCCC
Organism: Elusimicrobia bacterium RIFOXYB2_FULL_49_7; assembly: GCA_001800515.1. Next base: position 1,832 of record MGVN01000083.1, on the reverse strand, counting down.
GAGATACGGGATTACGTTGGCTATACCGGCCACGATACCTATAAGGTAGGCATATTTTACGCCGATAAGCGTAAGCCCGACAATGGATATCACGGCAACGGCGGCGGCCTCTACAACCTGGCCGCGCACGAACCTTCCCAGCACTTCGTCAATCTCCCAGAAAATACTTAAACCCGTCTCAACGTGGCGCGCGGGAAGTATCTCTACAAGCCAGTCCACGGGGCCGCGGCCGGTTAACATGATAAAAAACGTTATCACCGGTATAAGAAACAGAAGCGAGAAGAACGAGAAAAGCCCGGCCACGTACGACGGGATGCTGCCCACCCCTTTTGAAAAAAACTGTCCGAGCTGCGTTAAGGCGTTTTCAATTACCGCGTTCTCCCGCAGAACGGGGAAGCGCGTTTCAACATCAGCCTGGAAATTAACAAGAGCCGTTCTTACCCAGCCTATGACCTCGGGGAGATTATCCTGCAAATGCCTGGCTTCCTGTGCAACCTGGGGTATGACTGCCATCAGTCCTATGGCAAGCGATCCCAGCAGAACCAGGTAAATAATGCCAACCGCGTACACGCGCCTTAAGCCCGTTGATTGCAGTTTTTCAACGAACGGCGAGAGAAGGTACGCGAATATGCCTGAGACTATGAAAGGCATTAATATGTCGCGCACAAGATAAAGGAAATAGCCGGAAATACCTATCAGGGCAATGGTGATTATCGTCTTTGAGGTCAACGTTTCAGATGCCATTGTCGTCATTCTCCCGCAGCCTGCGGATGTATTCCTCGGCTATATGATGCAGCACTTTTACGCCCGCGGCAGGGCTATCCTGCAGGAACCCGTCAAATTTAACCTTGTATATGAGCAGAAGCTCGGTATCGCCGGCCGCCTCGACGGTTACGCTGCGTTTTATCTCGGCAATCAATGCCATCTCGCCGAAATAGCCGCCGGTCTGGATACGGAATTGCTCCTTGCCGTTCCTCATGCCTTTTACCGCGCCTGATAATATGCAGTAAAATACCTTTCCGGTATCGCCTTCGTTGAACACTATTTCACCGGGCGAATAATGCTTGCGGTTGGCAATCGTAAGAACCTCGCCGGCCTCACGGTCGGACAATGCGCCAAACAACGGTATTTTCTTCAGGAATTGTATCTCCTGCTTGAATTCCCTGTCAATAAAGAGCCGCTCCAGCAGCGATTTAATTTTCATTGGCACTCCTGTACCTGTTTGTTACAGGCATCCGGCGGTCTTTGCCGAATGCGCGTTCGGTTATCTTGATTCCCGGCGGAGACTGGCGCCGTTTGTACTCGCTGCGGTCAACCATGGCCTGCACTTTTTTAACTGTCCGCATGGCGAAACCGCGGGCGCTTATGTCGCGGGCGTTGTCGTCATTCTCTACGTATGCGCGCAGTATTTCGTCAAGAACGCGGTAGGGCGGCAGGGAATCGGTGTCTTTCTGTCCCGGGCGCAATTCCGCGGTCGGGGCTTTTTTTATAATCCTTGCAGGGATCACTTCGCTTTTAGCGTTTCGGTATTTCGACAGGGCATACACAAGCATTTTCGGCACGTCCTTTATCACCGCGAAACCGCCCGCCATATCGCCGTAAAGCGTGGCATAGCCGACGCTCATCTCGGATTTGTTGCCCGTGGTAAGCACAAGCCAGCCGAACTTGTTCGACAACGCCATCATAATATTGCCGCGAATGCGCGCCTGCAGGTTCTCCTCCGTAATATCCCACGGCAATTCGTCAAAATGCGGCTTTAACACGGAAAGATATGCGGAAAAAAGCGAATCAATCGGTATTTCCTTCAAGGCGATACCCAGGTTTTCTGCAAG
>MGVN01000082.1:20104-25168 GCA_001800515.1 Elusimicrobia bacterium RIFOXYB2_FULL_49_7 | reverse complement strand
ATCCGCCTCTTTGACCACAGGCCCGCGACTGATATTAACCAGTACAGATGAGCGCTTCATTCGTTGAAACTGTTCCAAGGTAAAAAGATGGCGGGTTTCCGGAGTCAATGGCGTTGAAATTAAAATAATATCCGAGATTTCTAAAAGAGAATTAAAATCCGCATATTGAAGCCCCCGCTCTTGCTCAAGTGATTTCTCAAGCGGCTTACGATTGTGATAGAGGCACTTCATGGAAAAGCCTGACGCGCGCCTGGCAACAGCCTGGCCGATGCGACCGCAACCCACGATACCAAGCGTCCTGCCATATACTTGTTGCCCCAGAAACAGAGAGGCTTCAAAACCGGTAAATTTCCCTTCCCGACAATATCGGTCACCCTCTCCCACCCGCCGGCAAGTCGCCAGAATAAGCGCAAAACCGAGATCCGCCGTGGCATCGGTCAGAATATCCGGGGTGTTGGTCACCGCAATCCCTTTTTGAGCGGCATAGGCGATATCGATATGGTTGTATCCCACACCGAAATTGGAAATGATGCGCAATATAGGGCCTGCATCCAGGACGGCACGATCCACGGGTTGAGAAGTATTGCAAATCATGGCTTGACAATTCGGGAGCAGCGCCACCATCTCATCACGCTCCATTCTCCGATCACCTGCTCCGATGAGCGTAAAAGAACGGGCTAATTCAGGTAAATCAATATTCGGGAGCGGGCAGGCCAGAAGAAGCGAGGGTTTATTCATCCGATGGAATATCATCGTTGGAAGTTTTAAAGAAGATGGCGTTGGCCAGTCCGAAATGTCCGATGATTTCCTCATACACGATGGAGAAATCGAATTCATGAAAGGGATAGCGGAGACAAAGCTCAAGGACCTGCCGGTCCTCATAAAAGCGAACATCCAGATTGACTTCTTCCGACAGTTCCTTACGGACTTCCGCCTCTGCCGTCTTCCAGACGTCGGGATCGATGCGTCCCCACTGTAGAAAGACTCGGATAGTATGATGCGATTCATCAAAACTGACATCGAACTGGGCAGGCACAAATTGGCGGCTGAGACTTTTTTCCTCTTTTTCCCCTCCTCCGGCCACGACCTCTAAAATCAGATAGGTCTTCCATTCCAGACAGGGATGACCCGCACTGTCCGTATTTTCAGTGACAGCCAAGCCTTCCGTTTTTTCACAGAAGTCGGTAATGGAGCGCTTCAAGCTTTCAACAGTTTCCGGTAACATCATAATTATAAGAAAATACAAAACTCTCCTCGCCTGCCGCCACACAGGGAAGATATATTTTATAAAAAGTGGGGAAAATATCGGATGCAAACCTTACTTGCCATTGATGCGGGAACAACATCGGTTCGCGCCGTATTATTGAGTTCAGACCCGATATGACAGGAAATTATTCAATTTCTTTCAGATGTACGAAAAATATCGCACGGTATCTTAGAAAGGATAGTCGCTATGATTACAACTGTCAAACGCTATCGTCTTCTTAACCTTCTTCATGTTTATGGTGACAGTAGGTGTTGTCTACATAATAATCTATATCCTGATGAACAAGCTATTCGCCTGCAGTGCCGTTGCGCTTGGTATCATTCTTGCGATGACAACCATCTTTGTTTTGTACCGGACTGCCTTCTTCTGGCTTGATCATCATCGTATCTTCGATCACAGTATTGATTTCGCAGTGGATGGCGCCAAGCGATGAGAGGTTTCATTAATGACTTACTTGTCTATTCACATGTCATTGCCCAATGGGAAAACCCATATATTCCAGCGACTGCACAATAGGGACGAGTACGAAGGCACGGGCATCGGTTTGGCGGTTTGTAAGAAAATCGTTGAGCAACATGGTGGTCAGTAACAATAAAATAAAGACATCCGGAACGGTTAATAAGGGTTACTGATTAATTTATTTGAATCAACGGGGCGGGCGGCGATTGCCATCGTTTCCGCCGCCACTGGGGCGTCTTTCCTGTGCCTCATTAACGACCAGGCGACGACCACCGAATTCTTTGCCGTTCAGTTCGGCAATGGCCTTCTCAGCGTTTTCCATCTCAACGAAACCAAAACCACGGGATTTGCCGGTCTGGCGATCAATGATGATGTTGACTGAAGTAACGGTTCCGAGGGGTTCGAAGAAATTCCGGATTTCTTCATCCGTGACGTTGTAGGGCAGATTCCCCACATAGATCTTTTTGCTCACACAACCTCCGAAAATAATTTACCCGACCGCCTCATCAACCCAAAGGCGGTCTTTTAAGGCTGAATAAATATAATAATTTCTTAAAAAAAGGGAATAGAAAATTTTAGTCAAGGAACATCCACCAGGATATAAACGCTCCAATCGGCCAACAATTCAAAATAGGTATCGTCTTGATGAACAATGGAAAAGAGGGCGGGCAAGATGCCCACACTGATTCGATCGTTCAGCTTCTTTTCCGCAGCAAAAACAGCCGATAATTTCAGGGTATTCTCCGCATGCTCGGCATTGGGAATGATGAGTGAGAGCGCAGGGCCCAGCCGTTTTTCAAGAAACAACGCATTGGCGTATAAATAGGTTCTGCCTACATTCTCCTGCGTCATCACCCCAAGTGTGCCGTTGACACAGACTTCCTCATTCACCTCCCAACGCAAACCGCCTCCGGCCATACCGGAGGTGTTGACACTGGCGTATAACATTGCGGGATAAGCGCAAGCGGAAACCACGCTTAAGGCAAGAAGTAAAAGGGCCCATTCTTTTTTCATGCAGAACCTCCTTTTTATTCGCTTAAAATAATTATTTTATCCGCACACTGATACCTTCAACTTAGAAAGGCAAAAACACCATGGACATTCGCGCCATCATTTTTGATGTGGACGGAACCCTCTTTTCATCAGCTCACATTGTCGAACCCGCTTATGCTGAGGCCGTGGCTCTGCTCTCAAAACAACTCGGCATTAGACTGAACGCACCGGACCAAAAAACCATTATGGAACAAATCGGCCGTCCGGCCCACCTTATTCTAAAAAACCTCTTTCCCGAACTCGATGATAATGCGTTGGCCGATATGGGCCAAGCAACCCGTGTTGCCCTTATTCGCCTTATTCATGCAGGCAAAGGACTGCTCTATCCGCATGTGAAAGAAGTCCTGACCCGTTTTTCTTCGACCGGACTTTTGCTGCGCACCGCCTCCAACGGCAATTCCGATTACCTGGAGGCGGTTTTATCGCATTACGATCTCCACAGTCTACTGGGAAAAGCAGTCACCATCTATGAACCGGGGCTTCAGGATAAAGGGGATATCCTTCTCCATTATCAGGCGCAATTCGGCTTGGCTCCGGAACAAATGGTCATGGTGGGCGACCGGATCAATGATTGGGATGCCGCAAGAAAGGCGAAATGCCATTTCATCGGCGTTGCCTACGGCCATGCGCTGGCGGAGGAACTGGACGGTGCAGCCAACATCGTCCACACATTTGAGGAACTGCCGGCCTGTTTGCTGTCCCTGCCGATCGCTGAATCTATTTGATCTGCCTAATTTCCAGTGTGTATTTTTCTCCTTCCCATTGAGTGATAAATCCACTTTGTCCAGGAGATTGTCATGGCCCCTATTTACAATTTCAATCCCGGTCCGTCTATCCTTCCACAGGAAGTGTACCAAAAAACGGCTCACGCCATTCTGAATTATAATGACACCGGCCTTTCCCTGTTGGAACTGGGTCATCGCAGCAAGGAATTCCAGCCCATTATTGAAGGTGCGGACCGCGACCTGCGCGACCTTCTGAAAATCCCCTCGGATTATGCCATCCTTTTCCTGGGCGGCGGTGCATCCCTTCAGTTTTCCATGGTTCCCATGAACCTGCTTCCGGAAGGGAGCGTGGCAGACTATACGGATACCGGCACCTGGGCAGCCAAAGCGCTTAAAGAAGCGAAGCTCTATGGCAATGTCAATGTTGCCTGCACGTCCAAAGAAACCACCTATAATGCTATTCCAAAGAACCTCAAACTGACACCCGGCAGTCGCTATTTGCATATCACTTCCAATAATACCATTTACGGTACCCAGTGGAAAGAATTCCCAAAATACGATGGGCTCATGGTGGCGGATATGTCTTCGGATATCCTCTCCCGCCCCATTGACGTCACCCAATTCGGACTTATTTTTGCCGGGGCTCAGAAGAACATGGGCCCTGCCGGTGTCTGCGTGGTCATTGTGCGCAAGGATTTAGCCGGAAAATCGGGACGTAAACTCCCGGCCATGCTCGATTATGAACAACATATCAAGGAAAACTCCCTTTACAACACCCCGCCCGTCTTTGCCGTCTATGTGGTGGCTGAAACCTTGAAGTGGCTCAAAGGAAAGGGCGGTGTGGAAGGTATTCAGAAAATCAATGAGCGCAAAGCAGGCAAGCTCTATCAGGCCATTGATGAGAGCAACATGTATAAAGGTACTGTGGTTAAAGAGGATCGTTCGCTCATGAATGTCTGCTTTGTGATTGGCAATGAGGAAAAGGAAAAGAAATTCTTAGTCGAAGCCAAGGAACAAGGTCTCGTTTGTCTGGCCGGCCACCGCAGTGTGGGCGGTTTCCGCGCTTCCATCTACAACGCCATGCCCGAAGAGGGCGTGGATGCGCTGATTGCTTTTATGAAAGCGTTTGAGAAGAAGAACGGGTAATCATCTTCTTCCCCTTTCTGGCACGATGAAAGGTGACGGCAAAGCGGTGCGCTTCATCGCGAATACGCTGCAATAAATGGATGGCCGGCGACCGTTTCGGAATCATGAGCGGTTCGCTGAGACCTGGCACAAAAACCTCTTCAAACCGTTTGGCGAGTGAAGCCACGGCCTGATTCGCAAAACCGACTTCCTGCAATACCCTGTACACTGCGGACAACTGCCCCTTCCCGCCATCGATGAGTAAAAGATCCGGTAAAGGATCATTCTCCTCCTTTGCCCGCCGGACCCGCCGCTGAATTACCTCTCTGAGCGAAGCAAAGTCATCGACCCCGGTTACGGTACGGATAATATATTTACGATAATCGCTTTTTCTTGATTTTCCATTGACAAAGGTCACCTGCGAAGCCACGGTCT
>MGVN01000082.1:15158-20076 GCA_001800515.1 Elusimicrobia bacterium RIFOXYB2_FULL_49_7 | reverse complement strand
GAGCGCTGCCGGCACTTCCCGCTCCCGCCGTCCCTTTTGAATCAGATAATCTTGCATTAAAAGATCCGCATTCTTTCGAACCAATTCAATGAGTCTGGCCTTTTCTCCTTTCTGCGGTACGCACAACCGCACACGGCGTTCTGCTTCCTTTGACAAATACGATTCCAGAACGTCGCTCTCCGATACCGCCACGTCAGTCATGATTTCGGGTGGAATATCCATTTCAGCCTGATAGTGGCTCTGGATAAAGGAGGCGATGAGTTCTCCGTCTGTTTCATTGCCGAATAGGCTCAAAAAGGCATGATAACGGCCGATGACCGCCTTGTCCCGTACCTGAAAAAGGGCCACACAACATTCTCGACCCTCGCGTGCCAAGCTGATGATATCCCGGTCCGGAATATCGCCAAAAGTCATCCGCTGTTTATGAATCAAACCTTGTAATGCGGACATCTGGTCTCGTAAACGGGCGGCCTCTTCAAATTGTTGGGCTGAAGAAGCTGCCCGCATCTCCTTTTCCAGGGTGGCTAAAAGTTCCCGGTTCTTGCCGGAGAGAAACAGCAGCGCGTTTTTTACCCGTTCCCGGTAATCAGCGGAAGAAATCCGGCCGAAACACAGGCCCTGACATTTGGCTATCTGAAAATTAAGACAGGGCCTCTTACCTTCCGGTAACGGCAACGAGGTCTTACAGTTTCTAAGTTGGAAAACCGACTCCAAAATTCGCAGAACCCGTTGCATGCCGCCATGATCAACATAGGGACCAAAGTAGCGTGCCCCATCCTTTTCAATTGTCCAAACGACTTCCATTCTTGGAAAGGATTCCAATAGTGTCACCTTAATGAAAGGGTATCGCTTGTTCTCCTTTAAGTCTATATTATATTTCGGCTTATGTTTCTTTATTAAAGTATTTTCAAGTATCAGTGCCTCGACTTCCGAATCCGTGACAATCCAGATCAAATCATCTGCATGAGTGACAATGGCATTGACCTTTGGGTCTTGGTTGGAGGGGTTGAAATAGGCACGAATCCGTTCTTTTAAAACCTTGGCTTTGCCGATATAAATAATTTCATCTTTAACGCGAAATTGATAGATACCGGGTACTGCAGGAAGACGTGTCGCTTTTTCAAGAAGAGAAGGTTCTATTTTACGGCAACTCATGATAGCGGAGAAGATAACAAGATGGCACAAATAAAACAAGGCCCGTAAAAAAATTTCACGGGCCTATAAAATATTGCCGATGGTCTTATACAAAAAACGTTTGGTCCTGATTATTTCCGTTTGGAAGTACGTTTTTTCAGGATACGATACACCTGAGAAACCGACAGTTTCACCATCTTGGCAATACCCTGGCCGGTCTTGCCCTGTTTGTAGAGTCCAAGAATCTTCTGGTCGCGTTCCAAGCTTTTGTTCGCCACGGGCTGAACACCGTATTTGACACGGAGCTGGTGCACCGCTTGACGAGAGATTCCATACTTTTTACCGATAGCAGCATCGGTTTTCAGAGTTTTCTGAAGTTTTTTGAGTTCTTCCTTCTTCAGCGTTGCCATATTTCGCTCCTTGTTAAGTTAATCGCTTATCTATCTGTAATAAAATATGCAAAACTACAATACCTCCTGTCAAGCACTTATTGTAGTTTTTTAACGATTTAATCATTATTGCCGATAACGGCAAGGTCCACAGCCTGATTGGCCAGGATATCACACCGTTCATTCTCCGCATGGCCCGCATGTCCTTTAACCCATTTCCAAGTAATCTGATGACTACTGCAAAGCGTGTCCAGCGCCTGCCATAAATCCCGATTCTTGACCGGCTTTTTATTTGCGCTACGCCAACCGTTCTTTTTCCATTTAGGCATCCATTCAGTAATCCCTTTGGACAGATATTGAGAATCCGATGTCAGGGTAACCCGACAAGGCTCCTTTAAAATACTCAGTCCGACAAGAGCAGCCGTCAGCTCCATGCGGTTATTGGTGGTTTGCGGTTCGAAACCGGAAAGTTCCTTTTCACGATCTTCGCAGCGGAGCACAACTCCGTATCCGCCGGGTCCGGGATTGCCCCGGCAAGCACCATCCGTAAAAATATCGATCTCTCTCACTCCATAAAAATAATCATATTCGAAGTATGACGTCCAGATAGAATTCCGCTGTTTTAGCAGACACCTCACCCACTTTTTCGGTACATAGAAGCACCCGCCCTGAAAAATGAAAAAGGCGTATGCTTTGAGCAAGCGACAACTCCAGACGGGCGGAATTTTTCTGACGATAGCCGACCTGCCAATTCCCGGTGATTAGAAGCAAGCCTGAAAAGGTGTCGTTCCCGCCGACCGAGAGACCAATTTCAGGCTGCACCCCGATTGTCTTCCGTTTTCCAATAGAGCGTCCATCCGTACTGTCCTGATCCTCGATCCGGAGTAAAATCGTTTTAAGACCGGCCTCAAATGTTTGAAAGAGAGACCGGTATTCCAGAAACAAGGTTGTTTGACATCGCCTGGCAAAAAGAAACAAATCCTTTTCTTCTTCCACCGTTGGACAAGCAACAATGGAACTATCCAGTGCCAAACCATTGCTCGTATCCACCGTCTGCTGAAATGCCTCGTATCCCACGCCAAAACCCAGCGTATGTTTTTCACTGATCAAAAGAGTGTTTTCCATGGCCCCCCGCTTGGTCTTATTCCATCGGGCCCGGCAATTCATGGTTTCCGGATGACGTTCCCTCTCTTCTTCCTGACGATATTCTCCCAAAAGCCGTGTTTGAACGGAAAATAAGGTCATCACGGTCATATCCGCGTCATAAGCCCGTCCAACGGATTGCTGGTCGAAGTTATCCCTGACATGGCAGCGGTTTTCCTCGAACTGAAGGCCTGTTTTAACCCGTTTAAAAGTCCCTTCCGCCTCTTCGCAATGGCGAATCTCCCGTATGATATCTTGCCCGTGTGTCAAGTTACGTCGCAGATGAAAAGAAGGCACACTTTTCAGTCGAAGCCACGCGGAAGGTTTTAGCACCAGATTACCTCCCGTCTGTATCTTGTGTTCATGTTCCGAAGCCTGAGCCGTGTCCACGCGGACCTGTTCGAGCCCCTCACGATAAGCCATCTCCCAATCCAGCAGGGCATGTTCTCCGCTTATCCGGCTTTCCAACGACTTTTCCTCATAATCCGCTTCGCCCATTCTTATCATTCCAGAAGCCGAAGCATTGCCCCACGCGCCTTGGTATCCGACCAACCCTTCCACACCGGCCCTTTGCTGCGTTTCTGATAATTGGCCGGTCGAATCAACGGCCAGACGGACCTCTTCTCCGGAAAGGTTTATTGAACACTGAAAGGGGCCCGGCTTGACCGTCGCCAGCTTGGTAAAAAAAGGATATCTTTCCCTTACTTCTCCAATAGAAACTCTGCCATATCGTGATTCAAAGCCGTTTCCAACGGATAATCTGACCGGCCCTATCGGACGCCCTGTTTCGCCCTCGATAAACTGGTTGCCGATCTTGCTCTCCCCTTGGCGAACCTCTCGCTTCCGAACAACACCGGAATAAAATTGTCCTTTTTCCGGCGCATATTCAATCCGTCCAATCCCTTCCAGTTCATCTGATTGACCTTCTTCCTCCGGATAGCGAGACAAGGCAGCATCCGCCCGGCAAGTAAGCGCTTCAAGCGGTTTTGCACTGCCCTGCATATACCCTTGATGCCCTGTTTCGCCTCCTTCCGTACCGTCATACATATAGCCTTCTCCCTTATAAGACCATCCGGCAACTCCGTGAAATCTTGAGCCACCAATCAACGCTTCGGCGAAATAAGCATTAATCGTGGATCGCCCCTTTTCACACTGAAACGCAGCCTCGCCCTTAGCCGAGCAAAGAGAATCTTGTCCCACCCGGATCCCCATACCACCTCCGTAACGAGCAGGCTCTATTGATTTACTTAGGGAATCTGCTCTCTCATGAGCAATACCGCTCTCTCTGACTCCGTTGATACTGACATCCAGACCGGTCAAGGGCCGCCAAAGCACCCGCCCGGCTTCCATCTCCCGCGAGAGAGCATCACTTTCATATGAAACCCGGATAAATTGGAAACGTTCCCGGGTTTGAAGTCCCATCTCGGCCACACATCGAGGAGTCAAAACAATCCGACCGCTGCTATAATCGATCTGATAGTCGCGTCCTCGTTTCAATATCCGGCTCAATAACTCCACTCGTTCACTTTCCGCCAAGAGAGGAGCATGGGTTAAATAATACGCTCCTGCTCCCTGATAGTTTATTTTGTCAAACCGCGGGATTCCCTTGGCACGGCTAATCACTACATCAGCTCGAAAAGAACGTGTTTCCGCAAAAGCCTGCCCCCCTTCAACCCGCCGGGAAATGGAAAAAAGGCGGCTTTCCGGAAAAGCAGCCCTAAACCGTCCCAATGTCAGTCCACGTGTACTGTCCGCCACGGAAAACCAGAGTATTGACTGATCATCGGTCGGACCGTTGTCCGCGACTTCTCCCAGGATTTTATACCGATGAAAAAGCTCGCCATTCATGGCAAGGCTTAATGCTTCACGTCTGTCCATGCCCGTGTAAAAACCGATCGGTTTAGGTTGAGCCATCCTTTTCTCAAGATGAAAACTCTTTTCTCCTTTGAATTCCAGACGATAATCAGGTCCTTCGCTTTCCAGGGCACAGATAAGGAGACAAGACAGCAGCAGAAAAAAAGCCGCGTTTTTGAGACTCATGGAACCTTTTGCCCATCAAACGTTCCCCAGGTTTGCCGTTCCAATGCAAATAACTGAAGATAACCGGTATAACTCGAGACCAATACCATACTCCCCTGCGGGCCCCTGCACCCGGCATCCGCATCCAGCGGAAAAGAGAGCGGATAAGGCCCTTTCAAATCGTTATCATAAAGCAGAGACCTGCCGTTTGCAAAAAAAACCAGACAACCCTC
>MGVN01000082.1:10039-15147 GCA_001800515.1 Elusimicrobia bacterium RIFOXYB2_FULL_49_7 | reverse complement strand
TTTCAACACTGCCGCTTATCTGCATCTTCAGGAGCCGACCCGCTCCGCCATCCAATAGAAAAAAGCGGTTACCCATTGCGGATGCATCCGTGGCCTTTTCCAGAAAACGTCCCGCTGCCTGACAGAAGGTCGTGAGAGGTTTGAGGGAGGATGACAACAGCGAAACACGGCCCCGTTCCGTGTCCAGACAAAGCAAGCGTCCGGCGGAATACGGCCTTATTTTAATCTTCCCGGTAAACCGTCCATTCCCGGCATGATCAATCTCATGCCGAAGTTTGCCGTCTCTGTAAAAAAGGGATAGGCGGCCGCTGAGATTATCATAGACAGCTAATTCGTTTCCTGTCAATAGCGCAAAAGAAACAGGCTGAAGAAGCTTTTCCGGATAAAGGTGGTATAAAAAAAGAAGCGAATCATTAAAAACCGAAATACGGAGATTGCCGCTCTCGAGACAGAAAAAGCGGCCGCTCCCGGCTGGAACGGCCGTGGCAAGAACCTCTGCCGGCCGATATAATTCACCTTGGCCGGCTCCCATCCCCCCTGCCGTTCGGAGTCGTCTTATGCCGGGCACATACAGCCGAAGCCTTCCCGTCAAGGTCGTACGGGGAAAGGAAAGCAGCGTGTCGGATAAACCGCTCCGGAGATAAATGGGGGAAGACGACAGAACCATGGCATCATCCATCAGAATCGCAAAACACCCTCCTGCCGGAGGGGAGACTCGGAAACGCCAATGCGAATGATGTTCCGCTGTCCGAAAGGCAGCGCAACCGCTCCCACCTAATATTGAAAATAGGGTAAAAAAAAGGAATACGATTTGTTTTCTTAAAAAACAGTTCACGGAATATCGGGCGGATTCGGCGGATCGGCAATAAGAGCAGGTTGCCTTTCTTCCGCTGCTTCCGGCGCCCTAAGAAAGTACCAGACTCCAAAAGATGCCATCAGCACGGTTCCGCCAATCAGCCCCCACTTAAGAAATGCGGGATGCGCTTCGGACGTTTGTTTCTGCAAAGGAATTTGCGTTTTAGCGGTTGTGTCTGAAACGACCTTTTTTAAAAGTTGGCTCTCCTCTTCAGGATACTCGAAGATACCGTTTCGTCTCGGTACCAGAAAACGGCCCGAAACCGCCACCCGATTGGCACCGCTTTTTCCCACAAAGACATTCCGGAGAACCACTTTGTCGTTTTTGCAAACCAGCCCATCCGAGGAAAATAAAAGCCCGCAATTGTCAAGCAGAGCGCTTGCCGACAGCATGATATCAAGATGGTTCCAATCGAGCGCTTCGGCCCCGCTTCCACCGAAACGCTGATCTCGAATTGAGGTAAAAACAATGGGATTGGAGGAGGAACCTTCCGCTTCAAGTCTTCCAAAGACAGTCAACGAAAAAAAGCCGTCAAACAGGAGAACGGTCCCGGGCCGCAGAATAAGGTTTTTCCCGGAAGGGACTGTTATTTCCCCGGTAACCCGAAAACGTCCGGGGCCCAATAATCCAAAAAGCTCTCCTGAAAGGGCACTTATTTCTTCGGCCAATGTTTGTGAAAAACAGATGAGCAGAATACCCCGGATAAATATGATACGCAGGTGAATCATGGGAATATGACCATGATTCTCTTTTTCTTATCCCGTCCTATTTTCCGGAATCACGATGATGATTTATGATGTTGATTTAAAAATAAAGCCCCCTAAGACAACATCTCTTAAGGGGCTTTATGGTGCGTCTGAAAGGATTTGAACCTTTGGCCCGCTGATTAAGAGTCAGCTGCTCTACCAACTGAGCTACAGACGCGTTTGAAAAAGACAATTAAAATAGGTTTTCTCTGACATTCATTTCAATGATTATCGCATTCCCAATCGGCAGGTAAAAGCCTTTCCACCCTGTCCCAAAAACGTCATGTCGGGTCTCTGAACACGGACGTGCTGACAAATCGTCCGGCGTCGGTCCCACTCTTCAAGCGCCGAATAATCATCAGCAATCCGGCAAAAAACCAGAAATAAATATCCGCAGGATGCGATGAAATATGCGTTCCGGTGGTATTGATGAAGGCAATCATGAAAAGAATGGCAAGCATTCCTCGTACCAACACACGTTTATCTCGCTCCTCCTCCTCTTTATAGACCCGAAATCCCTGTCGAAAAATACGGTAAAGGATGAAAAGGAGCAGAAAAAGCCCGGGATAGCCTATTTCGTAAAGTATGGTCAGGTAATAATTATGCGCGTTAAAGGTGCCAAGCCCCCATCCGAAAGGTCCCATGGGAAGCCATACGGAATGTTGCAGCACCATCTTCCACATGGCAAAGCGTGAAACCATGGAATGTTCTTCCAGCGGATCTGCAATGGCCGAGAGACGCTCCTTGACAAAGATATCGGTAATATTCTGCTGCCCGCCCGGCGTTAAGAGCGTTTTTTCCGTCTGTTCAAAGCTCATCAGCTTGATATCGCCGGGCGAAAAAGACAAATCCAACAGGGTATTCATTGCAAAAGAAACCGCCACCAGAAAGGTCATTAAGACCACCTTCCGCTTCAAGGACGCGCGATGAGCAATGATGAACCAAAAAATGACGCCGACAATCAGTCCCATCCAATTGGTTCGAACCGAGGTCAGCAAGAGTGCATAAAACATGACGGGCACGGTCAGGACGTAAAATAGGCGTACCGTGCCGCTGGAAAGCAGGATCATACAAAAAGCAGCTAAAATGGCAATCATCATAAAGTCCGCAAAGCAGGCCGGAGAACTCAGTGTGGAAAAAGGACGCGGCACACCGGAGATGAATAACGTAACGAACTTATCCTTCATATATTTCAACCAGATCAATTCAAAATCCGTGAAACCGAAAAAGGTCTGTTTGATTCCATATAGGCCCACAAGGACGCCCAGAACCACGGTCAGACGAAATAGGGAGCGGACTTGCTCTTTGTTATCGATAAAGGTAAAGGCAAAGAAAAAACACATCATATATAATACGGCGAATTTAAATTGAGAAAGGCCTTCCAAGGCGGGCAGATAGTTTCCGACCAAACTTCGCAGGAACTGGTATCCGATGAATATCCAGAGCGCCTTCAGGAGAGGCTTATCTTCAACGGCCAGGTCTGCGTGCTTCCGCAATCTATCCAAAAAAACGAACGTCAGGAGAAGGACCACCATATCCGGGATGATATGAAAAAGATCCTGGTCCGGCCGGTCGTAAAACGTGTAATAAAATCGCCGAACAAAAGGCAAAAGCGGTGGGACGATAAAAAGATAAAAGACCCCGAATCTGGGAAATTTCAGCACCGGTATACACGAAACAAGCGTGCAAAAAATAAGGATGTCCGTCCGGGAAGGCACATGATAAATCTTCAGCGCGATGAATCGACCGATCAGTAAGGTGGCGCAGACAAACAGCAGCCCGCGTAGAATGCGTCCCCACCGGCTATCGGGATCAAAGCTGGGAAGCGACCAATTCATGATAGAGCCTCACATAATGTTCTGTGACATTCCGGATATCGAATTCACGCGCACGCTCCAATCCTTTTCCCTGCCAAGCCATTCGTGCTTCCGGATGAGTCAGCAGGGAAAGAAGTGTTTCCGTAAGACAAACGTCCTCTGTTAGACATCCCCATTTCCCCTGTTCCAGCACAAAGCTACTGCCGTGATTTCGGGTCGCAACAACCGGGGTACCGCAGGCCATGGCTTCCACAACAGGAACACCGAATCCCTCGTAACGGCTGGGCTGACAGTAAACCCACGCCTGCTGATAACGTTCGATTAGCTCCGCTTCCGATAAAGAGGTGAAAGAAAGAACCCCATCGGCTCGAACCGGTTCCGGCGTTACCATCCATAGCTGTGCATCCGGAACCGTCTTTCGGATGGTTTCAAAACAGCGCAGCAAAAGAACACCGCGTTTACGTCCCTGAAGGGTGCCGACAAAAAGCAGAGAGGGTTCACGGCTTTTACCAAACCCTGGTTTGAATCGTTCCAAATCGATACCGCAGGGTATGACTTGGTCGATTCCCTTAATATACCGCTTCGTTTCCGGGGAAATGGCCACACACCGGTCCGCCCGAAAGCGGCCCACCCACTCAAGCCCGTAAAATAACAACTGGGAAAGCCCCCGTTTTAAGTGTCGGGATGACCAAGCCTCTCCTAAAGCGGAACCGTAATAAGTACGCACCTGTGGATGAAAGCGGAGCAGATAATTATCGCCATGCGCATGCACCAAATCAAAACCCTCTAAATCAACCGTTGAAAAAAGACGACCCAGCAGATATTTCTCCGCCACGCGCTTACCTTGTGCCCATAACGGCAATGTTAGGGTGTGAACCTGATACCGTGCATCTCCGGGAGGCGGACTCAGCGTGAACACTGTCACAGACTCGCCGCGATCAGAAAGGCCATTGGCCAGCAAATGGACCTGATTGGCTACACCCCCGAATTTCTGGGAAGGTAGGTCTCTTTGGAAAAAACCAATCCTCATGTCCGCGCTTCCCGAAAGAGACGGAAAATACGTTGGACGACGACATGGACGGACATCTCTTGTTCATATAATCGGTTTCCCTCTTCACCGATACGGCGGCAACCATCCGGATCGGATAAAAGGGCCTTTATGCGGGCAATAGCACCTGCAACACTTCCATCAAAAAAAGCGACATTGACATTGTCCTGAAAAACCGGATCCGTCCATTCCGTATGATTCGCTACGACCGGAATACCATTCCGCAAAGCAGCAGCAGAGGAGCCTTTTCGAAAACTGATCCCCCGCTTGTCAAATAACATAAAGAAGCGAGCACGATGAAGGGCATGTGCAGCCGCCTCCGGCAAAAGAAAGCCGGTTGTCTCAACCTGCGGATGAGAACGGAGAAACGCAGGCGCCTCTCCGATGAAAAGTGCTTTTTGTCCGGGAAACGCGGTCAATACATCCAGGATAGCGGATAGTCGCATATCCGAATGATACCGTCCAAATACGGCAAACAGGAATTCTTGAGACGGCTTTTGTCCGTTCCAACGGGGCAAATTCGAAAAGATAGGAAGAATGGGGACACGCTTTCCGGTTCGACGAAAAATAGATTGGGCACGGTAGGCACAGGTCACAACCGGTATGCTCGAAAGTGCAAAACAACGACGGTCTTTGAGCAT
>MGVN01000082.1:0-10002 GCA_001800515.1 Elusimicrobia bacterium RIFOXYB2_FULL_49_7 | reverse complement strand
TTGGAAAAAGACTTTTCCAACCATATAGGTTGGGTGTGTATTGAACGATAGCGGCATCAAACCCTCTTTCCTGCAACCCGTCCGCCTGCATCAGGATTTTGGAAGGGTCTTTTCCCGCATCAAACAGAACGGCTTCGGCTTCTTCACCCAGCGCTTCCAACAATATTGCCGTATGGTCGGCCACCCCACCTTTTTGCGGAGAAACGACCGGAGAAAATAAGGCGATTTTCATACAGGGAAAATAATAATTTCATTTGATACTGTGTCGGAAATAGATTATTTTAGAATAAGTTTAAAAGGAAAATAAAATGAACAAATACTCCATTGCGTTCCTCTCACCGGGCAACAATCTTCTGCACCGTATCGTCATGGCAAAGAATGAAGAAGAGGCGCTTCGCACCTTTTTCAACGAAATCAAATTAGCCAGTTATACCCAGGACGATGAAGGTTTCTTTTACTTCAAAGAAGATTTCACTTTCGGTGATCGTCCGGCCGGTAACGTTATTAAACTATAAATTCTAAAAAAGAATTTTCAATAAGAATTCCTGACGTCCTTAAAAAAGAGGTCATGACAAATGAAGCGCTTAACTCTCGTTTTAGCAGCTGTATTTTTCGTCTCACTTTCAGTTCCCCTCTTTTCTCAACTGCAACTTGACGACCAAGATGAAGCGGAACGCGTCCACTACGGCCTTTCCCAAGCGGAATGGCAGATGTTCAAGCAATCGGGCATGTCCATTACGGAACTGGAACGACTGGTGGAATGCGGTATTACAATGAATGAATACAACAGCCGCCCCTGGATGTCCGTAGGCGTTTCCGAAAAAATGTGGATACAGGAAAAGTGCAAGGGTATGAGTAATGAAGGTATTCAGGCCTTCCACGAAAAAGGCGAAGGGGATCACGGCGTTCTTTTCGCATTCCTTCTTCCCGGAAGCTATCACTGGCTGAATAAATCTTACGGGAAGGCGACGCTGCTATCCAGTACATTCGCGCTGTCGGTTTCCTTCTATTTTCTTTTGCCGCTTAAGGAGGATGTCACGCCTTCCAGTACGGTAGACGGCGGCCATTCCGGAACGGAAATCCGCAAAACAAGACGCCCTGCATTTATTATCATTGCGGCCGGAGATATGCTGCTCTCGGCTATTCTGGCTTATCGCAATATCCACCGCACCAAACTGCAGGATGAGATGCCCGAAGAAGCATCCTCCTCCCTTCATTTTAATTATCATAACGGACGTCCCGGGTTGGCTTGCTCCTGGAAATTCTGAGACTCTCCTTTTTTCATCAACGCCACCGATATTGAAAATACGGTCGTAATTAACTATAATTTAGTTATAGCGATCCTATAGGAGCGCGAACTATGTATATTCACACTTTCTTTCTACTCTGTTTGGTATTTGTTGCTGTCCCCGCACAGGATTTCTTCGGTCCGGAAAAGCCCTTTACAAAAGACCGTTTGACGAATGGTTCCACGGTGTTGGGCATGAACACTGCCACGTCACCCAGCCTCCTTGATCCCGCGCGTTTTTCCATGCATCAAAGTTATTCCATGAGCTATGTTTCCAGCGGCGGCAACGGCGATATGACCGGCCTCTATTTAAACCGTCTTCAATACGATTTTTCCGCTCCGGTAACCCTGCTCGTGGACGTCGGCTTTTTTCACAAACCCCTTTCTTTATTGGAGGGAGGCAAGGACAAGTCCGATGGTCAAAACCAAACGCTCACGATTCCCCGTGTCGGGCTTTTCTACCAGCCGACCAAGAATCTTTCCATGTCTTTCCAATATTTTCACACTCCTGCCGGCTACGGGTTGGTCACGGACCCTTTCAGTACGAACCCTTTTGGTTTTTCTGATTTTCGACATCGGGAGTCTCTCGAATCATCCGGCCGATAGATGAAAAAAGCGGTCTATTTTGTACTGATATTTTTCATAGCATCTCTGCTTATCGTCTTCTTTTTTCTAACAAAAAATAGTCGGCGCGATACCGACATATCGGCCTCCATCCCGAACATCGGTGCCATCCAAATCTTGAATGGTTGCGGCATAAAAGGGGCGGCTACGGCCATGCGGGACCATCTTCGGGAAAAGGGCTTCGATGTCAAGAAAATTGATGATGCACGCGACTGGAATTACCATCAAACCCTGATTGTCTCGCGGACAACGGACATGACCACTGCAAAAAAAGTAGCCTTGGCGCTTCATACGGACAATGTGCTGTTGCTTCGAAATAATGATCAATTCTTTGATGTCACCGTTTTTATCGGCCGAGATTACCGGGATCTTCTGAAAGCGGATCAATGAAACATCTCTTCTTTTCCGTGGGCGAACCTTCGGGCGATCTTCATACCTCAGCCGTCATCCGTCGCTTATCCGGTTTCCGTCTAAGCGGATTAGGCGGAGATCTCATGATCGATGCGGGCTTCCCCGCACCTCTTTTTCATATTCGGGAAACTGCGGTTATGGGTTTTACGGAAGTGGCCGGACGCTACCTGAAACTTCGTCGTATTTTCAAACAAACCGTGGAGGCGCTTCGGTCCACCCGTCCAGACTTGTTAGTCTTGGTCGATTATCCGGGATTTAACCTCCGCTTGGCTGCCGAGGCCAAAAAGTTGGGTATCCCAACCTTATACTATATCGCACCTAAGGTGTGGGCCTGGGGAAAAGGCCGCTTGAGCAAAATGCGCAATACAATCGATCAGCTGGCCGTCATCTTCCCTTTTGAAGAGTCCTTTTTCTCAAAGGCCGACATACGCACCACCTATGTGGGCAATCCGGTTTCTGAAATCACCCATTCCCTTCCTGCCCGTGAATCCTTTCTCAACCATCTTGGTCTGTCCAATTCCGATCGTCTCTTGGGCCTGTTGCCCGGCAGCCGAACTCAAGAGGTGGACCGAATGTTACCGGTTATGATAAGTGCAGCCAGACGCCTGTTAGCCGAAAAACGGTTTGATGCGCTACTCCTTTCCAAAGCGCCTTCACTGACCTTATCCGCACTACGTCCTTATTTGCCGTCCGACCTGCCCGTTCACATCATCGAGCATGGTCCTGCACCGGTGATGGCCTTTTCGGACTTTCTATTCGTCAAGTCCGGTACGGCCACACTTGAAACGGCGCTCTTTGAAAAACCCTTTATCGTACTTTATCGAACATCGCCGATTTCCGCCTTTATCGGGCGCCGCTTAGTCAAACTGCCTCAATTCAGTATGGCAAACATCGTATGCGGTGAAGAGGTGGTGCCGGAACTCTTTCAGGAAGAGGTGACCGAAGAAAATCTCTTCCAAACCAGCAAGACACTGCTGGATTCTCCGGAACGACTGTCGGCCATCCGCAGAAAATTTCAGGAAATGAAGGCTCTTTTTACGGGCCATGTCCCATCCCGTCATGTTGCAGATCTGATTGGAGAAATGACTCATGGATAAATTCATCATTACCGGCGGACATCCCTTATCCGGCACGCTTCGTATCGGCGGGTCGAAAAACGGTTCCCTCCCCTTAATGGCTGCCGCTCTTCTGACCAAAGGCGTTACCACACTCACGGATGTACCTCATCTGATGGATGTCCGGACAATGAGTAACGTGCTCCGCGTGATTGGAGCCAAGGTATTCGGAAAAGGAAAGGTATTTAAGATTGATACCACCCATTGTGACCATTTTGAGGCCCCTTACGATCTCGTCAAGACCATGCGCGCCTCTTTCTATGTGTTAGGCCCGCTTTTGGCGCGATATCATCGGGCACGTGTTTCATTGCCGGGCGGATGCGCCTGGGGTCCAAGGCCCGTGGATCTTCACCTGAGAGGATTGGAGGCATTGGGCGCCACGATTAACACGGATGCCGGTTATGTTGAAGCAATCTCCAAGGGTCGCTTATCGGGCGGTTCTTTCGAGTTCGATAAGGTCAGTGTAGGCGCTACAGCGAACCTCATCATGGCTGCGGTACTGGCTAAAGGGAAAAGCCGGCTTATTAATACGGCCAAAGAACCTGAGGTGACCGGACTTATCCTTTTTCTTCGGAAAATGGGTGCAAAAATAAAGGAAATCAAAGAAGGAGTTGAAATCACCGGTGTCCCGGAACTGAAGCCCGTTCGAATGAAGGTTATACCGGATCGCATTGAGGCGGGCACCTTTCTCTCCGCAGTCTGCCTTTCCGGCGGAAAAGTGCGGCTTGAAAACTGTCCGGTTTCGGACATGGCTTCCGCCATTGATACCTTCCAAAAGACCGGGATGACCATCCGGACGGACCGACACTCTCTGACGGCTGAAGCGCCAAAGCATATCCGGCCTCTTGAAATCTCCACCTCTCCCTATCCCGGTTTTCCGACCGATCTTCAGGCTCAACTCATGGCCGTATTGTCACGCGCAGACGGCGTCAGTATTCTGACAGATACGGTATATCACGATCGGTTCACGCATGTACCGGAACTGAATCGTCTGGGTGCGCAAATATCTCTTCAGAATAATACTGCCGTTATCCGCGGTGTTTCCTCCCTTTCCGGTGCACCGGTCATGGCAACCGATCTTCGCGCCAGTGCGGCCTTGGTAGCTGCCGGCCTATCCGCAAAAGGAAAGACCGAGATTAGCCGCGTCTATCATATCGATCGGGGTTATGAACGGATCGAAATAAAATTGGGCGCCTTAGGCGCCCAAATCGAACGAATTAAAGACAAATCAATGTAACTGGTCAAATATCAAAAAGCATAATTTAACGCAAAACGTTGAGCACCCGATAAATCCATATACTCAGACGATTCCATGGGAAAATATTCGTAGGAATAATCCACGCCTACCCTCTGTTTCAGCCGCTTGAATTCCCAGTTTAAGCCGGCACCCATGTGATAACGACGATGGCTGTCCATGGCGAAGTTCTGAGACATGCCGAGCCGGATAGCCAATACATTAAAAAACCACTTCTCCAGTCCCAGTCGCACGAGATCTTCCGTATCCGTATAAAGACTCTTGTTCCCGTCCATCACCAGATTTAAGGTATTGAAAACACGGTAATGGCCGCCGATAACCAGTTCGGTAGGCACACCTTCCTTGTAGGATTCTCCTGTTGTGGTATTGGTATAGCTTATGGTACCGACCAAATCCTTTAAAAGAATCGCAGCCGTAATACGTTCTGTCAATTGAATCTGCGTACCAATGTCAACGGAAGCGCCGAAACCGCCGCCCTCCACGGCATTGTCCTGCCAAGCATAGACCTCATTGGTGGCTTTGTTGGCGGTCAGCATCAGGAACTTGAGATTAATTCCGATGGAAAAGGGCAGCCAATTCTCTCGCACCTCATCGAATAATTTGGCAAAGCTGGTAATAACCTGTGTTTCCGTGCTCCCGAATTCATCGCTTCCGCTGGTTAAAAGGGCTTGACCATGCGACATGGTTCGGGTGATCTTATTGACATAACCGGAATAGAAGTAGGGATAACTGCCATAACCGAAGCGATAATTCATAAAACCCGCCGTCACATTCCGCTGATCGGCACGCACCATACCGGCAGGATTGTATGCCATCGCATTGGCATCATCGGAAAGCCCGATAAACGCACCGCCCATACCATGAGGCCGGGCCGCGCAAGCAAGATCAACAAAAGCGCCCCGTTCATAGGCGGGATTGGAAAGATCGTATTCAGAGACCTCCAAATCAGCGTTCTTGTCGCCGGAAGGTGACAGGGCCCCGGAAGCCATTCCCCAAATAACTGCCGCTGCCACGGCGGAACCGCCGGCAATCCCCCATTCCAGCTTGTGGTTGACCTCTTTGCCGCGGTATTTGACCAGCGTAATGGATAAGCCCTGCGGTTCGAGTCCACGGAGGCGCATAACACCAGCAATGGTCAGTTCGTTTAATTTTTCCTTGGGACATTCGGAAGCGACAATGATACGTGATTCGAAATTACGCGAATCAAGGCCAAATAACTTCAATTTCATCACATATAGATTCCCGTCCATGCTAAGCTCGCCCAGAACCACCTTGGTGACAGCCAGAACTTCACCCGCATCCTGAGCGCACTTTTCAACATGGCATTCATTCACCATGGAGGCTTGCTCGGCCGCCGCCCGCTTCTCCATCTCATCTTGGGAAAGAACGTGATACATACCGCTCTGAGAAAACTCTTTGCGGACCGTCTCCGTCACACCGATAGCCGCTTCAGAAGTCACGTTTTCAGCGGAAAAAGGAAGCACGGCCAGACGGGTCAATCCTTCATTAGCCGGTTTGCCCTGTGCAAACAGAGCAACCGTCATAAGTGAAAGAGTAATGATGCAAAATATATGTTTCATGATTTTCCCCCTTCTACTTGAAAAGCACAATCGGAATGGTCTTGTAGGTCTTATCCACACCGTCATCCACCAGTATGCGTAACAGATATCGACCGTTCCGGCACAATCGACCCCAATCGTTTAAACCGTCCCAGATGGCGACTCGCTTCTTGGAAATAATGCCATAGTCGGATATCCGACTGAAACCGCTGCCCGTGGGATCCGCTTCCTGCAAGGTCAGGCCCTTGCGGACAAGGTTCCCTTCCAGGTTTAATACATCCACCGCAGCATGGACATCCGGGGAATTTTGCGACCCCACCTCAAATTCCACACGAACCCCTTTCCATTTCTTGCCGTCATTATCCCGGGAAGTGACAAAAGGCGAGAAAGGATTGGGCCCCACTTTCAAGGAATAGATACCGAATTGTCGGGAAGCGGACAATACGGCATATTGCGAAACACCGCCCACATCTCCGGTTCCACCTAATTTTAATGTCTTGAATACAACGGCCTGATCACTATAGAGCGTTGTAGCATTGTTTTTTCTCAGACGTGCCAGTCCGATGGAATTATCCCCTATGGATACGCCGGATTGAATCTCCCAACGCGTCAGACGTTGATTCCAGCGACCTAACAGCAGATTCGCGTCTTCATTTCCTTGAGGAATGGCAAAACAAAGTGAAAAGGAATCCGAGGCAGCAGCCGGGGTACCTGTGCGAAGGTGATAAATAGGACTGATCACCTGCCCCTCCGCAGTAACGGCCTTGAGTACCGGCAAGGCCGCCTTGTCTGTCCTGTCCATGTAAAACTCCTGCGCCCCGGTAAAGACCCCGCTGCCCACCCGGATGGCAAAATCCTCCTGATTCGATGCCCAGGTGCTTTCTGCCGCCAAGGCGAGATGTTTAATCGGAAGACGGATAAAGGCGCGTTTCCCCAGGGTGGTCGCATTAATCGTCACGGTTCCGACATAGTGCATGGGAGAGCGGAATTGACCGGTTTGGTCCATGCTATCCTGCAAGGCCGCGGATGAAACGGACCAAAGTCCGGAGGTGGAGAACTGTTGATTCGAATCCAGATTCATGGCCGACAGCGCAAAAGAGACCTTTTCCCCAGAATAAATTTCCGTCTTATCGCCCAGCAACAGTAACGTATCAACCGTCAGTTTGCGCACCGAAAAATAAGTGGAAAGGAGGGTATCCAATCCGGTTACGGTGCTCCGGATGCGAACGCGTACCGTATCCACTTTGGAGATATTGATGGCATTGTTTTTTGAGATCGTCAGCTTCATTACCGGTGTTCCGGTGTCGGCAAACGTAAGACCGGTTCGAGACGTTGCGGTCCAAGAAACATGAACCCCCAGATCAGACAATTCTTGCGCGTCAAATTCAGTAAAAAGACCGTTCTTTAAGATGATCCGGAAATTGACGGTAGTGTTCCACGGAAGGACCGCCGGAGATCGAACAGACAAGGCCGTGGGCGTTAAAGTAATATACCGGATATTCAGGGAGGGCGGCACAAAAGTGGTAAACAGCGCATTAACATTGGAATAACGGGTATTTCCGATGTACGCCACAAAGTAATATTTCATATAGGTATTGTCCACGGTGGGCTCGAATCGGAAAATAAGCGTATCCGAATTTCTTCGATATAAAGGCGCCGAGGCAAAGGTGTTTTGGCTCTGCCCTCTGAAATAAATGCGGGCTGAAGCGGAATCAACGTCCAAGGCGGATAAGCCTACGGAATCCACGATAAGGCGAAGTTCCACCGTATCTCCCCCGAGGGAGGTGTCGATTTGAGCCGGCGCCGAATGTTTCAGTGGCAACCCCAGAACCACGGTACTCCTATTCGGATCCGCATTCCCGATACTTATTCGCGCCGAATCGATGTCAATGAGGGAATCTGCGGAAACGTCCGTACCCACAACATACACACCGGCACTCACACCGGTTAAAGAGTCGCGATAGGACAGGTTCCGGCGAAACGGTGACTTGACCTTGACAACACTTGAATCGGTAGAAGAATTCAAGCGAACACCCAACAGCTTGAGTGCAAATAGTCGGGTCTTTGTGCCTTCCACCAGGGTCATGGTGGTATTCACCAGGGACTTGAAATATCGCTGAGAGTGATAGAGCGTATCCCGCAGGGTATCGGATAAGGAATCCACCGCAAAACCGGGACAGGAAAAGGTCAGATGGTAAACACCGGTATCCAAACCGGTGAAAGCATATCCTCCGGTCACAGCATCGCTCTTGACAACCCAGGTCTGCCCATGACCGGTGGCCACCACATCGACCCGTTGTCGCGTACTATTCAACAAAGCATTGACCGTACCGGAAATAGCACCATATTCCTTGAGAATCACGTTCCGTGTCTCTTCACTCGGCGTGCGAACCGTATCAAAAAAGGAGGTGGCCTGCAATCCGGTTCCCATAAACCAAACCGTGTAAGTATCCAACGGCAGGGAAAGCGTATAGAAGAAATCCCGGTTGCTCTGTGTGGCTGCCACCGTATCACCACTCTGGTTAACGGCAATGACGGAGATGCTCTTCCGTCCATTCACCTGCAACGTATCACGGGATTGCGACCAAACCGCCACATCCGTAATACCGCTGATGATGCCCACCTGAGCTTCAAGGGTGAAATTGTAAACCAAATTGCCGGAGATTGAAAAGTTGTCGGCAAGCGCAGCGGCAAACCCCTCCCGGATGATATCCAGGTGGTAACCCGTGCCTTGTTCCACATTAAAGGCGAAATTGCCGTTATTGTCCGAATACTTTCTCTGAATAAAAACGCTATTTCGAGAAAGAACGACTTCCGCATTGAGAACCGGCTTCCCGGTAATGCTGTTGGTGATGGTACCGGAAAGAATATTGTCGAATTGTTTTAGACGGATCAAACCCAAATTGAGATTCTGTCCCGCCTCCACAACGGCCTTCTTTTCAAGAGAGCGACGGTATCCCGCTTTTTCAGCTGTCACATTCCAGTCGCCCACCGTTACCGCAAGGGAAAAACTTCCATTCGCATCCGTGGTATCGCAAAGGGTGTCGTTGTATTCTGAAATGGCCTGAATCTTGACATCCGCCAACCGTGCGTTGGTCAGGGTGTCTTCAATAGTGCCGAAAATGGAACCGGGTTTTCGCTGCAAATAAAATGTGGTATAAACATCATCGTTTGTCGAATCAACCGTGGTATCCTTGGTTATTTCTTCGAACTCGGAATTGGATAAGGTGATGCGATAGGTCCCGTATTCCACCTGCTGATTGGAATTGCCTTCATTGTTCGTGACCAAATCAATGGGAAGCGTGCTCCCGGTAAGGGCTTCGATTCGCGTGGTAACGAATTTCACGCCGATTTCGCTGGAACCGATGATTTCACGAGATTGGATATGGAGGTTCCCGTATTGAACGGAATTATCTCGATAATAAAAAGCCCGTTTTTGAGAGACAATACCTGCGCCCTGAACATTTTCAGCAAAGATCTCCCATTCATAAAGGCGGTTATTGAGGAGAAAAGACTTGGCTTTGAGAGTGACAAAGGTATCCAGCGTACTCCGGTTCCAAACAGAGATCGCAGCCTGGAATTTATCGGTAGAGTCATGTACATAGAGATAAATTTTATAGAGATTGAAAGATGGGTCAGTACAACTTCCCCAGGTAAACCGGATGGAATCGCTGAACGTATCCGTTGTATCCGTTGAAGCCAAGTCATCGTCCAAATAGCTGCAAGGCAAATAATGGGAACCACCCACGG
>MGVN01000081.1:10133-15313 GCA_001800515.1 Elusimicrobia bacterium RIFOXYB2_FULL_49_7 | reverse complement strand
GTTGTTTTGCGGAATCGGACGTCACCTTCCAAGCCAATGACGACGCCGCCGACCCCGCCACTAAAGAGATCACCGTTAATCTCACCTGTGCCCTCCGCAATACGCAGAAACCTCAGATAACGGCCAACCTGTCGGGACGCTGTCTCAACATCACGGTCTACGACGAATCCTTTAAATGCGAAAAGGCAGACGAAGAGATTAGCGTCACGGTCGACGCTTCGGGCCAGGGTCAAATTGAGGATTATACGGTAACCACCAACGGTAAATTGCAGTGCGTCAACCGCGTGGACGGCGTCAATGTGGTCTATACGATCAAAGCAACGGATAAAGGGAACAACATCTCTACCCTGACGGTCACGGATGCGGGCTATGTCGGCAATTCCAGACCGGTCATCACACTTATCCATCCACCCGCCACATCGTATACGCATTACCAACGGGTCACCCCACCCAATCCGCCGGATCGCTCTTCCTCGGAAGGAGAGATCGAAATCAGTTTCAGAATCGACGGTGTGGACGACGCCAGACTTATATCCAAGGTGGAATTCCGTCCCGGAACCGGTAAGACAACGGTCTTTCAGGGCGCCGCCATCCCCTCAGACCTCACGTTCGACAATATCTTCATGACCTATTCGGTGAACGATTTCTCAGCCAAAGGCACAACGAAAACACTAACCTACACCATCCGCCTCTGGGACATCACCGGCAAGGAGTGGACTCCTAAACAGGGAACGATTACCATTAAAGGTCGATAATCGTTCTTGAATCTGTTCCGCTTATATCAGGTCGGGGTATTTGCATAAGCCCGTGCAAATACCCCGCTTTAAAAATATCACATTGTCCCGGTTTGTATTTTTCATATACTAAAATTTATATTACCAGAACCGTCAAATCATCTTTGTCAATGTAAACAAAAAAGCAGGAGCTTTATGAATAGCTTTTCCAGAACCCTTCTATTCGGTCTGACCGCGGCCTGGTTCATGGCAGCAGCCGCCTTTCCGCTTCGTTCCATCCTGGTACTTGGACTGGATCGCGGCCCCGGCGCCTCTTCCGATGACGTCAAACTGGCGGTCGCCCGTCTGGAAGAAGCGGTCAGAGCGGAAAGTCTCTTTACCGTTCGCTCCAAGACCTCCCTCCTCTCATTGGTGGACAAACTCGGCGGCTGTCAAAAAAGCGCCTGCTTCACCGCCGCAGCCAAAGAGCTGGGGGTAGCCCTGCTTGTCACCGGCAACCTTCACAAACAGCGCGACGAATTCGTACTCTCGATTCAGATCATCGACACCAAGCTTGGAGAAGCGGTCATGGAGCTCTCCGAAACGCTGCCGAAAGGCGCCACGGAACCGTCCGACACATGGCTTGCGGAATTCGTCAAACAACTGGAGCCGCTCACCGTGGAGGCCGAACAGGTGGTGTCTCAAGGCGAACAGGCCGCCCTGGATGCCGTTAAGGCCACCATCATTATGGACGACGAACTCTCCGGCAAGCTGACACGGGACAAAAGCCCGTATCTTTTTGTTAAGAATGTCGTGGTTCCGGCCAATGCCACCCTCATCGTGGAACCGGGGGTCACCCTTCTCATGGGCGGCGACTACATCTCGTTCGTGGTTTTCGGACAGGTCATGATGAACGGAACGGCCGATGCGCCCATCATCATCCGCTCCGCAAAAAAGGAGCCGAACGCCTGGGATTGGGACCGTATCTACATCCGAGGCGCCTCCCGCTCCTATTTTTCTTACTGCCGCATCTCCCACAGCAATTTCGGCATCCATGCGGACAACGGCAATGTAACACTGACAAATTGCGTCTTTGAAAACAATTCCATCGGTTGTCTCTATGCCATTCAATCAAACGTACAAATCAAGGATACCGAATTCGGCAAAGGTCATCTGGTGGGAATCAATGTGGATGCCGGGGCCGATGTCTTTGTGGATTCCGGCACCATTCTGAATAATAATCGTGCCGTGATTTGTCATCCCTACGGCCGCATAAAAATGAGCCGTACCCGCATCGAAAACAATGATTACGGCGTGGTCGCCCCGACCCGTTCCAGCATCACCTTGGAAGATGTCCAGGTACGCGACAACCGGGTAGGTGTTTTCGCTCAACAAGAAATCAAATCAGGCCGTCTCTTTCTGGTCTCCGGAAACGATGAAAACCTTCGCATCGGCAATGAGATGGAATTCAAACCGTTGCTGACCAGACCGGAAAAAATCACGGCAATCAAAACCCGCGAGCGCGAATGGGTCGATACCGCCAATTTCAAAAGCGACTTTTCCTCGCTGCCCTCCCGAGGGGAGTCCCTGGCCGCACGTCTCGGGCTCTTAGGACAGATCTCGCTCGGTTTAAGCTATCGTCATGTCACGGACTTGAACGACCAAGTCCATCCGTCGCTCCCGGAAGCGGAACTGCCCCATGAAGCGACCTACGTGCCCGGCCTGCGCCCGGAATTCCAGATCTTCCTGCAAAGTAAAACAGGGGATCGGGAAAGCAACCTGACGCTGAACGGTTTCGGCAACTATTTCGGTCCCCGGCTGCAGGAGACCAAAGGCAACGCTCACCTGGCCAACCTGGAAGCTTATCGAACCGTCAGTAAGATTGAGGTCATCAATCTCACCACGAAATTGCCGGGTCAGGAAATCGTGGCAGGAGATTTTTCACAGGACAAAAGCGAACTTTCCATCAGCAGTCGTCAAGTGCGCGGCATTCGTTATACTCGTAACGACAACCTGAAAGCCGGTCGCCGGCTTCAATCCACGGTCCTGGCCGGACAGTCTGCGACACCTTATCCGGTGGGCTTGAAACCGGATATGCTTGATTCCAGCACCACCCCCGAACGCCAGGAATGGCTCAGCATGGCAAGTGCAGACCTTGAGCTCACCCGTGACCTTCGAGTGACCGGCCAAGTGGTGGGCACGCGACATGTGGACGATCCCTTGCTTTTTCCCGGCCTCTCCTTTGATTCCACGGATCTCTACGCCGCGGATCCCAAACTCCGGTCGCTCTCCTGGGGCGGCGGCGCCAAATTGGCGCTAAATGAGTCAATGACCCTCTATGCTGAGGTGGATGCGGGTTTTGCAGACACCTTGAGTTATGCCATTGACAGTGGAACCGTATTGAAAGACGGATCCGTGGTACGCCATGGATTCTCGGAAGACACGCTCATCGAACATCCGATGGACGAAAACAATTTGGCCGGACTGATCGGTGCGGACTACACCTTCAAGGCCTTTTCCGGCAATATTGAATATCTCCACGCGCAAAAGAATTTCTATACAGGCGGCAATCCGTCGATCCGGCCCTCCGTCGGAAGCCTGAATAAAGCGCACATTACCACCGGAAGAACCTTCAGCCTTAATCTGTTTAACGACCGCATCAAGAATATCGAAACCAATGCCGCCCTGGATTGGGAGGCCCTGGCCACCGAAGAGAGCGGCATAGCGCCCGACCTGTTCGGCGAAAATAAACTGACCACCGTGACCAGCCAGGAATCCTATGATTCCCTGAATGGTTTGTATGAGAATTTCACCTATAAGCCGGTTGAAAACAAATTCAAGGGCGGTCTCGGAATCAAGCTTCCCATTTCCGATTTCTCTTTTGAACCGGCCTTTTCATATTATTATGAAACCAAGACAAAACTGAAACAGGATGCGGAAAGCAAGAAGCTGACCCTGGATGTGGACGGCGTGGAACACACGGTCATGGCCACCGAATATGCGGACGCGGAAAGCCGGATGCAGATCAACGGTTCCGTGATCTATATGCCGTCGCTTCCGGAAAACAGATATATCTCAAACGCCCGGACCAAGCTCAGCGTAGAAGCCATTCTCACAAACGATCGTAACGATAAATCAAGCGGGGATGCCGATTCCTCCTATTGGAACCGGAACGACGGCAAACAAATTCGTGTGGACGGCAGTCTTTCCGCCAAATTCCTTAAAAGCCGCGTAGCAAATACGATCAGCGGTTCCTATAAAACAAAGGATAAAAAATACCGGGATGAAGTGAAAGTGACGCAAAAAGTATCGGACAAATTAACCCTCAAACTGATTCCACGCAAACTGACCCTCGGCATAACAGGTTACTATATGAAGACCACTACAGACTATCAGGAAGCGTTGAATGACGAGGAGGGAAATTTTCTCCAATATGCCCCGGTCAACGAACTCCTGACGGTTTACGGCGGTGAAGGCTTGCTGACCTACGCCTTCAACGCCACTTTTTCCGTATCCGGAAAAGGGGGATATGAATTCGGCAAAGACACGGCCAAGAGCGGATCGGAGAATTATAAAACCTTTTATGTCGGCAGTGTGGTGAATTATCTGTTCTGATTCGTTGGCCGCTAAAGTGCAGGTGGCTCTTCTCAAAACAAGCCGATTTGTGTCGATCTTAAAGTGTATTTATAAGGTTTAAGATCTTTATCACAAAGATGATTTTCATTGGCATTGGATACAATACGGTTATGTCCGACGATACTGTATAAAAAGATTATTGAATGCACAACAATCTTGAAGCAGAAATGAAAAAAAGCTATATTATACGAACGATTCGACATCATGCGAGAGTAGCTCAGTGGTAGAGCTCCACCTTGCCAAGGTGGTTGTCGCGAGTTCAAGTCTCGTCTCTCGCTCCAAATAAATCCCCTGCAACAAAACGGTTGCAGGGGATTCGTTTTTTCCCCTTATTGGGTACGTTTCTTCATCCACTGCTTAAAGGAAGGAAATGCAGCGGACAAACGTCGCGCCAGATCAGGTACACCAAGTTGGCCGGGCGCCACTTCATGTTCGCCGGTAAAAGCATAGGTCAGCAAAGAGCCGGCCTTGAATGCCCTGACGCGCCAATCCGCTCCAAGGGGTCCCATGGCAATGGAAATCATCGGGCGTTTGAAGAAGCGGGAAAATGCTTCAATACGTTCCACCTCCCGATTCGAACGGGCCATGGTAGCTATCTTTGCAATCTGTCCGCCCTTTTTGAAACAAACCTCTGCAAACTCAGATAATCCCGCTTCATCCGGGGTTCCCTGAAAATCATGGTGCGAGACAATACGTGTCTTGCCGGCAGCCAGGGCAAGAACCTGCTCCGCATCCGGAGAACTTACCTCCTCATCAACCGCATCGACATAGGGCATGACAGCGCGCAGATAATCGACCCGGTATCCCCGGTTGGCCTCGGTCTCGCGGCAG
>MGVN01000081.1:0-10072 GCA_001800515.1 Elusimicrobia bacterium RIFOXYB2_FULL_49_7 | reverse complement strand
CAGGATATCACCTTGTCAACTACAGCCGCAATGACCGGCCGTTTGCCCAATTCCACTTTTCCGATGGCCAATTTAACCATGTGGACCCTTTCAAGTTTCCCGATTTTTGTAAAATTCCAGATTTTTACGAAATTTCTTGCTTCAATATTTCTAATTGATTAATTTATAACAAAATAAGTGAAAATAAATTGATAATTCAATAAGTTATGTTAAGAAAGAAGTAAAATGTTCTGGAACATGTTTACAAACGACATGGGCATTGATTTAGGTACCGCCAATACCCTGGTTCATGTAAAAGGCAAAGGCATTGTGGTCAATGAGCCTTCCGTCGTGGCGGTAAACAAACAGAGCGACAAGGTGGTTGCGATCGGAGCCGAAGCCAAGCGAATGTTGGGCCGCACACCCGAGGATATCGACGCCATCCGCCCCATGCAGGACGGGGTCATCACGGATTTCGCGCTGGTCGAAGCCATGCTGAAATATTTTATCAAGCATTCCATGCCCCACTCCTTTTTCGTTCGTCCCCGCGTGGTCTGCGGCGTCCCATCCGGCATCACAGAAGTCGAAAAACGGGCCGTTATTGATTCGCTGACCTCAGCCGGTGCGCGCGAAGTGTATCTGGTAGCAGAGCCCATGGCCGGCGCCATCGGCATGGGTATTCCGGTGGAGGATCCGAGCGGCAACATGATCATCGATATCGGCGGCGGAACAGCGGAAATCGCGGTCATCGCCCTCTATGGCATCGTCTGCGACGCCTCGGTCCGCGTGGGCGGCGATGAAATGGACGAAGCCATCATACTTTACTTGAAGAAAAACTACAACCTGCTGATCGGACAGTCCACGGCCGAACAAATCAAGGTGCAAATCGGCAGCGCCTTCCCGCTTGAAGAGGAACTGGAAATGGAGGTCAAAGGACGCGATCTCATCGCCGGTATCCCGAAAACCCTGAAAATCACCTCCACTGAAATACGGGATGCACTGAACGAACCGGTCTCTGCAATCGTTCTTGCTGTCAAGCAAGCTCTCGAACAGACCCCACCCGAACTGTCGGCCGACATTCTGGACAAAGGCATCGTGATGACCGGCGGCGGCGCGCAACTTCGTGGACTGGACGAACGACTGCGGCGCGAAACCAATCTGCCGGTCAATGTCATCGACGACCCGCTTTCCCGCGTGGTCCTCGGCACCGCAAAAATCGTGGAAAACCTGGACAAATACCGCAAAGTACTGATGTCCACAGGCCGCCATTAACCCGGGACAGCCATGCTGTCGCTCTTTTTTCGATTCCGCAATTTTCTCTCTCTGGTCCTAACCGTTCTGCTCGCCTATTGGATGATTCACCGGACACTGGACGATCGCTTCCGATTCGCCCGCGCACTTCAAACCACGGTGCTGGCACCGGCACAATTCGTGGTGAATCAGGTGAACAAGCTTCATAATACGGTCAAGGAAAACAATTTGCTTCGTACGGAAGTCATGCGTCTCAAGACCGAAAACGATCTGCTTCAGCAGGATAAAGTGGAAAATGAAACCTTTCGCGCCATGCTCGCCTACCGGGTGCAATCCCGCTTCTCCCTCATCGCCGGCGAAGTCATCGCTCAAAAAGTCGATCTCCTTTCACGCAACTTGGTCATCTCGGTAGGCACTTCCAACGGGGTCCAAAAAGACATGGCCGTCATGGTACTGTCGGGCGTGATCGGCAAGGTGCTTGAAGTTTTTCCGTTCCATTCGAACGTCCAGCTCATCAGCGATCCTCTGTCCCGCACCGGCGTCTTCTTCCAACGTATCAATGTCCCAGCCATCCTGGAGTACCGCAATGACATCCAACCGTTGGTCCATCTGCCGCTTCACCATGCGGTCGAGATTGGAGACACGGTGCGCACCTCCGGACTGGGCGGGATTTATCCCAAAGGCCTTTTTGTAGGCCGCGTGGTACGCATCACACCGGAAAACGATCTCTATAAACTCGTGGAGATTGAACTGCACCGCGGCGTGTACAACGTCGAGAATGTTTTTGTGCTGAACCTGACGCCCCAATGGCAGGCCTTTTCCGATACGCTTTTGCCGAAAGCCCCGAAAGATACCTTGACGCAGGGAGGGGCACAGTGAAATTCATCCGCTACTTGGCGGCGTTCATCGCCGTGGTCATCATTCAGACCACCTTGTGCCGTCTCATCTCCATTAAAGGGATCGCACCCGATCTCCTCCTCTGTTTTCTTCTTTTTCTGGCCACCAAAGAGGGCGCGTTGATCGGCGTGTTCACCGGCTTCTCCATGGGACTCATCCTGGATGTCTATTCCCCGCAGACGTTGGGTATCGGCAGCCTGGTCGGTAGCGTCATCGGCTATCTGGCCGGTTTTTTAGATGAACGCAAAATTACGTTGGATGATAAATACAAACTGCCTGTCGTCTTTCTGGCCGCCTTACTCAAAGGCGTGCTGACCGCTGCGCTGGTATTCAACGCTCACGCAGCCTTCCACCACCTCTTCCTTTCCCAAATCCTGCCCACCGCCTTTTACACCACCCTGGTCGGCGGTGTTCTGCTCCTGATTATCGGCAGACGGAAATAGACGCATGGCGGCCGGAAAATTCCTTCAGGAAAACCAGTTTTCCAGGCACGCCAAACGACGCGCCTTGTTTATCACGGTCGCCGCCCTCTTCTTCGTCATTGCTTCCCGTTTATTCTACATCCAGATTCTAAAAGGGGATTATTTCTACTCCCTGTCCATGGAAAATATGATGCGCCAGAAAATCATTCAGGCCTCGAGGGGACTTATTCTCGATCGCAACGGCGTGATTCTGGCCCGCAACCGACCCGCTTACGCCGTCTCGGTACTCTATCATCAAGTCAAAGACCGCCAGACCCTCAAACGGACCCTGCTCCAAATCCGCGACCAGGCCGGACAACGAATCTTTTCCGAAGCCGACCTGAACCGGCGTTTCCGGCTGGCGGCTGCACGCCGGTTCGAACCCATCTGCTTGGCCGATGACGTCAGCATCGACGTGGTCACCATTGTCCAGGAACATCTTCAAGATCTGCCCGGTATTATCGTTGAAAATGAAACCCGTCGGGAATACCCGAATAAAACGCTCGGCTGCCATTTCCTCGGTTATCTGGGTGAAATCCCGGAGGAACAGTTCGACAGCCTGAAACGCTATCATTACCATTTTGGCGACCGAATGGGTATTTTCGGTCTGGAAAAACAATATGAAAGTCTGGTCCGCGGCCGCGACGGCGAAGAATACGTCATGTACGATGCTTATGGCCGGGAAATCGAGCGGGTCAAGGAAATGCCGGTCGTACACTCCGAAAAAGGAAATGATCTCTATCTGACCATCGACTACCGGGTCCAAAAAGCAGCGGAAGAAGCCTTCCCGGATTCCCTTTCCGGTGCCGTGGTCGCCATTGATCCCCGTAACGGGGACATTCTGGCCATGCTGAGCTCTCCCCGCTTTGACCCGAACTGGTTCACCCTGTCCGTAAAAAGTCGGACCGCCAGCTGGGGCAAGCTGGTCATGGACCCCTCTCAACCGCTCAACAACCGTGCCGTAACCGGCGTCTATCCGCCGGGCTCCACCTTCAAATTGGTGACCACGTCGGCCGCACTGAACGAACACGTGGTCGGCCTGGATGAACATTTTAAGGGATGTACCGGGAAATTCTGGTTCGGTAACCGCCCCTACGGCTGCTGGAAAAAGCAGGGACATGGTACCGTCGGCATGATACAAGGAGTCAAGGTCTCCTGCGACGTTTATTTTTACCAGCTGGGTATCAAAACCGGGATCGATTATATGGCGCAATATGCTCGTATGTTCGGATTCGCCTCCAAGACCGGCATTGATCTGCCGCAGGAAGCATCCGGAGAAGTGCTGGACGAAGAGACTTACAACCGGAAATTTCAATCCCGGGGATGGGTTTGGACAAAAGGGCAAGAGCTGAATTTCTCTATCGGTCAAGGCCAAACCGTCACCCCCATTCAATTGGCCAATTATGTGGGCTCGCTCACCAGCCGGCAACCGCTTTACCG
Source organism: Elusimicrobia bacterium RIFOXYB2_FULL_49_7 (assembly GCA_001800515.1). Next base: position 6,044 of record MGVN01000081.1, on the reverse strand, counting down.
GCCGCATCTGTTCCACCATTCGACCGGCCCAAAAGGAGAGATTGCACAGCCCACCCGCGAAGTGCTTCACGAGATCCGTCTGGAGGATGAAACCCGTCAAATGCTTTATTCCGCCCTTAAAGCCGTGATGGAACCCGGCGGAACCGGCGGACTCGCACGGGTCGATTCCATTATCGTGGGCGGCAAGACCGGCACGGCTCAAAATCCGCAGGGGCAGGATCACGCTCTTTTTGTGGCCACCGCACCGCTTAATACACCGACCATCGCCATCGCGGTGGTCGTTGAGAATGCGGGTCACGGCGGGTCCGTGGCCGCACCCATTGCAGGTAAAATCCTGCGTACTTATTTCAACCGTTAAGGAATCACGATATGCTCGCTCAAATGAAGCACCGAATTGATCTTCCGGCCGCTTTCATTATGTACGGATTAATCATGATCGGCATCGCCTTGATTTACAGCGCCACCCATCTGGATCAGGATGTGTTTATCCGGAACCTTTTCCATAACCAACTTGCCTGGGTGGTGCTGGGAACCGCGGCTTTCTATATTACGGCCATCATCCCCTCCCGTACCTATTACGACACCGCCTACCTTTTCTACGCCTTCACTCTGCTACTCCTGGTGCTGGTAGTCGTTAAGGGTACCACTGCCATGGGCGCCACGCGCTGGATTGTCTTAGGGCCGTTACGTCTCCAACCCTCGGAACTGGCCAAAATAGGCACGGTCTTTGCCCTGGCCCGCTACCTTTCCTCCAAACCGGTTTCGCTTGAAAAAATAAGCAGCCTCATTGTCCCGTTCGCCATGGTCATGGTACCCATGCTCCTGATCGTTAAACAACCCGATTTATCGACCGCATTGGTCTTTTGTGCTTTCACGGCCGTCATGCTTTTCTGGGGCGGTCTTTCACTTGCCGAAGTATTTTTTCTTCTCTCTCCTATATTGAGTCTCATCCTGGCATTTCATCTCTTTCTATGGGCCTTATTCTTCATCATCCTCTTCTTTACATTGACCCGATTCTGCCGTAACCTGTCCGTTATCACCATCATACTGTCCCTGAATTTCATGGTCGGGATCATTCTGCCCATGGCCTGGGGCAAACTCCACGACTATCAGAAAAACCGTATCCTCACTTTCGTGGATCCGCAACGGGATCCCAGCGGCGCCGGCTACCAAGTGCTTCAATCACAAGTGGCCATCGGTTCCGGGAAATTTCTGGGCAAGGGTTTTCTGGAAGGCACGCAGACCCGCCTCTCCTTTCTACCGGAACAGCATACGGATTTCATTTTTTCCGTTCTGGGCGAACAATTCGGATTCATCGGCTGTCTGTTCGTTCTGCTCCTTTTCCTGGCACTCATTCTCCGGCTTTTTTTCCTGGCCGGAGAGGGAAACAATCGCTTTCTGAATCTCTGCGTCATCGGGGTCGCCGCACAGCTGGTCTTTCATATTTGCGTCAATACGGCCATGACCGTGGGCATGATGCCCGTTACCGGCCTGCCGCTCCCCTTTTTGAGCTACGGCGGCAATTTTCTCATCAGCTGCATGGCCTTGGTGGGTTTTGCAGCCAGTATTCGTAAAAAAAACCAGGAGTATTAATTATGCATCCGATCCTTTTTACGGTGGGATTCTTTCAACTGCACACCTACGGCCTCATGCTCGCCTTGGGATTCATTGTGGCCATCGTCGTCTCCTCCCGGCGGGCGAAAGCCGCGGACGAGAATCCGTCCTTCATTTCCGACCTCGCAGTCTGGTCCATCATCAGCGGACTCATCGGCGGCCGTCTCTTTTATGTCGCGTTAAACTGGACGGAATTCCGGGGAAATCTTCTTTCCATTATCAGTCCTTTCCAAGCGGACGGCACATTCGGTATCGGCGGACTGGTCTTTCTGGGTGCACTTATCGCAGGCACTCTGGTCGCTCTCGTTGTCATGTACTATAACGGAAAATCCATACTGACAATCGGGGACATCGTCGCACCGGGCGTTGCATTCGGCTACGGGGTGGGACGCCTCGGTTGTTTTATGAGCGGCTGTTGTTACGGCAAAGCCTGCCACCTTCCTTGGGGACTATCTTTTCCGCCGGAATCCGCTGCGGGCTATTATCAGGCAGCGGTTCATGCAACCGCACTTCATCCCACCCAACTTTACATGGTACTCGGCGGATTGATTACCGGCGCATTGGTCTTATTATTAGAGCGGTTCAAACGGTTTGAGGGACACTCCTTTTTCATCTTCTTTATCCTGCTCAGCCTGGACCGTATCATTCAGGACACCTTCCGCTATTATCCGCCGTCCGAATTGCATCATGGATATACCCATAATCAAATTATTCTCAGCGGTGTGGTCATTTTAACCGGGTTGCTTTTTTTCTGGAAATGGCGTCGCGCTTCGCTTCCACAGTCGCACGCATAGGCCGGCTGCTTCTGGACTTCTCCTTTCCGCCTCAGTGCGCCCTTTGCAAAGGGGAATTGGACACCTGTTTTTCTCCTGTCTGTGAGAAGTGTTATGATTCGCTGGTACTATTGCCGCACCAGAGGCTGTTTGACCCGGTTTATGAGGGTGCATTCAGTGCTGCGTATGCGGTCTGGACCTTTTCAGATCCATTTCAAGAATTGGTCCATCTATTGAAATACGGTAATCGTCCGGTAGTGGGAACGGCATTGGCCAAGCGAATGGCTGCAATGCTTATTAAAGATGCGTGGGCAAATATTGACGGTCTGGTACCCGTACCGCTTCACTCTACTCGTAAGCGGGAGCGGGGATATAATCAATCCGAAGTCATAGGCAAGGAACTTTCCAGACGACTTGGAATCCCTCTGGAAACCGGTCTATTGAAGCGGATACGCCAGACTGCGACCCAGACCAAACTAAATAGAGCCGCACGGGCGAAAAATCTTCTGGGTGCCTTTCAGGTGTGCAGATGCGTGGCCGGCCGGCGGTTGTTGCTCCTGGATGATGTTTTCACAACGGGGAGTACGGTGGATAAATGCGCGAATATGCTGATGGAGGCGGGGGCAGGGGAGGTGCGGGTACTGACGGCAGCGAGGGTGGTATAGACGAATTATTTTCGATAGCCCCAGGCCATAAAAGTCTCTTGAAGGTCGGATTCAGCCTTAAATGCCAGAAAGTACAGATATTCCGGAGCCACATCCAATTCTCCCGGCCATGTCAGGGTGCCATGCTCGAGTGATGCTTTTGAGGCAAAGTCCGCTTGCTTTAAGACATTGAAAACTCCGGCGGGCTCCTCATTGCCAAGTACCGTACAATCAACGGTACCGCTTTTGCCGTTATTGAAGGTGAGCAGGTATTTTCCGGCACCAAGATTATCGATTTTACTAATAGATAACAACATATTATACCAAAGGTTGAATTTTATGAAATTTGCCGGTCTGTTTTAACATTTCCCAATTTTCCAGTAACTCTCTTTTATGTTGTCCGGCCCATTCGACGACCAAGCTCAAAACCCTCGGTGGCAATTCCCCTTCAAGAACGCCTAGCGATTTCATGTCGATGGTAGCCTTAAATTCATTATACTCGGCGTGAAAATGCGGAGGATTGTGCTCTTTGAAATACATGTATACGATGATTCCGAGAAAACGACAGATTTCAGGCAATTAACACCTCCTGAATAAATATATAAAAAAAGTATACATTTTGAAATGGAATATTCAGGGAAAAAAGTCTATTGCCCGATCTTCTTTTCTTCTGATTCGCACTTTGAGTCAGGGTGGCTCTTCGGTCTGCTTCCGGAGGGTGGCGTTGCCTGGGTTCCAGGGTCCCCGTATGCGTACCCCATTCCGGATTCAACTGTGCAGATATTGATCAGCTTCGCCAAAATAACCTCACCCACTGTCTGGTTCTATCTGCTTGGCGTTCCAGACAACCAGGTCCTCTACGCGCGACCGGACGTGGGGCTCGGAACAGGCGAATCCGATATCCTTTGCTTCTCGGCAATCCGAGCCTTTCCGGGAATCCAGACTTCACTTCTTTTGACAAAATTCTGGATAACGGCGCGAAACAGGTTTCCTGCGGTAGTCCGAACACGATGCTGATTAAAAATGATGGCAGCGCCTGGTTTGCCGGGAACAGAGGGCTGCCAAGCCCCTTACCGGACACCTGGGCGCAGGTCAATGCGCTAGAATGGTAGGCGTATAACGATAAAATCCACGCTTTGCTGCAGCGTTGTGCGTTTAAAGGGACGTTTTCACAACTGGGAGTACTACATGGTTCTGCAATAGTTCAGATAGGGAGAGGTACCCAAACTCGCTGTTCATTTTATCGTTCAGGCAAGCGAAGCCCCAGGCGAGCTGCTCCTCCACTGAGTATTCGCAAATTAGTCAAAAAAAGCAACAACAAATATTGGGACACCAGGAATTATAGGAAGCCGCCAGACCTGATGTACAATTTTGTCATCAGTGGCTATATTTTTTGTGCCATACAAGCGTGGTATTCCGGATATGTCCGGCAGAATGAGCTTTTCCATATCGACAAAGATCCGTTATTTATTGACGGGAAGGCAACGGAAATCTGCGACGGCACACATAATTTCTCTGCTATTTGCTCCCACCTCGGCAGATAGACCGTCGTATTTTACAGCTTCCCGTGGTTGGGAACGCGGACAACCCTTGGCCGAGACTTGATTATCCTGTCGTTAATTGCCTATTTTACCAAATAGCTTATCAGTCACACACAAAACGGAGATACCGTATGAACAAGCAATCATTCGCGAAATACGAAGCGCGGTCTGATATTATTAAAGCGTTGGCCCATCCCACCCGTTTGTTCCTTGTAGACCAGCTCGCAAAAAAAGAACACTGCGTCTGCGAGCTTACTGAAATGGTAGGCGCCGACACATCCACGGTTTCAAAGCATCTGTCAATCCTTAAATCCGCTGGAATCGTATCGGACGATAAGCGGGGCCTGATGGTTTTTTACCGGCTTAAAGCCCCTTGCACGCTGAATTTTCTCAATTGCATAGAAAAGCTGCTCCAGGCCAGGGCCAAGGAACAAATGGCGTTTGCAGTATAATAAGGAAATAATTAAGGGGAAAACATGAAAAAAGAGCTAAAACCGATTTTCTGGATTACCGCCATCTTTCTGGGGGTCTTTTTTCTCCCGGTCGGCACGCCGCGTTTTGATGGCGCCGTGTTCGAGGCGCTTTATCTTGTAAAATGGTATGCTCGGGAGCATGTGTTGCTCTGTCTTGTACCCGCTTTTTTTATTGCCGGAGCTATCGGGGTTTTTGTGAGCCAGGCCTCGGTCATGAAGTATCTGGGCGCCAAAGCCAACCGGGTGCTTGCCTATGGTGTGGCTTCCGTATCCGGAACCGTACTGGCTGTTTGCTCCTGCACGGTTTTGCCGCTTTTCGCCGGTATTTACCGCATGGGCGCGGGCATAGGCCCTGCCACGGCCTTCCTTTATTCCGGTCCGGCCATCAATATTCTGGCCATTGTCATGACGGCCCGCATTCTGGGCCTGGAAATGGGGATTGCACGCGCCGGAGGTGCCATCGGATTCAGCGTCATCATCGGGCTCCTTATGCATTTCTTTTTCAGAAAGGAAGAGGCGCAGAAGACCACAGCACAAATAGCCATGCCCGACCCACAGGGTGTAAGGCCGCTGTGGCAGACCATACTTTATTTCCTCTCCATGATAGGAATTCTCGTGTTCGCCAATTGGGGAAAATCCGAAGCGTCTTCCGGAGCATGGCATGCCATCTATTCCGTCAAATGGCTAATCACCGCGCTTTTTACCGTAGGTTTTGCCGTCACATTGGTGGCCATCCTAAAGATCAAACTCTGGAAGGTTGTTGCCGCTGCGGTGCCCGTCGGGGTGCTGGCACTGGTGTTCCGTCATGAGCCGCTGGTTCCTTTTACAGCAGGCGCTCTTGCACTTTCATTGATTACCGCAACCGACAAAGGCGAAAGCGGCGATTGGTTTTCATCAACCTGGGGCTTTGTAAAGCAGATTACCCCTCTTCTCCTAATCGGCGTGGCGGCAGCCGGTTTCTTTCTTGGGCGCGTCGGTCATGAGGGCGTCATCCCCTCA
>MGVN01000080.1 GCA_001800515.1 Elusimicrobia bacterium RIFOXYB2_FULL_49_7 | reverse complement strand
GAAGGGAATGAATATTTTTCCGAAGAATTCGGAGCGGATACCGATACCATTATCTCGTACCCCGAGAATCCAGCAGTTGTTCCGTGCTTCGGCGGTCAATTCGATAACGAGCGGTTCGGCACCGTGGAATTTCAAGGCATTTGAAATCAGATTTTGATATAATTGAAAAAGAAGGGTGGCATCGCCGGACAATTCCGGCAGGGGCATTTTGATGAAACGGGTCTCTGTTGAATCGATTTGCGGGGCAAAAGTATCGATGACCTTGGCTGTGAGCTGGTTCAGGTCGACTAAGCCGATTTTGATGGCCGATTTTCCGGTGCGTGACAACCGAAGCAGATCCTGAATCAGAATGCGCATCCGTTTGACGGCGTTCAGGATGAAATGAAGATCCTTTTTTGCGCTATCTGCAAGGCTATCTCCTGCGTCTTTTTTTAGGAGTTCACTGAATGCGGAAATTTTATTCAGCGGTTCCTGGAGGTCGTGGCTCGCGATATAGGTGAATTCATCGAGTTCTTTGTTGCGGTTCGTCAGTTCCAGATTTTTTTGCTCAATGGCTTCGGAGTATTCCCGGGTTTGACTTTCGATCCGTTTTTTTACGGAAATGTCCTGCGAAACTTCCACAATGCCAAGCAATTTCCCTTTTTCATTCTTTACCGGAAAACCCCGAATCAGCCAATGTGCGCCGTTGCCGGCAATGACTTCAGCTTCGTGCGGTTCTCCATCATTAAGGATGTCCGGCAACGGACAGTGAACACAGGCGGTGTTCCGATTTTCAAAGACCTGAAAACAATGTTTGCCGACAGGCGATTCTGTGAAGGAATTTTCCACGGCCCGGTTGGCCCAGAGGATACGCATGTCCAGATTGTGGTAGATGATGAAATCCTGCACGTTATCCAGAATCAACGTTTTTTCCTGTTCGGTTTTCCAAAAAGCCTCTTCCGCTTTCTTATAATCATGGATGTCCGTCAGAATTCCCCGGACCCCTATGATGCGTCCGTTTTCCTGAATCGGCCGACTGCTGCTTCTTACCCAGCGAACCGAACCGTCTTTACGGTAAATGCGGTATTCGCTCGGTTCCAACGTACCCTTCAGAATAGACGCGTATTTGACGATCAAGGTCGGTAAATCATCAGGGACCACGAAATTTTGGAAAGGGCGGCCAATCACTTCTTCCGGTTTATATCCCAGGACGAAAAGGGATCGTGAACTGACAAAGGTGAAATGTCCTTCGGGGTCCATTGTATAAATGATTTCATTGATATTTTCAACGAGATCCCGGTAGCGGGATTCCGCCTGCCTGATTTTGGCGAACAAGCGGGCGTTTTGGATGGCAGTGGCCACTTGATTACCGAATGAGGTGATGAGTGGAAGGTCACGCTTTGAAATGCCCTTTCCTCCCAGCATGAGTATCCCGAATATTTCTCCCTCGATTGTCAGCGGAACAATTACTCCCGGCTCATCCGGTATATGGCGGAGTGTTTGGGTCACTTTGGCCTGTAGGGAGGGAGGGAAGGCGTTTTCTATGATTGGATTGGTGGAGGGAAGGAAAAGCGGTTGTTTTTGGAGGATACAATCCCGGAAGGCCGGGGTCTTCTTCCAGTCATATAGAAAGGGGACGGTTCCCCAATCGATTTCTTTTCGCAACGATGGAAGGACGATTTCCGTAAACAGTTCCTGGGGCAAGATGAGGAATTCACCCGAAGAATCAAAAAAAGCGATACCGCCTCTCAGTTTGAAACGGTCGAGTTGGGTACGAAAACCCTTGAAGATTTCCTCTTCGGAATAGGCCTGTTTTTGCAGGTATTCAGCCGAGAAAATGAGCGCGAAAAGCAAACGGCGACTGATTTGTTTTTCAGCCATGCGGCCACTTTTTTCCCGATAAAACGGGTGTTTTTTTATTCCGGATTGTTTCGGTGGCGGGCTGAAATGGCAGGGTGAGCAGAAAGTTTGTGCCTTTTCCTTGCCGGCTCTGAACCGAGATCGTGCCGCCCATAAGTTCGATGATGGAGTTCGAAATGGAGAGCCCCAGTCCGGTTCCCCCGTATTTTCGGGTGGAGCCTGTGTCGCCCTGTTCGAACTTCCGGAAAATAGTTTGCAACTTGTTTTTTGGAATGCCGATTCCCGTGTCCGAAATGCGGATGATAAAGGATTTTGATTCTTGAGTAAAAGAGGGTAAGGATATCCGAATGCTTCCTTTTTCGGTGAATTTGATGCTGTTTTCCAGGATATTCAGGAGAATTTGTTTTAGGCGCACTGGATCTATCGTGACCCATGGAAGCTGTTTGGCTATTTCCATCTCGAAACGGATGGATTTTTGGGAAAGCAGCGGCTTGATGGTTTGATAGGTATCTTTAAGGAGATTGAACAAGCGGCAGGGTTCGGATTTGATGATTAGGCGTCCGGATTCAATGGCTTTAAAATGAAGGATTTGATCAATGAGATGGAGCAGGTGTTTGCCGTTTTTCAAGATGGTTTTGAGATCGGTTTGGGATTCTCGGCTCAATTGTCTGTTTTCTCGCTGTGCCACCAGTTCGGTAAAACCGAGGATGGAGGTCAGGGGGGTTCTGAGTTCGTGCGAAATGACGGAAAGAAAATCATTCTTGGTTTTGTTGGCCAGTTCCGCTGCTTTTTTTGCTTTTAGGATGCCGCGTAGGAATTGTTTGCGTTCCGTGATATCGCGAAGGATGTAGATGACGGCGGGCTGGTTGTTGACCAAGGTTCCGCAACTGCTCATTTCCACTTCCACGATCTTTCCGGATCGATGTTTCAGGGTCATTTCAAACACGCGGTTCGTCGGGTTTTCCGGAGAATGCATTTCCTCTTGGAGTTTTCCGGCTTGGAGAAGAGATTCCGGTGAAAAATAGAGATGAAATGGTCTGTTGGTGAGTTCTTTGACGGTATAGCCCAGCATGTCGGCGAATCGCGGGTTGACGTAATTAAGGGATTCGTTCTGAACGACAACGATGCAGTCTCCTGCTTTTTCCACCACATTGCGGTAGCGTGCTTCGCTGGTTTTGAGATCCTGTTCGATTTTTCTCTTTTCCTTTTGCAGGAGCGAACGGTGATGGACTTCTCGAAGGGTGCGGCGAAGTATGTCTGGGGATAGTTCGTTCTTGATAAGGTAGTCGTCCGCCCCGTTTCTCATGATCTCAACGGCGATTCGTTCATCACCGTGTCCGGTTAAAATAATAACCGGACAATCGCTTACGGATTTTATCCATTTCAGCATGGATAAGCCGGTATCTCCGCCCAAAAGATAATCCAGCAGAATGAGGTCGCCTTTTTGTGTCGGGAAGTTTTCCTGAAAATGGGCCGGTGTGGTATATGAAATGATGTGATAGTTGATTTCAATCGAATCCGAAAGATGGCGACGAACAATTTCAATATCTTCTTCATCATCATCTACGATAATGACCTGAATGGGTTCTTTCATGAATATTGTAAATATATATTTTTCTGTTTAAAAAGAGAGAAAAAATTAGGGATAATCATAAAAAACAATAAGATACAAAAATGTAGCAGTTAATCATTTATATAATTCAATAATGTATGATATTGTTTCTAAAAAATATATAACATATTGTTTTATAACAAAAAGTGTGTTTGGTGTCCGAATTGCAATATAGATCGGAAAGGAGGATATTATGCAATATAAGATTGATTTTGGCAACACGGCGTGGGTGTTGATGAGCGCTGCATTAGTCATGTTCATGACGGTTCCGGGGTTGGCCCTCTTTTATGGAGGCTTGGTCCGGAAAAAGAACGTGTTAAGCGTGTTGATGCAATGCATTGTCGCGCTTTCCTTGGTCTCGCTCCAGTGGGTGATTATCGGATATTCACTTTCCTTTGGACCGGGCAAGGGAATATGGGCCCCATTCATCGGAAGTTTGGATTGGGCTTTTTTAAAAGGTATCGGTTTTTCCGCAAGCCCCTATTTTATTTCACAGCCGGAAGCGCGTGTACCTCATCTGGCTTTTATTATTTTTCAGGCCATGTTTGCGGCCATTACACCGGCCCTTATTATTGGTGCATTTGCAGAACGGATGAAATTTTCCGCTTATCTGTTATTTATTCTCTGTTGGACGACACTGGTTTATGATCCGATAGCACATTGGGTCTGGTCGTCGGATGGCTGGTTGTTGAAGAAAGGGGTGCTTGATTTTGCGGGTGGCACTGTGGTTCATATCAATGCCGGTGTGGCTGCGTTGGTGACCGCAGTGATGATAAAAAAGCGTTCTTTTCATCGAATCACACCTCCTCATAACCTTCCGTTGACCCTTTTAGGGGGTGCCATGCTCTGGTTCGGTTGGTTTGGATTTAATGCGGGTTCTTCCCTGGCGGCGGATGGCCTGGCAGCTCATGCCTTTGTCATTACTCAGGTGGCAGCCAGCGCGGCGGCATTAAGCTGGGCATTGCTGGATAGGGTTTTTCATCGTCGCCCCACTATTCTCGGTGCGGCTACCGGAGCCGTAGCGGGCTTGGTGGCTATAACGCCGGCAGCCGGGTTTGTGGATATACAGGGTGCCATGATCATCGGAGGTCTGAGCAGTCTCATTTGTTACTATATGGTCATTCATGTGAAAACCCGCTTAGGTTATGATGATGCGTTGGATGCGTTCGGTGTTCACGGTATCGGTGGAATATGGGGTGCGTTGGCGACCGGTCTTTTTGCGGTGCCCGCGGTCCAGGGCGATTACAGTGGTTTTTTTGCCGGGAATCATCATCAGCTGTGGATTCAGTTTGTCTCGGTCTTAGCCACGGGATTGTATTCTCTGGTCATGACAGTGGTTATCTTTAAAGTGGTGGATAGGGTGATTGGCATGCGGGTAACGCCTCAGGCGGAAGCCATCGGTCTGGATGTGACGGAACATAATGAACGGGCCTATACGGTCATAGAATAAGGAGCGGAAAATGAAACTGATTATTGCCATTATTCAGCCCCATCGTCTTGAAGAAGTGAAAGAGGCATTGTATAAACAGGAGATCAACCTCATGACCGTCAGCGAGGTTTTGGGCCATGGTCGTCAGAAGGGTATTGATGAATTCTATCGTGGCGCCAAAGAGACGGGTAATCTGATGAAGAAGATCCGTCTTGAGATTGCGGTAAACGACAATTTTGTAGCGCCAACAGTTGATGCCATTGTTCAGGGTGCGCGTACGGGTGAGGTGGGAGACGGAAAGATTTTCATCTTGAATCTGGAGGAGTGCGTGCGTATCCGGACGGGCGAGACCGGGAGCGTGGCGATTGGGTAGATTTTAAAGGGGTCTGCTCGCGAAACGGAAGAAATCGTACGCTAAGGAAAATGTAGGTTTTCCATCAACCGAATGTAATACTTGCCTTATACACTATTAACAAGTATATTATATTCTACGAAAGGTCTTAGCGATGTCTATATTAAAAGCGTTCGGGATGGAGAAAGGTCATAAAAAGTATTACGAAGAGGCCATTTATAGCATTACGCTTCTCAATAATATCATCAACAAGAATGTTTCCGGTCAGCTTGCTCAATATGATTTGACACTTGGGAAGTTTAACGTCCTTATGGTCATAAAGCATTTGGGCGGGACGCAGGGCATAAAACAGGTTTCGATCAGCAAATATTTAATCCTTACCCCTTCGAATATAACAAAGTTGATCGACAAGCTTGAAAAAGATAAATTGGTCGCTCGATTTTTCTCCGCTGAAGACAGAAGAATCAAGGTCGTAAGGATTACCGAGAAAGGATCAAAACTTGTGGACATTGCCTCGGCAGGTTCTACCAATGGGTTTAAGAAGATGACCGATAAGTTGAGCAACGATAAGCTGAAAATGCTATCTTCTTCATTGGTTGAGTGGCTTGACTTGTTTTAGGGGCGATATTTTTTTTACCATAATTGTTGAGCGATAAATAATATATAAGTATATGATTGATTTGTAAATAATGAAGAGGCTCACGGTTAAATCCTCAAAAGTGTAAAAATTGTTCTCGTTTCCTGATTTTATCAATAAACAAGAGCAATTGCATGTGGTGCGATATTTGCCTCTCTATCTAGTAAACCGAAAGGAACACAAGAAGGAGGTCGTCCTTATGAAGTAGTTCTCATTGACAACAAAACAGGTCTTAAATTCAAGGAGATTTTAATGAAAACCAGTACAAAAGCTTCAAAAACCTGGACAGGTATTTGCATCATGATCGCAGCATTATTCGCAAGCCTCTTATCCCAAACGATCCAGGCGTATAATTATGATGTCACCCCTGTCGTCAACAGTGAGGCCACGCGGGGATTAAGCTCTGTAAGCTCCGCTGAACCGGTCGGAGAGGGTCGTCTTACGTTCAATGTTTCCGGAAATTGGTATAACCAGAATGAGACGTTTGTCTCGTCCCCAAATAAGAACGCCAATATCATCACCGGACTAGGTGCGGCCTCGTATGGGGTCAGTCCTTATATCGACCTTTTTGCTTCCGTCGGGGCTTTCGGATCGAGTCATTATACCAACACCAATAGAAGCGGCGGTTGGGGCAGCGTCAAGGCCGGTGTGCAGGGTACATTGCCGTATTCCGAGAATTCCATGTTGAATCTGGGCGGCCAGGCGGCCCTTATCGGCGGCACTTCAAACAATCAGATTAACAACAACCGCGCCGATGGATACAATTACTTCCAGACTCGAACCGGCAATGATTTCATGGCCAAACTCCTGCAATCGTTAAGTTTCGGCAGTGAGTCACATGCGATCAAACTGCACCTGAACGAAGGCGCCGTTACCTCCCTCAGCGGGGGTAATGATCCCTTGCTGCTCCTGGGCGCGGGCCTTCAAGCTAACCTTCTTTCCTTCGCCGCACTCGGTGTTGAGTTGAATTCAAGAACCCAGTTGAACGATTGGGCCTTCAGAACGGATCCGTTGTGGATTACTCCGTCAGTCCAGTTCCGCACCTCCTTTAATACCAATTTCTCGGCGGGGCTTGATGTCGCTATCTCAAATGACCGGGCGAACGGCGAACCCCGTGCCCTGGAACCCTACCGGCTGTTCGGCGCAGTGGCCTTTTCATTCGACACGCATGCGGAAAGGCGTAGAGCCGCGATTGAACGAAAAAAGCATGCCGCGCAGGTAGAAAGGGAGAACCTCGCCCTTATTAAAGATAAGGCGGTTGTCCGGCAACAGACCGACAGTCTGGCTAAAAACACCGCGCAAGTTGAAAAAGAAAACATTGCTCTCATTAAAGATCAGGAAGCCGCCGGGCTGTATGTCGACAGCCTGAACAGAAAAGCGCATGCGGACTCCATCATGCTTGAGGTGACGACCCAAAGTCTCAATGAAGAGAAAGCCAAGCGCACCGACGCGGAAAAAATGCTGCTGTCAACCGGCGAGCTGCTCCTGGATGCCGTGTACTTTGAGACTGGAAAGACTGTTCTGACCATCAATTCAAAACCATACCTCAATATTATCGGTAAAATGCTGCTTAAATATCCCAAATTACAGATAGAGGTGGCGGGGTACACCGACAATATAGGCGATAAAGATTACAATATCACTCTCAGCCAGGGCCGGGCCGAAGCGGTAAGCTTCTATTTGATCGAGGTTGCGCCTGCTTTAAGCTCATTTTTGAGTTCACATGGATACGGAATGAGCATGCCCAAGGCGGACAACGGCACGAAAGATGGCAGGCAGACAAACCGCAGGGTTGAGTTACGTGTGACGAACAAGGATGTGCTGAAAGAATACAGCCAATTGTAATTCGGAAGGTAAAAAATGGGCTTAACTCCCACAGATGAAAAGACAAAGCTTTACAGCTGCGGGAGTTAGGACAAGTCAAATTCAATTAAATTAAGGAAACTGCGCTATGAAAAAGCTCAATCCTGCAACGAAGATTCTGTCCGCGGTTGTTATTCTGGGTCCTGTTGGCACCCCATAATAATCATCCACGACCCGAATAATTTCCAGGAGACGTTTGGATGAATTAGTGCCGGCGTTGAAGAAGGATTCGTCTCTACGCAAAACATGGCAGGATAACGTTATAGTTTTTTTTAAGATATATCCTGATAAGAGCTCTTATAAAATTGTAGACAGAGAAATTTCTTTCTTTTACGGCATGGTATTGGAGCGCAAAGACTTGAGGCCGTAGAGAAAATAAAAGAAGCGCAAGTCCATGAGGTTGATGACCGTCCGTCTCTCGCCCGCCTGAGATAATTCAGCTTCCCCCCCCCTTAATCAGCCGGGCAGTATAAGGACTCCCTGTTTTAGGCATTAAGATAGGCGTGCGCCACCTTCTTAATGGCGGCGATGTTCTCATCAATGTCCTGATCCGTATAAAACTCGCTTATCGGGATATAGATGGAGGTCTTGATGATCTCCTCGGCCACAGGGCACATCCCAGGCTTATAATGATAAGAACGGCCGTTGATATCCAGCGGGTAGGTGCTTCCCGGAAAAATGGTGCGGTTAATCAGCAGATCGTGCATGTATTTCGGCATATTGGAGTAGCATTCCACCCAATTGTTGATGCCTTCTGCCTGCAGCGTCTTGGCGAAATCCTCGCGTGATACGCCGAACTTTTTCTCGTCAATGCGCATCAGATAAAACCAGTAGCTGCTTTTGCCGCCCGGCGTCACCTCATGAGGCATGATGCCCGGGATATCCTTGATGCCTGCGGTCAACCGATCCCCCAATTGGGTACGGCGCGAACAAATGCCTTTGAGCTTTTTCAACTGTGCTAACGCGACGGCCCCTTCCAGCTCATTCATACGGTAATTCGGGGCCAGCAATTTTGGGGATTTGCCCACCAATGCGCCGTCGCGGTAATAATTCTTGTCCGCGAACCACGCCGCTTTCTGCCCCAGTTCCGGGTCGTTCGTAATGACCATGCCCGCGTCGCCAGCCGAGATATGTTTGAAATCGTTCAGGGAGAAGCATCCGAAATCCCCGAAGCTGCCGGCCAGTTTTCCCTTATATTCGCACATGTAGCTCTGGGCGCAGTCCTCAATTACATAAAGTTTGTGCTTTTTGGCAATGGCCATCATCTTATCCATGTCACAGGGATTGCCGGCCAGATGGACCAGGAGAATGGCTTTGGTATGGGAGGTGATGCTTTTCTCCACAGAGGACGCATCCATGTTGTAGGTATGCGGATCCAGATCCGCGAAAACAGGGATGCAGCCCTGATAGAGAAGCCCGATAAGCGTGCCCATGTCCGTAATGGGCGAGGTAATCACTTCGGTTCCCGGGGTCAATCCCAGGGCGCCGATAGCCACATGTATGCCGGCGGTACCGGAACTGACGCCCACACAACGCTTGGCGCCGTATAATTGGGCGAATTCCTCGCAAAACTGTTTGACCTTTGTCCCTTTCCAATAAAACAGGGTGTTTTGTTCAAGGGCCTCGCGCAGTTCCTGGATTTCCTCCTCTCCAAAACGTTTACCGGTTCCATAGGGCGTGGTTTTTATCTTGGTCCCGCCGTTAATTGCCAACAGGTTTTTTTCGCTTGATTTTGACATAATACCTCCAAACTTTAGTGTAAGCACGGTTTAAAGCAACGCCTTGGCTCCTTGCATAGGGGCGGAAAAAGAAAGTCCAGGGCTATTTTTCCGGCGTATAATTACGGCCGCCCACACTGGCGCCGGCGATTTCGCGCCAGTCATAGGTTTTTCGGATTCGAATATTGTAGTCAAAGACCTCCTGGAGCAGTTTGGCATCGACCTTGAGTTCCCGGCAACGGCTGATAAAGGCGCCCAGATCCTTGGGAAAGCATTTACCGCCGAATCCGCGTTCCGTGGTGACGTCCAGATGACTGGTGCCGATACGCTTGTCCATGGCCACTGCTTTCTTAACGTCTTCGTAGTTGACCCCTTCGGATTGGCAGAGGTCGTAAAAGATGTTGGAGACCGCTACTTTGGCGGCCAGGAGGACGTTGCACTGATATTTGACGATTTCAGCGGCCGTGGTGCTCATTTTCATGATATTCGCAAAGGGGAAACAGGTCCGGTAGAGGTCGATGATGCGCTGGGAGGTCCAGTCATTCTCTGCACCTACAACGACCCGGTCTGCATTGACGAAATCGTACAGGTAGTTGGCTTCGGTCAGGAATTCCGGATTAAAGGAAAATGGAATGTCCGGATAAAGCTTGGCATAGCGGCGCGTGGTACCCGGGACGACTGTGGATTTGACGATGACGATTTTGCCTTTCCCTTTTATGTTGGGCGCAATCTCCGCGATGGCGGAATCGCAGATGGAAAGATCGATTTTCAGCGTG
>MGVN01000079.1:10276-10418 GCA_001800515.1 Elusimicrobia bacterium RIFOXYB2_FULL_49_7 | reverse complement strand
CCATCGAAGAAATTGCTAGCGAAATTATTAACGATTCTTATTTCATGCCTTAATTGGCACGGTTGATAATACCAAGCTGAATAGTTCCATTGATAAACCCCGTGTGGGTAATAATATTACTATTGGTGGGATGAAAGGTTGG
>MGVN01000079.1:9936-10243 GCA_001800515.1 Elusimicrobia bacterium RIFOXYB2_FULL_49_7 | reverse complement strand
AGTATTTAGATCAAGGAGATAAAGGTAATTATCATCCCAGCTTGCTATTCGTGCATTGGTATCATCTGTGTCATCTCCATTTAAATCATCATTGTTTACATCAACCTCCATCACCACAAGATTAGCTGTTTCGGAAACATGAAATTTATTAATCATCTTATTTGGCACACGTGTTACTAAGGTTTGGCTGGCCATAGTATAAACGCATAATTCAGCAAGCCCTTGGTTGTTTTCACAGCGAAAAATAAGGTTGTCGGTAGCTAAATGATGAACTAAATTACCCATTCTGTTTGATGAAGTAGCCCAA
>MGVN01000079.1:7486-9873 GCA_001800515.1 Elusimicrobia bacterium RIFOXYB2_FULL_49_7 | reverse complement strand
ATACCCACTATATCGAGAGAGGATATTCGCAAAATAGAAGTTGTGCCTACTCCAAACACTATTTTTGTAGATATCTCATTAATAAATGAACACGGGAAAACAAAATCAGTATATAAAGACAAACTTCAAGTCACTTTACTGCCATATGATCAGTTTACACCGCAACAAACTGATGCCGAGGGCAACAAATATGACCTATTAGATACACTTTTAAACTGGATAACTTATAATGACAGAACTTTTGCCGAGGTAGTCAACAAGGCAAGCGAGCGAGGCGCTGGATTACCGCAACCCGTAAAAATTATCGGTTTCCAATCACCGAATGCTTTTACACGAAGGCCTATTGATAACCGAACTTTGGATGAGAAATATGCGGATTACTTGTCTCAAGTGAAGCTTATCTATGATACACTAAAAGAAGATTATAGAATTACTTACCTGAATCAACCTATTGCTTATCAGAATTCCCAACGGATTAAGCTGCCTTTTGAAACACTTTCCAAAAATGGAAATTGCATAGAGTTATCAGTTCTTTTTGCAAGCTTATTGGAGAGCGTTGAAATTGATCCTGTATTAGTAATATTCCTGGAAGACAAGCATGCTGCCATCGGCTGGAGAATAAATGCGGAAGGCAAGGAAAAAAGCACGCTTCTTGAAACCAACCTTTTTGGAGAGAATTTTGAAACTATCCTCGCAAGAGGTGATGAGTTGCTGCAAAAGAATGACTTAACGGCTGAGTTTACAAATGGTATACCGTTTGACAGTAATGGCATTTACAGGAAAGGAACAAATGCCATCTTGCTCGACGTCAAGAAAATGCGTTCTCAAATCCCACCAAGCCCCTATATTCCACATTAATAACAAATCATTGCTGTCAGAATTAGCCGTCATACCGGCGGAAGCCGGTATCCAGACAGATGCAGCTAACGTCGAGACTAGATTCCGGTTTTCACCGGAATGACGTCAGAGGCTATTTCAAATCCCAAGAAGCTGTTCAGACGTAATATGCTGTCCGAATTGAGCTGACCACACTTAGTGAGCCGCACTCAGACGACACTCCTTGAAAAGAACGGCAAAAAAGTATACAATATACAACCATAACAGCAACGCGGGGTTCATGCCTGCAGGCAGCGACCATCCTTTTCATCCTACCCGTGAAATACCTTGTCGAGGGAGCCATGGCAGTTAAGAATTGCACGCAAGACCGGAATAAAAAACAATGCAACTGCACCTATGAGCCGTGCAGCCGCAAGGGTCTCTGCTGCGAATGCATTGCCTATCACTGGACGGCGAATAAGGAACTGCCCGCTTGTTTTTTTACTCCCGAAGCGGAACGGACGTACGACCGTTCGCTCGAAAAATTTATTGAAGTATGGGGAAAGAAATAATATGAAAAAAAATATTTTATCGTGGCTGCCGGTTCTCCTGTGGTGTTCGCTCATCTACTATCTTTCAAGCCTGCCACATCTAAAGACAGAGCTTGGTGTGTGGGACCTGGTGTTACGCAAGATCGCCCATGTTACCGAATACGCAGTGCTTTTCCTTCTCGTCAGGAGAGCTGTATCGCATACGGCTTCTTCACGCCGTACGCCGTTCGTTCACACTGTTGCGGTCATCTTTTCGGTCCTCTACGCGGCATCCGATGAATACCATCAGTCATTTGTCCCGGGCCGCGGCCCTTCAGTTGTTGACGTCGGCATAGATACTGCCGGAGTGATGACAGGGCTTCTTCTCTGGTGGATGTGGGAACATCTTCCCGTCCGGTACCAGAGAGTCCGTTTCTTCAATAAACTCCAGGAATGCATTATTAAGGAACCTAATTGAACACTGGCAGGAATAACATGCAACGCTATCCGTTAAGAGTGATTATGTTCTGCACCGCCGCGGCAGCACTGTTGAGTGCTTTGGGGTGCGGGCCCGACTACGCTTTTAAGAAGGCGCAGCTCCTTGAAAAAGAAGGCTATTGCGTCGAAGCGAGCGTGAAGTACGAGGAACTCAGCAAGAAACATCCTTCGCATCCCATCGCTCCTGAAGCGCTCTACCGCATAGGCACCATCTACCGGACACGGTTGAAAATGTATTCGCACGCGCACCGTTACTACGACGAACTCATTGCCAGGTATCCGAAGGCGGAGCCGTGGGCGGCAATGGCGCAACTCGGGCTTTTTAATTCCCCTGATTATCATCCTCTCAGGACAGGGTCTTTCTGGATAGAGGGCGATTCCGTAAGTGGTGGCCGCAATATGCGTTCCGAATGGAACTGCCGCGAAGTGTCGAGCGGGACTTTTGAGATGCAACGCAGGATATCGGCGGGCAGCAGGCTGGTGACTACGCTTACCCGCTACTACGAAAAGAAAAACCTGGAGCTGCACGAGTATGAGAATGCC
>MGVN01000079.1:7133-7456 GCA_001800515.1 Elusimicrobia bacterium RIFOXYB2_FULL_49_7 | reverse complement strand
TCCTATCCTTTTGCCACGGGAAGAACCTGGAACACCGTAAGAAGCGGAAAAAAGGTTGTCTATGCGATCGTGGCGGAGGACCTGACGCTGAAGGTGGCGGCGGGCGATTTCTACGGCTGCATCAAGGTGAGTGAAGAGTACCCCGGGCTTTCCGGTTCAAAAAAATATAACTACTATGCTCCGGGAGTGGGCTGGATACTGACTACCATCGGTGCTGAGGGAAGGGAAGAGCACCGTAATACGGAGCTTTTGTCCTATAAGATCATTCCTGAATAGCTTGGAGAAAACACATGGACTGGAAAACGTTCGCCACGACTTTCGGA
>MGVN01000079.1:0-7114 GCA_001800515.1 Elusimicrobia bacterium RIFOXYB2_FULL_49_7 | reverse complement strand
TGGGGGATAAGACACAGCTTGCCACCATTAGCATGGTCGCCTCCACAAAGCGCTACTGGGAGGTCTTTCTCGGCGCAGCGTTGGCGCTTGCGGTGGTCACCGGGATAGGCGTGCTCTTCGGCGAAGGGCTTATCAGGGTTATCCCTGAACATATCATTCGCGGTATTTCGGCGGTCCTCTTTATCGTGATCGGCGTGCTGATGCTTTTCGGGAAGCTGTAGTTCTTTTGCCGCGGCAAGCTGCTCTTGACAAGAGAATGAAATGTTCGTACAATAAATACTGTCGACAGGTAATGCGCTGGCTCTAAGATCTTTCAGTATGCAGCAGGGAGAACTGAAGGAAGTTGCAGGCAAGTATCCGGTGGGAAAACTCTTCTCGTTGTGCAAACTTTCCGCGTCATAATCAAACGATACATCGGTAAATACTAACGACGGCACCTGTGCCGGCGTCAAGCTATGTTCCTTTGAGGAGGGAACGACATGTTGTCAAAGATGGGCATTCCGCTTAATTTCGACGTTACGTACACGGCACTTTACAAAATCATCACAGGGGGGGAATTTACTATGAAGGAGAACGATTTTGTAGAACGCAGGCAGGATTTACGGATGAACATGAAGTGCCCGGTAACGGTGCACGCTCAGGATAAAGAGAGAAAAGAGACCATCCGTAACCTCAGCACGAGCGGGTTGAAGCTGGAAACGAACGATCACCTCGGCGTTAATGACTGCTATGACTTCGAATTTGAACTGCCGGAAGGCCCGCTTATGAAGCTTGAAGGCAAGGTATGCTGGCGTTCGCATAAGGGCGATGCCATCTATTGCGGCATAAGGTTCCACCAGCTTGGCATTATCCCGCGCATCAGGCTCCTCTATTTTCTCAACCGCAGGATCCGTCAGATCAAGAAGAAGGTTATGGAAGAACATAATGAAGTCTCTTGATGAACTCATCGGTGAACGCCGCAGTGTCCGCGAGTACAGCGACCAACCTGTAGAAAAAGAAAAAATTGAACAACTCCTCAATGCGGCGCGGCTGGCGCCCTCTGCGTGTAACGCGCAGCCGTGGCGTTTCGTTGTTGTTTCAGAGCCCACAGCCCGCGCTGCAGCCATCAAAGAAGGGCTTGGCGGCGTTGTCGTGCCTAATACCTGGGCAAAGACCGCGCCGGTCATTATCGTGGCCTGCAGCGACCTGAGCCTGGTGACGCACAAGCTTGCTGAGCGCGTCCAGGGAGTGCAGTATCATCTCATTGATATCGGCATTGCCATGGAACACCTGGTCTTGAAAGCGACCGAACTCGGGCTTGGTACCTGCTATATAGGCTGGTTCAATGGAAAAGCGCTTTGCCGTACACTTCAGTTACCCTCATCGTGGAAAGCGGAATGCCTTATTACGCTTGGCTACCCTGCCTCTGTTCCAGAGCCTACCCCCCGTAAATCTCTCCAGGACATCTCAGTAGTACGATAAGAGCTGCTCCCCAGCCTCTTGTACATTAATCACAAAACAAATCACAACAAATAGAATTGAAATATCATATTATTATTGATATTGTGTACATTTTATCCACATCGTGCTCTGATCGTAGGGCATGTGAAACGAGTATAGTCCCACATTGCGCTCTATTAACTGAAATACTGCATGATATTTCAATACACTATTGATATATTATGTGATTATTTTGAGATGTAGAAAAAAAACTGTTCTTTTCCGAAAGAATCAAGAGGATGGGTAGTTCGTCAGCCGCCTACACATATTCGATATTATACTTTTCCACCAGGTGGTGCGGGTGGTAGGAGAGTTTCGCTTTTCTGAGCCCCGCGTCTCCTACATCCTGCTCCCGGTTCACGAAAACGTAGTCTTTGAGGCCATAAAGGCAGAAAAGGTTATTGATGGCCTGATAGATACCGCGATACTCGGTGTTCGCCTTTTCAACATGGAGCGCCGCAGTCTCGTGGTTGAGGTGTTCCGCGATGGTGAACGCCTGTACTTTGCCGTCAATAAGCAGTGCCGCGCCGAAGAGCTCACACGTTCCAAAATTATTGAGGAGCTTATAAACAAAATTGGTTTCGTAAGAAAGAGAGACGTCAAGTTTGCATTCGCGCAGTGAACACCATTTCTCCTGCAGATGCTTGCACTGTTCAATAATGTCGGGCGTCAGTGCTTTGTACTCGTAGAGGTATTTCTTCTCAAATTGTCTGACAAAATTGCGTTTTGACTGATAGAGCGAACCGTGGAGTTGCGCGAGATCCTGTACGAGATAGACATAATCGTAATTATCTCGGTCGTCGGATACTTTAAAACGCGGATCGCTGAGGTACTGCGCGGCAAGCGTTTTCGGTACGGCATTGATCCTTCCCTTGCCGTATTTGCTTTTAAGATAGGCGAGGCACGTCTCAATGGTTTCAGCGATCCTGTTGCCGCCTATCGGAGGGAAGAACGAATGCTGGTAATGGAGGTTCCCCGCTATGCAGATGTTCCCGTTAAGACGCGTTACTTCATGTTTGAAGTTGTCGCTGTAGCCGTAGAGAAATCCTGTGGAGAACTCCGAAATGTCAGGGGGGTGCTGCCGGAACGCCGAACGCAATTCTTCTTTGTGGCCACAATCGATGGGTGAGAACTCCGGAAATGTAGGGATAGCCGCAGTCATGGTAGCTCCTTGACGATTGGGGCAAGAGTCAAAGGCACGGGGTTTCCCCTGGTACCCTTTTTGTCGCTGTCCCTGCTTTTACTCAGACAATCTCAATATCATGCCGGTCCTGCGCGCTCGTTCAAAAGCGAAGCGCAGCAGCGCGAAGAAAACAGCTATGTAGAGGCCGGAAAGCGCGAGCCCTGTCAGTAGTGAATGCGAAAAGACGGGGGGGAAACCGTACCAGGCCCGGTAGTATTCAAGGAAATGCGTCAAGGGGATAAGGTACGCAAAAAGAAGGAACGGTTTTGGCAGGAAGCTCACCGGGTAGTAGATGCCGCTCACAAGCATTGAGAGGGTGGAAAGCGACCATGCGGTAACTTCCACCCGCTGGCCGTAGAGCAGAATGAGCAGGCATACCATCATGCCGATGATGAGCGCGCTCAGGAATACTCCGGTGAGAAAAAATAGGGTTGGCAGTACGCCCGGCATGGAAAAAGCGAACGCATTCGCTGAAAAGAGGACGAGGAGCACGAACACTATTGCTCCGCGCAGCATGCCGACCACCCAGGAGCCGACAATATAGTCGAACTGGTTGATAGGCGCCAGGAAGGTATGCTTTATGCTTTTTGACCAGATGTCGTAGAGCAGGCTGTATGAGACATCGAGCTGCACCACCTGCAGTACACCCGCGGTAATGGCGCCGGTCAGGATGAAGGCGAGCGTGTTCTCTTGCAGGTTGAGGAAATCACCCATGATGCCTACTGAGAGGAGCCCCACGATGGGCCAGAAGAGGATCTCTGTGAACGCGAAGAAATTTCTCTTCGCGAAAATATAATTCCTGTAGGCGAAGGCATAGGTCTTACTCAGCCAGTTCAATGAACGCCTCCTCAAGATCACGCGCATGGGTAATATCAAGGATCTCTCGGTTTGTGCCGATGGCCTGGATCTGCCCGTTCTTTATAAACGCTATGCGCTCGCACAGTTCCTGTGCTTCTTTCATATAATGTGTGGTCAGGATGATGGTGAGCTTCTGCTCTCGGTGGATCGTCTGCACGAAAGTGCGGATCTTTTTCGCTATATCCGGGTCGAGCCCGATGGTCGGCTCGTCGAGAAAAAGCACCTCGGGGTCGTTGATGAGCGATTTGGCGAGCGCGAGCTTCTGTTTGTTCCCCGAGGAGAGCTGGTCATAACGTGTTTTGCGGTATTCCTGCAGGCCGAAGGTCTCAAGGCAGTAGGAAGTTGTTTTTGCGCATTCCCTGCCGCATTTCCCGTAGAGGAGCGCATAGAATTTTAGATTTTCTTCGACGGTAAGGCTCCAGGGGAAGTTGGGGCTGCCCGAGCACATGTTGAGGCGGTTTTTCACGCGCGAGTAATTGTGTTTCGTGATATCTGTGCCGAGAATGGATACCGAGCCGCTGTCAGGCAGGAGCTGACAGGAGAATATATTGAGAAGGGTGGTCTTGCCCGCGCCGTTCCTGCCCAGCAGCCCGAACAGCTCTCCCTTTTTTACCGCCAGGTCTATCCCGCGCAGCGCGTACGTCTGTCTCCTGCCGAGAAATCCTGAACGGTAGGTCTTGTGCACATCTTTCGCAATAATAGCGTGCTCCATAGTTCTATTGTAACAAATTTATAACCCATGAGCATCCTTCGTACTTTAAGATAATTGGTTGCCTCCACCGATAGGGCGTTGGGAGCGGGGGTGAAGCATTGCCCGCTAGTTTTTCACTCTTTTCCTCTAGCAAAAACTCTGAACATAACCCAATTAAAAATTCAACACAATATCAAATGTTATATGTTTTACTAAACCATTGATTTGGCTGGCGCCTTTGCTTATACTTGTTGAAGTAGGAATAAATTGATTGGGAGGCCACATGCGCAGACTTCTACTGATCGGCTTGGCTGTGTCATTACTCTTTCCGTCCTATACGTATTCCAGTGAATCGGAAAGCTCGGTTTCTGAAGAGGACATCCTGCTTTTCGGCGAAATACCCGTCGTGATAGCAGGTTCCTTTTTTAATATGGCAAAGGAAAAAGCTCCGGGGACATCAGTTCTTATCAGTCAGAAGCAAATTGAACTCGCGCCGATTTCGCGTTTAAAGCATCTCCTGGAGTTGTATGTGCCTGGCGTTCATGTAGGCGTCCACGAGAGGAATATGGGTTTGTATGGAGCGCGTGGAATACTGACCGACAACAATTCAAAGACTCTCTTTTTGCTGGAAGGGCAGAATCTTAATCAGAGAACTCACGGGTATTCAGTGATGCTGGAGAGTCCCTTTTTTAAGGACATAAGGTCTGTTGAGATCATAAATGGTCCCGGGGCTATAGTTCACGGGAGCGGCGCATTGAATGGTTTTGTTAATTTAATTCCAAAGAATGGGACTGACAATGCGGGGTCGTTCGTGAGCAGCGAATATGGCATAAGAGAAAAGCTCTATAAAATGGAAATGGGTTATGGAAAATCATACGGGAGTAATAAAGATATCTTCCTCTATGGTGGCTATGCAAATGGTGAAGGATACCAGCCAAACAACATGTATGATTATTTCACGGTAGCAGGCGCGCGAGAAATATACCGGAACAATGCCAAGGTGCAGGGGTTTAAGCCATCCTGGAAAATTGCCTCCTATATGAATCATGACAAGTTTAGGCTCAATGTTTTTATGCAGGAGTTGAATCCGCAACATAATTCCACCGAGAAGAAAACTGATAATGATTCAAACTGGCATCAGGAAGTCTTAAGTGTGGCGCCAAGCTATAAATTCGATATTAGCGAAACGGATTCAATACAGTTGAAAGGTGCTATGGAAATGTATGATTTCGGCCAGGAAAGATCAAGGGAAAATTTCCCGACCACTCCCAAGGTCGGCGGCTCGGAGATCCACGGCGAAGGAAAAGCTATTTTCAAAACCACCAAATTCGATAATCACTTATTTGCTGCTGGTGGACTATATGGAATGCGTCAATTCAGGTCATTCAACCGTTTCTTCGGCTCGAACACCGATGACGCAGCTGGAAGCGTAGATGCACAATGGAAAGAAATGGGAGTATTTGCTGAAGATGTTTATAAGGCGAATGAACAGATTACCGCCTCTCTCGGCGCTCGTTTTGATTCGGTGGCCTATGGGGAGATGCTTTTCACTCATGGTGGATTTACCCCTTCCAGCAAATCTCATTTTTCGCCCCGTGTGGCGGTAGCCTATGAGGTAAACCCTGGTTTGGTATTCAAGACATCTTACCAGGAAGGATTTCATTATCCCGACGCTGTAGATTTTTCAGACTATGGTTACTTTGCTTCAAAATTGTCCAGCCTGGGTTATGCAAATGTTTTGTCAGAACCCGAGCCGGAGGTCATGCAGAGCTATGAACTGAGCGCTACAAAAAAAATACCCGATCACAAGATTAATGTAACTACCAATCTCTACTTCAACAAGATCAAGAAACTTCTCATGTGGCATGATTACACTGTTGATGAAGTAGGAGTGGCTGCATGGAATGCTATCATGAACGATGATGGCTGGCTTGGGACGATGATGAATGCGAAGAGTGATGAAGACATAGCTTCATTGGGCGGAGAGATCACTGTGGGATGGATGACGACAGACACCACCAAGCTCAATGTTTCCTACGGCTATTCTGTGCCGAATGGTATAAGTGAGCAGGCGAATAATGACCTTGGCCTCACCAATGCAGACCGAAATGCCTGGCAGCGGTTTTCTTCGCACATTGTAAAGAGCGATTTCACTGCATATTTCATGAAAAACAGATTGGCGTGGAATGTGAGCGGGATCTATGAAAGCTCCGTAGAAGCGACAACCTACGGCGACGTTCCTGGTAAGAATTACGCCGCAGATCCGCGTATAGAGGTTGGAACAACGATCAATTATGACTTGAACAGTAATCTTTCTTTGAAATTGGTCGGCAGAAACATCTTTGGCAACCAAACTCCTCCTGCATCATATTACACCAACAGGCCTTGGCGCGGGAATCTTGGTGTTTCAGACAATTTCTATTATCTTGGCTTGAATTGGAAGGTCTAGGTAAACTTATAGATTTTGACTTAGGGCCGGGTTCAGAATACCTCAAGGCGTTTCGCTTCCAAAGTGGTATTCTGGAACCGGCTCTTTGATTTATCATTAGCCACTCATCAGTATAATAAAAAGGGGAGATCGGTGTTCTGTAACATGTCAATGGTAGAGGAAACAAGGGAGAACAACAATTCCTTGCTATCGCAATAAAAATCTGTTATAGTTTCTTATATGATTAAGCTCACCAAGCTCAACGGCTCCGAGATCTATATAAACCCTGATCTCATCAAAAATATGGAGTGCCATCCTAATACCACCATCCTTATGACCACAGGCGAACAGATCATCGTGAAGGAAACACCTGAAGCTATTATCGCGCTTATCGTCGAGTATAAAAGAAAAATATTTCGCGACTCTCTGCCATAACGGCAGCGGTTCGACATACCCGATAAAATAAAGTAATTCG
>MGVN01000078.1:498-10550 GCA_001800515.1 Elusimicrobia bacterium RIFOXYB2_FULL_49_7 | reverse complement strand
CCGTATATGCCGGCGAACCGGCCAAGACCGGGTCTATAAAAAGGTTGGATTTATAATCGCAGGAGTCCTTGCGCCCGTTGACCTGGCATATCATCCCGTATTTCGGAGGACATTCCATGAAGTTCATATCGTGATTGGCCCAGAAGTCATTATACGCGATATCCAAATCGGACAGAACATCGGACCAGATGCCGATGAGATTCCAGGCAATCAGGTTATTGTACAGCTTCGGGGCGGATTGACGGTTCAACACGCCGGTACTGAAATTGTAAACGATGTTATTGTTGAATATTTCACTCTGGCAACCCGGGCCGCAGGAAATGGCCGTCTGATTTTTCCGTAAAACGCAGTTACGAATAACCGGAGAACAGTCGCGCAGAGTGACCGCACAAAAAGCGCCGGAAATGTCGACATACTGCAACCGGACATTCCCCTCCTTGACACCGTCGAACACCAGGCCGTACCAGACCACCCGGTTCTTTTCCGAATGGAGCGGTTCAAAGACAATGCGCTTATCGGAACTGCCCGCACACTGAAAAGAGCCCTTGACGTAAATGGCAAAAAGACCGTTCTTCTCTTCCGGTTCAAGGGGCATCGTTTCCGACGTGCAGGCGGCCGCGCGATCGATTTTAAAGACCACGCCGGGATTGACATTCCACAGGGTCCGTTTTCCGATGACCACATCGCCTGCAATGATATAGGGGTTGTTTTCGGGTTTGAGATTGAGGTCCTCGGTCTGGAGACCGCACAACCTTACTTCCGCGCCCACACGACCAAGACACGTCAGGATGAATAACAGAAGGATTCGATTCATGAATTTTCCGGTTTAGGTTGAAATAGAACAAAAGACAACAGTACGGCCAAACGAATCCGATGAACGGACAGCTTCGTGATATCGTATTCCTCTGATTTTTCCTTGAGTCGTTTTTCCAGACGAATGACCTCTTTCGGTTCGAGTTCCGACAGAAACGCCTTTTGGTCGTTCAATCGTTCCCATCCTTTCGGCGCCGGCTCAAGTGGAATGGCGCAAAAACCCTCCTTATCCGGCTTACCGTCTTGTGAAAGCGCATATAAGCACTCGACCGCCTCCTGTTTTTCGGGAGTCCACTTGCCGTCATATCGGACCCAGGCTGCGGAATCCACCTCTCGTTTGGAATCCGCAAATACGAGCAGCTTTTTCCGGTTCGGGACACAAAGCCGGTTCTGAGAAACCGTCATGATTCCCACCCGTTCCATGTCCTTAAAGACACTATTGACCTTATCGATACTCAAGGAAAGGATGTCGATAATCTCCATCTTGGCGAATTTCAGTTCAAGGCTGTTCGCTTCCGTTCCCGAAGCCGCATCGGACTTGTTTAACAACATGTGAATCAGAGTGGCCACATGGGCGGCCGTTTCGCTATCCAGGCTCGACTTATACCGTTTGTCTGCCTCTCGTAGCCGGCTGCAGAGAATCTTGATGATACCGAAAAACCATTCCGGTACTTCCCGCACCTTTTTTTCAAAGTCCTCACTGGTCACGGTAGCGACTTCAATATCCTCAAGGGCCTCAACCGTCGCAGAGCGCGCCC
This sequence comes from Elusimicrobia bacterium RIFOXYB2_FULL_49_7, assembly GCA_001800515.1. Next base: position 8,979 of record MGVN01000078.1, on the reverse strand, counting down.
GGCCATCCAGCAGGGACATTTCGCCGACAATGCTCCCTTTGCCGAGTTCACAGATGTCGACCTTCTGCCCCTTTTCGGATTTATAAATTCGGACACGCCCTTTTTGGATGACATACATTTCCCGTGAACGATCGTTTTCATGAAAAAGGACCGACCCGGTCGGAAAGGTGCGAACAGAGGTTGCCATAAATTATGGATTAATATATTTTAATTTCTAATTGCTTTCAACAATTATCATTTTGTTATTTTTTATGGGTAATTCTTTCTACGGACACCGAATGTATAAGCTCACATTTCTTTCCCTCTGTTTTTGTCTGGTCGCGGTCTCCTGCCAGAAAAAAGGCGTTCAACTTGAATTCCAATATCATCCCGGGAAAAAGATCCGCTACCATGTTGTCTCTGAAATCAATACCCGGACCAGCACGAACGACGTCATCAATAGACACAATGTCAAGTTGGATGCCGTGGCCCTGTATACGATTGACAGCGTCCTGGCTAATGGCGACGCGAAACTGGTCCTATCCTACGATAAAATAAGCTATCTCAATACCCAAAACACGGACAAGACCGAGGAAATACTGGCCTATCTCAAGACCCATCCTCTCCAAATGACCCTCTCTCCCTTCGGTGAAATCGTATCCGCCTCGGGATTTGAAAATATTCCGGAACGTTATCTGGCGGATTTCAATATTCTGACCCTGCTTTTCAAAGCCCACCCCATTTTCCCCAGACAACCGGTCGAGATCGGCAGGAAGTGGGACCGTCAACAGGAATATCCCATCGAGAACGGCCTTATCAAAGGCAACATGCTGGTCTACAAACGTTTTTTCATACAAGACACGGGAAGCAAAAACGGCTTTCCATCCGCCCGTATCGTCAGTGAAATCAACATGAAGTTCAGCCTCCCGGACGATGCCCGGTTTGAGCTCCAGCAGGAAGGCAAGGAACGGCTCGGTCTTTTCGGCACCGGTTCCATCATTTTTGATCGTGAACAACGGGAAGTCGAGAGTACGCATGCCTCTCTGTTTGGAAAAATGATCGTCTCCATGACCCATCCTATTTCCGGGACGCCCATTAAAACGCGCATTGAAATGGCCCAAAACATCGCCATTACCAGGATACAATAATCCTATGAACCAAAAGGCGCTCTTCCTGCTTGCACTGCTTGTTGCCCTCTGCCCTGCCATGAATGTTTCCGGTACCCTCTCCAATAGTACGGTCTGGGGACCGGAAAACAATCCCATTACCGTCAGCGGCCATATCGAAATCCCGGACTCTGTGACCCTGAAAATAAAGGCCGGAAGCGTGATAAAAGTCGACGGCTATTACCGGATTCTGGTGCGGGGTCGTCTGGAAGCCTCCGGTTCCCCGGACAAGCCCATTGAATTTTGCTCCAACAAGGAAACCCCGAACCCGGAGGATTGGGAAGGTATCGTCTTTTACGGAGAAGGCAGCGGCGGTTTTCTCTCCTATTGCCGGATGCGGCATGCTTACAAGAACCTCATTTGGAAATGCGCACCCTCCGTCCAAAACTGCACCTTTTCCAACAACAATTATGCCCTCTATTTCTCCTTTTCCAAGACCGCCAAACTTTTCGACAATCAGATCGAAAACAATAATTTCGGCATCTACCTGGATTATTCCTCCCCCATCATCCAAAAAAATAAGATCATGAACAATAATTACGGGCTCTATTGCGTCCTCTCCTCCGCCCCCATTGTAGGCGAAAATGAAATCGTCTCCAATCGCGAGAAGAACATCTATATGGACAGCAGTATGGGAAAGAATGAAAGCGAGAGCATCAACAATCACGTTTACGATCTGATGAAAGGACTCTTTTAGCATGGCTCGTTCCAATCCCGCCTTCGACAACTTAGCCGCAGGTTACCTCTTTCCGGAAATCGGGAAACGGGTCCGTGCTTTTCTGGCCGCCCATCCCGGCATCAGCGTGCTTCGGCTCGGCATCGGCGACACCACCGAACCTCTTCCCGCTTCCGTTATTCAAGGGCTTCATTGGGGAGTTGAAAAATTGGCCCATACGGACACCTATACCGGCTATCAGGACGACAGTTGCGGTATGCCCGGAATGAAAGCCGCGCTCCTGACACGGTACAAAAGATTGGGCATTACACTCGATGTTTCCGACATCTTTGTCAGTGACGGGGCCAAATCCGATTCAGCCAACCTTCAGTCCATCTTCGCACCGGACAGCATCATCGCTTTTCAGGATCCCGCCTATCCGGTTTATGTGGACAGCAATGTCATGGCCGGGCGGGGCAATGGCAAAGCTGCGGACAACGGAAGCTACGCCGGCTTTGTTTACATGCCTTGTCATGAATCCAATGGTTTTTTCCCTGCTGTGCCCAAAAAGAAAGTCGATGTCATCTACCTCTGCAGCCCGAACAACCCCACAGGCGCAGTAGCCACACATGCACAACTCAAGACATTCGTGGAATACGCCCGCGCCAACAAATCCGTTATCATCTTCGATGCAGCCTATTCCGCTTACATTTCGGACCCCTCTTTGCCCCGCTCCATCTTTGAAATTGAAGGGGCCGAAACATGCGCCATTGAAATCAACAGCTTCTCCAAAGAAGCCGGGTTTACGGGCGTGCGCCTCGGTTGGACCGTTGTGCCTAAAACCCTCCTCTGTGAAGATGGTGAGCCCGGCAAACTTCATCGTTTGTGGAGCCGTCGCCAAAACACCATGTTCAACGGCGCTTCCAATATCGTTCAAGAAGGGGGGCTGGCCGTTCTATCCGAAAAAGGACAAGAAGAATGCAAAAAGATCATTACGCATTACATGGAAAATGCGCATATCATTAAGTGCGGATTGGAAGAACGGGGACTGCACGTCTTCGGCGGAATCAATGCACCCTATCTCTGGCTGAAAACACCGGGCAGCATGAAATCCTGGGATTTCTTCGATAAACTGTTATCCGAAACCCATGTAGTCGGCACGCCCGGCTCCGGCTTCGGCCCGAGCGGAGAAGGCTACTTCCGTTTAAGCGCCTTCGGCCACCGGGAAGGTATCGAAAAAGCGGTTGACAGTATCCGGAAAAATCTGAACCTCTAAGCCAATTCGCCCTTTCCCCTATTTCGCCGGGATAACTCGAACCCCTGTTGGGTCAAAAGAGTATCCGGCAAATGAAAAATCATCAAAACTCATGCCCTGTTGAAGACTGCGAATTAAGAAACATCTGCAAAATCAATGATTCCTTCCAATATTGCGCTATTTTCCACGAATGGCAGCTAAATCCCCAAAAAAGAAACCCCTTACCACCGCAACGGCAATAAGGGGCGATATTTTAAGCGGGAAACGAGATTCGAACTCGCGACGTTCACCTTGGGAAGGTGACACTCTACCACTGAGTTATTCCCGCAAATCTTTCAAACTTCGGTTTTTACTCCGTTGTAACTGATAAAAAATACTTCATTGCGATACCTCGAGCAACCAATTTCAGTCCGTTCGCTGATTCCCCGGATAGGCAGGTTTAATGTTTTGTGGCTCCCATGGTAATTCCCGAAATAATGAACCGCTGCAGGAAAAGATAGAGAACCACTACGGGCGCAATGGCCAACAGTGAAACCACCACCACATTGCCCACAGCAACGGCATTCTGCTGCTGAAAAGAAGACACTCCCACGGTAATCGTATATTGGCTCTGTTTAAGAAGTACAAGGTAAGGCCACAGAAAATCGTTCCAGCAGGCAAGTGCGGTTAAGACCGTTAACGTCGCCAGAACCGGTTTGGATAAAGGCAAAATGATGGTAAAAAAGATGCGAAACTCCCCGGCTCCCTCCATCCGAGCCGCTTCAAGGATGGATTCCGGAAGGGTCCGTATGTATTGGGACATGAGGAAAACACCATAAGCACTGTGGATCGCGGGCAAAATGACGGCCAGCGGGGTATTGACAAATCCCATTGTATTCATGATGAGATAGAGCGGCACCATATAAAGTTGAAAGGGAATCATCATGGTGGCAAGGAAAAGGATGAATAGTTTGCTTTTTCCCGGAAAACGACCTTTGGCAAAGGCATACCCAGCCATGGAACAGGAGAGAGTCTGAAGAGCAATAACGGACAGGGTGATGAGGAGACTGTTCAAGTAGTAGCGCAAGATGGGAATGGTATGAAAGGTGTTTTCAAAATTCAGAACACCTGTGTAGCCCTTGTGGAAGAGCAGCGAAGGAGGAATCCGCACCGTCACATTGGCGGCATTGTCAAAGGCCGTTACTATCATCCACCAGAAGGGAATGCAGAGGACAACGCCGCCGCCCACCAGAATGGCGATACGGATGACAGGATAACAGGTCCTTTCAATTCGGCTGGAAAGTCTTTCCATCCCTCACATCTCCTTCCGGAGCATGAACCGGTAGTTAAGGATCGTAATCAGAAGCACCAGAATAAAAAGCAGATAGGCCGCAGCAGAGGCGGCACCAAAGTTAAAAACCCCAAAGGCCTGCTCGAAAATATATCCGACGGAGGTCTGGAGAGAACGGGCCGGGGCTCCCTGCATACCGCCCAGCGTAAAGACATCTTCGAACCGCTTCAGGGCACCGATGCATCCTGTCATGATGAGGAAAATGAAGGTGGGTCGCATGTTGGGCAGGGTAATATGACGCCATTTCTGCAGCGCGCTACAACCGTCAATGGCCGCGGCTTCGTATAAATAATCGGGAATGGACTGGAGGCCGGACAGACAAATGAGCACCGTATAGCCCGTTCCCTGCCACAGGGAAAAGAGAATGACGACGAATTTTGAGGTCTCCGGACTGTTGAGCCAAAGCAGCCCCTCAGTGGGCACGCCCAGCCAAATCAGGAAAGTGTTCACAATACCGAAGTCGGGCTCGAACAGATATTTGAAAATAATGGCCGACGCAATGGTCGATGTTACCATGGGCAGAAAGTAGAGTGTTTTAAAGGCAGCCTGAACCTTTTTCTGGCTGTTAATAAGCGAGGCAAGAATAAAGCCCAAAGGAATCCCCAGCGTAAGACTCGAGAGTCCGATATAAAAGGTGTTGTAGAGCGTGAGATGGAAGTTGGGATCCGTGATAACTTTTCGATAATTTTCCAAACCCGTAAACATCTCCATAAAACCGTTTGAGCGGAACAGGCTGAGACGAAAAGATTCAGCAATAGGATAGGCCAGAAAAACGATGACCCCCATTAAAGAAGGAAGGAGAAAAAGGTACCAAATCCCATGACGCCGGATCTGTTTTCGGCCCAAGATCAAAAGCAGGAGGAGACCGGATAAAAGGGTGATAAAAAAGGGAAACGCAAAACGGGAGAGCCTGAAGGAAATCATTTTATCGGGAGAATATCGATTCTCATAGGCCACCATTTTTTCGCTTTCCGTCTGAAGCGTTTCCAAAAAAAGGCGGGCGGATTGGCGGATGGCAAGGGAATCAAAACCGCTCTCTCGGGCACGCATCAAGGCTTTATCCAGCCCGTTCTCCAAAATCCCGACATTGTTCTGCCAAGGGTGGACACTCCCGGGCAGGGAAAGCTCCCGAATGGCCGTACGAAAATTCTCGTTGACCGAGAACAAAGAATCCTCCTCGTAGGTCCGACGGATGACAGGATACACATTAAGGTTATGAGCCAAATATCGCTGAGACACGGGGTTCATCGATAGCCACTTAATCAGCCGCCACGCCTCTTTCTTGTGGGTACTGCTGGATGCCAAGGATAATCCACTGCCGAAAGCGAACCCTCCGTTCCCCGCAGTATCATGGAAAAGTTGGGCGTAACGGAAACGGAAGGAACCGTCCTTCTGCCTGGCCCCCGGAATGAATTCAGAGAAAAAAAGACTTTCAGTGGAAGACTGAAGGCGGATGGCCGTATAGTTGTTTACGGTTCCCCATATGGCCTCATATTCGTTGCTGACCGACATCAGGGAAGCCGGGGCATATCGGCTAAGCTGTAACAGCCATTCCACGGCCTCCTGGTTCTCCGGTGTCAGCAACGTAAAGTAGGGCAGGCCGTTCGGACCAAATTCTCCCCATTTCCCATTAAACGCCGTCAGGGCATTGAGAAAAAGAAAAAGCTTCATTCTGCCCTGGAAAAAGATGCCATAGACCTGTTTGCCGGTAACCGGATCTTTTCCGGTCAATCGAGCAGCTTTGTCCAGAATTTCCTGTGGCGTCGGAAAGGTTGAAAGCGTGTCCACACCGAAGTGACGAAAAAGCTCCCTATCGTAACCTGTCAACCTGACGCCGCTATACAACGGCAGGCAGTAGCGGCCATATCCGTGTTCCTTCCATATATAGGTCGGCCAACGATTGAGCATGCCCGGAAGATAGGCCGATGAGTCAAAGTCCGGATCCGAACGAATCCAGGGCTCCAAACACTCAATAGCACCTTGGTTCGCAAAATCATAGGTCGTGCACACCTCGAGGATATCCACGGAGTTGCTGAGGAGAAGGGCTCGGCTTTTGGGCATGAAACCCGTGGCACCGGAACCCCACTGAGCAGGGATAAGTTCAATGCGAATATCGGGATTTTCCCGTTCAAAAGCACGAAAAAGAGAATCCACGCCATAGAGAAGCTGTTGGGAGACCGGATGACGAGCATTCGTGAGCGGCCAGCCGATAAGCATCAGGCGCAAGGTAATGGGCGCACTGTTGATAACCACAGCGGCTGAGAATAGAAAAACCAGGATTCGAATCAGGTACTTATTCTCCCAAACGATTTTAGCGTCGATTAAGCTATAACTCTTTATATTTCAGCAGTATCCGAAAAGACAAAAGATAACCCGCCAACAATCCTCAAATCAAGCGAAAACAGCTTTGCAACCGGGACAGCCCGAGCTTGCCAAGGCTTTTCATAATATGATATATTAGCCTTTCATGAAAATCGTCAAGGCTGTTGTCATCATTCTGCTTCTCTTTGTGCTTCAAATCAAGTTGGGCAGTTCCGATATCCTGATACAAGATCTATTTTTTAATTTGCGCGGCCCGATAAAGCCTTCCGGTGCGGTCTGCATCGCCGCCATCGACGATGTCAGCATCAATGTCATCGGAAACTGGCCTTGGAGCCGTGTCAAGATAGCCGAACTTATCGATTCCATCTCCTCCTGCCAGCCGGCGGCCATCTACGTCAACATCTTCTTCCGAAAGAAAACAGCCGGTGCATCAGGCGAAAACGATTCCGCTTCCATTGCCTATGAAAACGATCTTCTTTCCAAATCCGTCCAAAACGCCGGGAATATCATCCTCCCCTACCTCTTCGAGGAATTTCAGACCGACAGCGCAATCACTCTCATCGTCACCCCTGAAAAAAAAGTATACACATCGCGCTTCACCACGGTTAAAGGAAACGGCCGAAATTCGGACATCAAGAGCGCCTTAAACCTTTATTATCCGGAACCCGCAGTAGCGGAAAAGGCTTGGGCCGTCGGACTGGCTAAAATTGCCAAAACCAAGGAGGCACAGACCAATCTCGCCCTTCAGGTCGTCAAATACGGCCAAGACTATTATCCCACAGTCTCCCTTGTCGCACTCTCCCAATTTCTCAAGCTCAAACCGGAAGAAATGGTGCTCGATCTCTCCAAGGATCAAATCCGTCTGGGCCGCGATATCACCATTCCGCTGTTGGTGGACGGCACCGCCATGATTAATTTCTGCGGGGGAACCAATACCTTTCAACACATTTCCGCCAGTAAAATCATGGACTGGAACTTCCGCAAGGAGATTTTACGAGATAAAATCGTCATTCTGGGCGTCACGGACAAAGCGCTTTCCCGGGAATCGGTTCCCAGTCATACCCCGTTTGATCCGGCCCTGGTCAGCAGTGAAGTCTGGGCCAACATCATTGAAAACACCTTGGGCCGCACCGCCGGTTTCCTGAACGCCAGTTCCCTGTTTCTTTCCTTAATCATCCCCATCCTCCTGATTATTTGGCTCGGGTTTCTCACCGTCTCGCTACCGACCTTCCGTTTTTCCAAGCAGCTTATCCTGCTCGGATTAAGCGCTGTCGGCGTAATGGTCGTCGCTTTTGTTCTTTTTCTGGGCGAGCAATGGATTTCCATCATCATCCCCCTTTTCTACCTGTTCGGATTGGGAATCTACACCATTATCCGACGCATAAAAAACCCCTCCCCGGATGAAGGTCAGACCTCCGGACAAGGTTCCGCACTGCTCTCCACATCGGAATTCAATCGGACCGGCCAACTGGTTCGTGTAGGCCGCTATCAGATTCAGGGAGAGATCGGCAGTGGCGCCATGGGAACCGTCTACAAAGCGCTTGATCCTAAAATCAACCGAACCGTGGCCATTAAGACCCTGAAGAACGAATCCAGTCTGACCGGCAATCGGGAGAGTCGGGAACGTTTCCTTCGTGAAGCTCAAGCGGCCGGAAACATCCTCCACCCGAATATCGTCACCATTTACGATTGCGGCGACGCTGAAAACGTCACGTACATTGCCATGGAGTATCTCGAAGGCATCAGTCTTTCCGACCGGCTTACCAAGGAAGGA
>MGVN01000078.1:0-492 GCA_001800515.1 Elusimicrobia bacterium RIFOXYB2_FULL_49_7 | reverse complement strand
AATGTCAAGGAAACACTCGGCATTATCTCTCAAATCGCGGAAGGATTGACAAAAGCACATGCCGAAGGCATCATTCATCGCGATGTCAAGCCCTCCAACATCATGCTCCTCACGGATTCCAACCGCGTTAAACTGATGGATTTCGGGGTCGCGAAAATCTGCAACGCCAGCATGACCCAGACAGGCAAGACACTCGGTACGCCATTCTACATGTCGCCGGAACAAATCAACGCAGAGGAAATCGACAACCGTTCGGACATCTTTTCCCTCGGCGTCATCGCCTTTGAAATTTTAAGCGGCAAGCGGCCTTTTCGCGGGGAAAACCTGTCCGCCCTTTCCTACGCGATTCTCTATAAAAAACCGGAAAACATCACAGATCTGGTCCCGGAACTCAATTCGGCGGCCAATCTGGTTTTCAGCAAAGTATTATCAAAGGATCGTGAAGAACGGTATCAGAACGCCCGGGATTTTTCCGACAGCCTCAAAGCGGCG
>MGVN01000077.1 GCA_001800515.1 Elusimicrobia bacterium RIFOXYB2_FULL_49_7 | reverse complement strand
GGTGGAGCCGTTCACGAGCAGGTTGGGGAACGCGGAAGGCAACACGGCAGGTTCGGTTTCGCATTCGTCGAAGTTAGGTTTGAAATCGCAGGTGTTTTTATCCAGGTCGCGAATCATTTCTTCCGTAATGCGCTCAAGACGCGCTTCCGTATATCGCATGGCTGCCGGGGAGTCGCCGTCAATGCTGCCGAAGTTACCCTGGCCATCGACCAGCATGTAGCGCAGGGACCATTCCTGTGCCATCCGTACCAATGTGTCGTAAATGGCGGAATCGCCGTGGGGATGGTACTTGCCCATCACTTCACCCACGATTCTGGCCGCTTTCTTATAGGGGCGATTGTAATGCAGACCGAGCTGATTCATGCCGTACAGCACGCGCCGGTGTACCGGCTTGAGGCCGTCTCGTACGTCCGGCAGGGCGCGGGAGACGATGACGCTCATGGCGTAATCCAAATAAGAACGCTTGATTTCGTCTTCAATGTAGGTGGGGGTAATGCGGGAGCTTAAGTCCATGGTTCCTCGCTATGAATTAAAGAGATCGCTGGTTTCGTATCGTTCAAAGAAAGTATGATCGGTCATGTCTGCGGTCAGCGGGGTGACCGTAACGTAGCCGGACTGCAGGGCGCTTTCGTCGAATCGGTCGTTATGGCAGTGAGGCCGGTTCCCGAAGAGCCAGAAATAGTTTTCACCGGCCGGGTTCTGGCGTTTTTCGTAATCATCATTGAAGGGCGAAGTGCCCTGTCGAGTGAGTCGGGTCCCTTTGATGTGTTCCGGTGCGACGGACGGGAAGTTGACATTAAGAAAGGTCGTGGCCGGGTTAAACGGAATCCGGCCGTTCATGAACCGATCAAGAAAACGATCGAGCCAGGAAAGGGCGTAGGCGATATGCGCCTTGGAGAAGGCGGTCAGAGAGAGGCTCACGCTGGGGATCGAGAAGAACATACCTTCGCGCGCCCCGGAAACGGTACCCGAATAAACCGCTGAGATGCCGCTGTTTTCACCGCAATTCATTCCGGAGAGGAGAAGATCCGGAGGCGCTTTCATTAATTTTTTAATACCCAACTTGACACAATCAGCAGGTGTGCCGGAGACCCCGAATCCCGTGATATTTTCGGCTATTTTTATTTCCCGGACAAAGAGGGGAGAAAAGATGGTAAAAGAGTGGCTCACACCGCTCATTTCCGATAAGGGCGCGACGACCGTAACCTCATGTTTATGAATGAGATGAGATGTCAGCGTTTGAAGGCATTCAGCGTGGATGGAGTCATCGTTGGTCAACAAAATTCGCATCGTTTTAAAATAGCTTTTTTGGGCGCATAAAATAAAGCGAAAATTGTATATTAATTACCTGAAAGTCGTCTCAATAAAGGAGCATAAACATGGCCCATATCCAATGCGCCTTCTTTTCAGAAACCCTTCAAATCAGCACTCGGGTGGAGGTGATTCTGCCGCAGGCCACGAAAAGCCAGATCAGGATGGTCGGTCGTTCCGGTTTACGCAGGGGGCATCCGGTGCTTTACCTGCTTCACGGTGCAAGCGATGATCAATCCATCTGGATGCGGCGTACGTCAATCGAGCGTTATGCGTCTGAAAAAGGGTTGGCTATTATCATGCCTTTCGGTGCGAGAAGTTATTATACGGACATGAATCAGGGGCATGCCTATTTTACTTTTTTTACAGAGGAATTACCCCGGTTGATGTGTTCCTTTTTTCCGTTGTCGGCAAAGCGGGAGGAGACCTTTGTGGCCGGACTCTCCATGGGAGGGTATGGGGCATTGAAAATGGCGCTGACTTATCCGGAGCGGTTTGGGGCTGTGGCGTCCCTTTCCGGTGTGGTGGATGTGACTGCTTGGGCTTTGCGGGCGTCGAAGGACGATCCTTTCCGACAAAAGGAGTTCCTGACCATTTTCGGGAATCCTTCAACCATTCGCGGCAGCAGGCATGACCTTTTTACGCTATCCGCAAAATTGAAGCGATCCGGAAAGCGGATACCCAAGCTCTATTTTTGTTGTGGAACCGAGGATTTTCTGTATCAGGATAATTTGACCTTTAAAGCCCATCTGGAGCGGATTAAAATCCCTTTCCGATACGAAGAAGGGCCCGGACAGCATCAATGGGATTATTGGGATCAGCAGATTCAGCGCGTCTTGAATTGGCTGCCGTTAAAAACGGCGTAGAAACTCTTCAATTGATGGACAACGCCAGAGGTCGATTTTTAGATTTGCGATGTCGTCTTGATTGATGGGAGCGCCGCGCTTAGGGCGACCGCCCAAAAAGGGGATATAATCCTCGAAAAGAGGATTTTTCATTTTAAAGACAGTCCTTGCCGTTGCTTGTTTGCCGTCCATGGCGAAACGCTCCTTGCTTCTTTCCATATATCGGCTTACTTCATATTGCAATTAAGGATAATCTCAAAAATCAGAAAAAAATCATGTGCTATAAAATACGTTAGACTATATTGATTAAGTCATTGAAAAAGCTTATTCTGAATGTTGGCAATGTTCCACCGTCTTTTCCAATTCCATAGTCACAAAAAACACTTTTAAGACCTGCATTTTCCGCTAACATCATGTCTGTATGATGGTCCCCTATCACCAAGGTGGTTTCCGGTTTGGCCCCCATCATTTCCATGGTGTAATAAGCGATACGTGGATCCGGTTTTAGATTCGGCAAAGTGTCGCCACCCACATAGACATCAAAAAAGGGGAGGAGTCCTGTTTTTTTCAGAAGGGTTGGTAAAAACCGGGCTGGTTTATTGGTAATGATTGCTTTCTTTTGCGGCAAGAGTCTTAAGGTTGCTATAACACCCGGATAAGGCTTTGTATTGTCGAACAGATGGGTATTGTAATGCTTTCCGGCTATTTCCTGTGCTTCCTTCAGTGAAAGCTGAGGCGCGTCTTTAAAAGAGCGTTCAATGAGTTTTTGAATTCCATCACCTACATAGGTGGCAACAAGGGATTCCGGAAGAGGAGAGAGCTTAAAGGTGTTTCTGGTATAATTGATGGCATTGGCTAAGTCGGTTACCGTGTCGAGCAGGGTTCCGTCCAGATCAAACAGAAGGTGGGTGAATTTCATAGCGCGACTTCAATGAGTTCATAGTCCCGACTACCCAGTCCGATAGCTTCCCCATAACGGGTTTGAATTCGAACATCCCGATCAGGGTAGGTGATATCGCAAAGTGGTTTTCCTGCCTGAGCTTCCAGGAGGGTGATGCAGGCTTCGTCAATGGCTACCGGATCTTGCGAGGCGAAAATACCAATATCCTTTAAAATGGCCTCTTTTGCTGTGCCGTAACAGTCGCAGTCTTTCGTGAAGCGAATCGCGTAATTGATATAAAAACAAGGCTTTCCGTTCGTTACGCCGACAGCATGTTCGGCTGTCAGTTTCTGTATTTCAGTCTTGTCCATTTCCCAGTTATAACGAACTGCATCAAACCGGCATTCGGTCAGGCATTCCCCACAACCGATACATTTGGATTCATCGATAACCACGGTGTAGCCGTTTAAAGTAATGGCGTTTTCCGGACACCAGTTCATGCAATGTTTGCAACCTGTACATCGTTCGGAATCAATAGAAGGTTTGATGCTGGAGTGCATGGTCAGCTTTCCTTTTCGACTGGATAAGCCCATGCCGAGATTTTTAATAGCGCCGCCATAGCCCAGGGCGATATGGCCGGTAGGATGGGAAACACAAACCAAGGCGTGAATGCGTGTTATCATGCCTGCCACCTTTACCTTTTTATCCGGCCGCTTGGGTAGAGCCACCTCACTTTCCCATTCTCCTTTCAGGCCGTCGGCCATGACAATGGGCATGCCTGTGTTTTCCACTGAGAAGCCGTGGTCCAGAGCATGGAGGGTGTGGCAAAGCGCGTCTGACCGGCTGCCTTTGTAGAGCGTGCTGGTTTCCGTGAGAAAGGGACGACCACCCGCCTGTTTGATTCGGGCTGAAATGGGCTTGAAAAAGTGGGGTGGAATATGGGTTACGCTCTTTTTTTCGCCGAAATGGGTTTTGACTGCCACCAGCCCTTTTTCCGGAATCAGGCTGTCAAAACCGGCATCGGTCAGCAGCCGTTTCAGTTTTTTCTCAATGCGTTCAGGCCCCTCATCGTGGCTGGCTCGGATCAGAAAGACAGGACTTTTCATAAGCGTTGTTCCATTTTAAATGATTTTCCGGAATATTTCATTTGAAAATATAATTATTAGCTCAAGAATAATTATATTTAAACCTTATGATGCAACCCCAAAAAGTGAATTCCTATTTTTTCTTTTTTCTTCTCATTGCTTTGACCACCGCTTTTTTCAAGGTTATTTCCCCCTTCCTCATTGATCTCATTGTGACGGCGGTTCTGGCAACCGTTTTTATGCCGGTATATGACTTTCTCACGAAAAAGACCAAGGGACGAAAACACCTCTCTGCTGCGATAACGACTTTGGTGGTGGCCCTTGGGGTGGTTGTGCCTATTACGGTGATGGGTTTTCTCATCATACAGGAAGTCGGAGATTATCTTCATTTTCTGCAAAATAATATTGAAAAACTGCCGGATATACGAGAATTGCTGGCAGGGTTCACCTTATTGAACGACTATCGAGAACAGATCAGTGCTTTTGATTTTCAGCGATGGTTGGGGGATTCTCTGAACCGGTTGACCAGCATCATTCTGCCCATCACCCAGAATGCTTTTATGAATCTAACACGGATGGTTTTTAATTTTCTGATTGTCCTGATTTTGCTTTTCTTTTTTTTTATCGACGGTCAGGAATTGGTCCATCGAATCCGTTCCCTGTTGCCCCTGAAATACCGGGATCAGGATATTTTCATCACCCGCTTCAAGTCCATTACCAGCGCCACCATCAAGGGACTTCTTTTCATTGCAGTCATGGAAGCGGCGGTGGGCGGGGTCATCTTTACGCTTATCCATTTTCCGGCACCCATGATTTGGGTCTTCATTATGTTGATTCTGTCCATTCTGCCCATTGTGGGTACCAACCTGGTTTTGCTGCCGATTGCGCTTTACAAGTTGTATATGGGCCATTATTCCGCTTCCGCGGTGTTAATCGCAGGGGTGGTCTTTGTTCTCATCAGTCAGTATGTGATTAAGCCGGCCATCATCGGTAATCGATCGGATCTTCATCCGGCTATGATTCTGATTTCCACGCTGGGGGGGCTGGTGTGGCTTGGGACCATCGGAGTGATTGTGGGGCCTGTTCTGGCCGCCTTTTTCATTTCGGTCTGGGCTATGTTTGAAAGCCATTTTAAAACCGGATTGGAAGAGAATCGCCGCTATTGGGGTGATGTAGGGTAGGGCGCTTCGACATCCCTCGACCTTGCTTGGGATGTTAAAGCAACCGAAATTGTCGAATCGCTTCGATCAGCGCTTCCATGGCCCGTTTTAGAATACCGCATTCCAACACATAGGCAATACGAATTTCATCTCGACCCAGTCCGGGGGTGGCGTAAAAACCTGCACCTGGGGATAAAAGCACGGTTTCGCCTTTATGTGAAAAGTCCGTGAGCAGCCATTTTGCAAAAACCTCGGTATCGATTCCTTTAAGTTTAAGCATCACATAAAAGGCGCCTTCCGGTCGATGGCAGACCACATCCGGCAACGCAGAAAGAGCATCCACGACGATATCGCGTCGCGCTTTATAGTCGGCTTTGACACGGATAAAATAGCTGTCCGGCGTATTGATGCAGTTGGCGATTCCAAGCTGATCGAGTGTGGGGGCGGACAAGCGGACTGTGGCCAGGGCGCGGACCGCATCCAGAAAGGGTTTGTTTCGGCTGATGATGCTGCCTACCCGGGAACCGCAGACACTGTACCGTTTGGAGGCGGAATCGAGCATAACCGCATGGTCGTCTATGCCCGGAATGTGAAAGATGCTGACCGCTTCTGTGTCGCCATAAATGAATTCACGATAGACTTCATCGCTAATCAAAAACAGATTATGCTTTTGGGCAATGTCTGCAAGTAATTCCATTTCAGCGCGGGTATACACACAGCCGGTGGGATTGCCGGGCGAGGAAAAGAGAATGGCCCGTGTTTTTTTGGTAATGCATTTCTCGATAATGCTGCGTTCCGGAAGGTGGTATCCGTTTTCCGCCCGGGTGGTAAAGGGAATAAAATTCACCTGAGCCATGGCTGCCGTACCGAGATAGTTGGAGTAATAGGGCTCCGGCACAAGGATATCCTCTCCCGGATCCGCGCAGGCAATAAGTGAATAAAGTACCCCTTCAATCCCCCCCTGGGAGACGACAATATCCTCCCGTGTAAAGGAAAGGTTGAACCGGCTATAATAGGAAATCAGTGCGTCGAGGTATTCGGGTCGCCCTTCAGAAGGGGAATAGGCCAACACCTTTTCCTTGAAGTGTCGGACGCCTTCCCAGAATTCCGGCGGTGTTTCCACATCCGGCTGACCGATATTGAGTTTAATGACCTTGATGCCGTGCTTCTCGGTTTCTTTGGAAAGCGGGATCAGTTTTCGGATGGCGGAACGGGGAATTAGCCCGCCGCGAATGGAGGGGGTTGGTTTCATGAACTTAAAATAGTTTTGCACGGACGAGAGGGGCAATGATTGGATGGAAAATGGCTGAGGCGCTTTGGGTTATCGGAGAGGAATGGAGAAGAAGAAGGTCGTTCCTTGTCCTTCTTCACTTTCCAGCCAGATTCTTCCGCCATGTATCTCCACCGAGGAGCGGATGATAAAGAGACCTAATCCTGTTCCGGAAGTGGCCTGTACATTAGAGCCACGATAAAACTGATTGAAAATGGCCTGTTTGTCCTTATCCGGAATGCCCAGACCATTGTCGGCCACGGAAAAGAGAAAACCTCCGTTTTCCGCTGTAACTTTAATGACAATCTTCGGTGTTCTATCCGGGTGGGAATAGTTCAAGGCATTGCCCAGAAGATTTATAAACATTTTTTCAAGACTTTTTCGATTTGCGGACAAGGCCATGTCTGCATCCGCGATAATCGTTACGTCCGCTTTCTTTTCATTGATCTGATATTTTAATAGATCTCGGATCTCGGACAGCAGCGGTAGGATGAGTACGCTTTCTTTATTTAAGCATTCCTTATTGGAGAATTGAAGTTGAACCGTAGAAAGGATATCTTCCAGAAGCTCCTTCATTTGGTTTAGAGCGGCTTGGCAGGTGGTCTGCATGTCTTCATAAAGTGCCGGATCCGGTTGGATGCCGCATTTTTGCCACATACCATGAATCATGTTAAGGGTCTGGAGCGGTTTTTTTAAATCATGCGTTATTACGGTAGTAAAATCCAAGATTTCCTGGTTTCGTTTTCGAAGAAGAATAGTCGATTGTTTTGTCCTATTTTGGATCATGTGAAACAGCGCGAGGAGAAGCGCTATAAGCAATGTTATGGCAATTGGTTGAAGTTGTTCGTTTCGGATTAATTCTTGCCACTTTGTTGCATCGATATCGAGTGCGAGGAGTTGGATTGTTTCTCCGGTTAAAGGATCGGAAACAACGGCAAAACCGGAGACAAAAGTACCCCATTCGTCCGTATAAGGTCCCACGGTCTCAGCATTGGTTCCTTCTAAAAGGTGATGTAGTTCCGAAGGCGGATCTTCGTAATAGACTTTTCCTGGCTCCGTATGCCCGAAGGTGTCAACCGGTACGTTATCCAGAGTGAAAAGGAAGCCCTTTTCCGTTTTTTTCATAAAGTATAGCCACCGGATATCGGGATTGGCGTTGTTCATACGGATGAGTTGATTCCGTATGGAATGATAATCGGCTAAAGCCGTATCTTCCGGTGTGCCGGGAAGGCGTTTAAGTTGTTCTGGATGGATGGCTGCTGCAATGGTACGGATGGTCGTCAGCACTTGGCTGCGTAATTCTTTTTCGGTTTGATGGCCTCGCCAGACAGTGAAAACACCACCCACCAGCAGTACAAGGAAAATGACAGTCACAACCCAAGGGAGCCGAAGATTCTGAAAAATAGCCTTAATTTTTATTAAAAAGTTCATTTGATTAAAGGTGAAACCATGATTTCGCCGGTCGTGGGATTTTCTTGTATAATAATGCGTTCTCGTTCTGCTTGAAAAACCATGTTTTGGCCTTTGATTCGGATGATGACATCCGGAAAACAGGTATCCAATACTTTAATGGAACAGGGGTGGGTCTGAATTAATTGGGTTTTCAAATGATCTAATTTTGCTTGTATGGTCTTTTCGTGTGTTTCCAACTGCTTTTTCTTTTCCAATGTCTTTTTTAGAATCGCATTTCGGGCATCGCCTTGGACCGCATTAGCGGAAAGCAACAGTTCTGCCACTGGCCGGAGTGCGTTTTCGATTTTAGCCAGGTTGTTTCGGCAGAAGGCGGCTGTTTGTTCCATTTCCTGAATCTTTCGTCCCACCAGGAAATCCGTGCCGACTTCTATGTAGGTTTTAGTGCCTGCGGATGAGCCGAGACATTTGGCTTCCAATCCCTGTTGGGCAAAGGTTTCTCCGCCCACAATCATGCCGCGCATTTCAGTGATGGAAAGTTTTTTGCTGGTGTAGAGGGTGCTATTGACCGCAAAATTCCGTATTTGTATGTTTCCTTGGGCTTCGAGCCGGGCATTTTGGACATACTCCACTGAAATGTCCCGGCCGGCAATGAGGATTCCTTTGCCGCGGCCTTGAACCCCTCCCTTGATTTGAATGTCTCGGCCTGCCTCCAATCGGCAGGGATCAATGCTTTTATTTATGGTGATGTCACCGTCTGCTTTGACTTCAAAGCCTTCCATCACAGAGCCGGTGATGACCACATTCCCATTGAAGCTGACGTTGCCGGTTGAAAAATCCACGTCCCCGTTGACGATATAGACCTGCAGTACTTCCAATACGTTTCCATTGAGCATGACATGGCCTTCAATGGCTGCCGTATAATTATCCTCTTGCTGCAGGACGCCTTGCCCGGCCACCAGGATGGCGGGTTTGCCGGGGTCTGCCTTCAAGGGGGTGCCGAGAATGGTGGAGCCTGGCCGGCCTTCTTTTGGGGCAACGGCTTTGGCCAGCTGTTGACCCGGTTTGGCGGTAATGATATTCATGCAGCTTCGGTAGTCGATGCGACCGTCGGGCAGAATTTTAAAGTCCTGTTTCTGTTCCGCAATATTGAAGGCAAAGTCGATGCGGCCGTCTTCACCCTTAAGCGACGGTGTGCCGGAGGCGATAACAGCGTCTTGTATGGGTTGTTGTGAGGCGTTTGCTGTTTCCACTATTTTTTTAAGCGCCGCATACAGTATGCCATGGTGGATTTTATTCTGTTCCAACGCGGCATGGATGATATCGAGATCCAACGGTTTACCGGAACCGTAGGCCGGCCAACAGTCAATCCAAGCGGTCATGCCATCCGGACTGATTTTCAGATTAAAATGAGCGTCCGCATCGGCTGGCAGGAGATGGAGCTTATTGTTGTGAATGAATGCTTTGCCTTTAATATCCGCCACATATCGTTCCTGTCCCTCTGCGATTTCCATCGAGACGTTCATGCCTTTGGAGAAATGTGATTTATCATCCTTCTTTCGGGTGGCAATGAGCGTACCTTTTGGAATTTCCTTGAGGTGACGGAGTGATTCTAAAGTGATTTCCTCCAATTTTGTTTTTTCGGGAAACCGTTCGTATTCCATGCCGGGTTCAAAACGGAGCTTTTCCTTTTCCGTGGTCTCAACATGTTTGGTACGCTCAATGGCAACGGGTTTGTCTCCGATAAATCCTTTTTCCGCAAGAACGTCCTCGGTCTTATCCTGAAGAATCTCGGCCATTTCAATCTCATTCAACTCGTCTTCAAGACGGTTGAAGGGATTATCCGGTCCGGAGGACTGGGGTGTTGACGGGTTCATAGTCCCCACTCTGTCATCAAGGACTTGGCTTCCACAACAACGCGGGAAAAGATGGATTGAATGGCATCCGGAGAGAGTTCTAAGCGGTTCGGCGTTCCGGGCAGAAAAGAAGTTTTCCATCCCGTGAAAAACTCACCGAGACCATTTTGGCGGACAATGCCGTCTGCAATATGGGTCAGCAGGATGAGGTCCGATACCGGGAGTGCATCCTGCGGAAGAAAAAGAGGTTGATGGTGATGTTTCAATACAGCGTGGAGAAAAGAGGGAATTTTCCATTTTTCTGCTACCAATGCCCCGATTTCGCAATGGGTACATCCCAGAACCGCCATTTCCGCTTCAGGCAACCCGCATTTTTTCTCCTTACCGTAGGCCAAGATATTTTTAAAATCCTCATGAAGGAATTGATCTTCAATCAGAATGCCGATATCATGAAGCAGTCCGGCCAGAAAATAGTCTTCGGGTTGGTTCTTTTTAAGATGCGCGGCCAACAATTGCGAGCACATGGCGGTTGAAAAACAATGAAGCCAGAACAATTCACGATTGAAAAGGGAGGCGTGATTATTGCTTTCGTTGAATGTTTTAACAACCGAAGCGCCGAGCGTCAAATTTTTAAC
>MGVN01000076.1 GCA_001800515.1 Elusimicrobia bacterium RIFOXYB2_FULL_49_7 | reverse complement strand
TCCGAGGTGAACTGGTCCGAATCTGCCACCGGATGATTGCCTGGGAAAACATCATTTCCCGGTAAAAATCATGCCGAGTCGCAGAATTCATCTATGAAAAGGGAAGTCAAGAGGATGCACTTCACCTGACGGCATTTTCGTGCCGCCTTTGACTTGCTTCCTTCCACCCACACCATCTTTACAAGCTGATTTTCGTTTGCGCAGTGCATTATTCACGTTTTCGTTTCATTACTTGTTTGTGTGATTTTCGTTTTCAGTCATCTATCTTGGCTCTCGTAGAGCAGTGTAATTTGCGATGTAAACGAGGAAGCTGACAACCAGGTTATTGGACCTTTAAGGTCAATGAATTCATGTCATGCTTCCCATCACGAAAACTTTTGCGCGCGCTCTCGCTATCTTGCCTGTGCCATCTGCGGTAAAATATGCGTCTCATCGTATGGACGTCTGGTCTTAAGAATGCTCAGACTTATCGCCGCCAATTTACGGGAAACAGCGTTTCTTGCTGATTTGTCACTGGTTCCCTTAGCCCGCAATTCGTCATAATAGTTCCTGAGCTCATTGTCGCTGCTCAACACAGTATGCGCCGCCATTTTGAAAACACACTTCAATATCCTATTACCCCAGCCTCGCCTGCTTCCATAAATTTGCCCACCGCTTTCCATTCGATGTCGCACAAGACCGCAGTAACTCCAGAATTTATGCTTATCTTTAAATCGCTGGGCCGATATCACCTGTGAAACAATTTTAGTCGCCTGAATATCTCCAATTCCGGGGATAGTTTTTAGCAGCTTTATTTCCGGGAAAGTCCGCCCTGATTTTTTAATCGCTGCGACATAGTGTTCACGCTCTTTTTCCAGTGCTTCCAATAGCCGGTAAAAGCTGTGCCCTACAAACCGTTGATCCGGCCGCGGTAAATCCTCAAGCAAAGAACTATCGTCGTATAACTTGGTGCCGCGCGCGGGCAACCCCGCTTTGCGGAACAACGACTTGTATCGGTTCTTTATGGATACACCTGTGTCCACAACATCCTGATAGCCGCTCATGAGCGCACGCAGGTGTTCTGTCTTCGAACCGTCATGATAAATAGCGCTAAGAAAGCCACCACGTAACAGAAGCGCAAGATTCTGCGCATCCAGTTTGTCGGTCTTGGCCCGCTTATACTGCATGTTCCGCGTCGGGTTACAGACGACGAGCTCGTTTACTTCACCGCGTAGTGTTTCACAGAGCCAGGAGCTCAGCTCACATTCCTCAAAGACAAGTTTCTTTGAGCCTTTGATCGAGCGGAGGTATTCCACCAGCAGCCGCCCATTTGTCGCTATCTTTGCTTGGTTTACTTCTGTTCCATTTTCGTCTACTACGGAAAAAACACAGATTGACGAATGTGCGTCCATTCCGATATACTTTTCCATAAGTGGCCTCCTTTCCGAGTTAATAACTGACACAGACATCGTAGGATATCTGATGTCCAAAAAGGCTTTGCGCCTTGAGCGCTACTAAGCCTCTCGGAAGGAAGCCACCCTTTTCATATTACCAGGTTAGACAAACGTAAAAATAAGATTCCCGCAGTCCATACCCGATCATCCGCCCGGGACTTTTGACTCATACTGCGGGTAGGTCCCCGGCCTCATGCGCGGCACACCACATTCTGATACACTAATTCTTGTGGTAATCTAACCATCAGGGAGAGAAACAATGCAATCACTTAAATTATCCGTACTCGTTCTTATGGCTTTTTGTGTGCAGACAAAAGCCGCTGAGCCGGCACTGAACTTTGACCAAAACATAGACTTGAAAGAAATCTCCGCGGAAATACGGGAAAACTCCGCGAAATCATCGCTCGCTGTTAATCTGGACAAAACCTCTAAGTATATAGCCAGAAGCTGGTACACGAGGGAATGCGCGCGTTTCACGTTCACCGCTAATACCCCTCTGGATACGGAAACGGTATGGCTGAACAGTCAGGAATTGGTGGAAGACTGCGGCTATAATCCCCGTTATAATCCGCATTATCAGCCGCCGTATGGTTCCGGACACCATTCTCCCGACGCCTACAACCAAAACAACGAGTATGTCTGCGTGACGCGTCCCGGATACCACAATTACAGGAAAAGCGTCCGGATGATGATAGGCCAGCGCCAGCTTCTTCCATGGGAACAGGAAACTTTTGAGGCCTGCCTTGAAGGTCCGTTCATCAGACTCAGCGCCCTTGAAAAAGCCTATGAGTACCGCGAAACCGAGCAGGGAAATTACAACATATCCTATAGTCTCACCCCCGTCGCAAAGCTTCTCACCAATCCCGATCCAGCGGGGATTTTCTACTCGGGCTTCCCTTACGATCAGGCCGCCGGAACCATGAAACTCAGCCTCGGCGACAAGTGGGCGCAGTACTACCAGAACGAAAAAGCCGTTATCAAA
>MGVN01000075.1:25875-52375 GCA_001800515.1 Elusimicrobia bacterium RIFOXYB2_FULL_49_7 | reverse complement strand
CTGTTTCAACAACCTGACCTATGGCATGACCGGCGGACAATTCTCCGCCACGACTCCTATTACCGTAAAAAGTCGCTGCACACCTACTTTGTCGGAAAAACCCTTTGATCTCATGAAGCTGGTCATGGCCGCAGGCGCCTCCTATGCTGCTCGGGTCACCGTATCCCATACAGAAAGACTGATCCTCTATCTTGTTAACGCATTGTCAAACCCCGGCTTTTCGTTCGTGGAAGCACTGGCCTCTTGTCCGACTCACTTCGGCCGCCATAACAACCTGGACGCGCCAATGGATAATATCCGATGGCTGGAAACGAATTTTGAACCCGGCGAATGGAGAAACCCATGACCGATAGGACCGAGCTCCTGCTATCCGGTATGGGTGGGCAAGGTATTGTCTTTGCCGGAAAACTTCTGGCTGAAGCGGCAGCGCTTCACGCGGGATATGAAGCGGTTCAGACCATACGGTATAGTCCGGAGGTGCGGGGCGGGGAAAGCGTATCGGAAATCATTATCAGTCCCAATCCTATTGATTATCCCCGGGTCATTCAAATGGATGCCGCGCTGGTGCTTTCCCCCATCAACCTTGCTTTGTATCGGAATTGTTTCAAACCGGATGCCCGGATAGTATTGGATAGCGAACTGCCTTTCAATGAGCTTAGCCCGGGTTGGAAGTTGATTCGGCTTCCCTTGACCACCCTTTGGAAAAGGCCTAATTTGGCCGGATTGGGAGGGTTATTGGCGGTCTTGGAACCGCTTCTGCCCGCAACGGCCCTGCTGGCCGCTTTGCGCTCCCATCTTGCACCCGCGGCATTTGAGGTCAATCAAAAAGCCTTTATAGCGGGATTCAATGCAGGCAAAGCAGTGACACGCTCTTTCTTTTAGCTTGATCTCCTCTTCTCTCTTTGTGCATTTTGCATAATAACCCATGTCAAGCCATCCGATTACCCTGAATGAGCAGCGGTTGGCCTCTATCCTCCGCTCCGCTCCCATCGGCATCACTCTGGTTATTGATCGCATTATTTGGCAAGTCAATGCCTACACGTTGCAAATCTCCGGCTATACTGAAATGGAGCTCTTGGGAAAAAACAGCCGTCTTCTCTATACCTCGGAGGAGGAGTATGAGGAGGCGGAGAAAAAAATATCGACCCAGATACAGGAAACAGGACAAGCTTGTTTCGAGGTACAGTGGCAACACAAGGACGGGAAAGTGGTTGACGTGCAATTGAACGCTGCCCCGGTAGATCCGGCCGATTCTGCCAAAGGGCTTACCTGTACTTTTCTTGACATTTCCAATCGAAAACAGGCGGAGGAAATGTTAATGAATCAGCTTATCCGTGTCAACCATCAACAAGCTTTCATCTCGGAATTGACACTGATGCCGGAAATCATGACCGGGAATCTACCTGATCTGATGATGGTCCTGACTGAAAAGGCAGCGGTACTCATGGGATCGGAACGGGTTTCCATCTGGTTTTTCGACACTTTGGAAACACGCCTTGAATGTTTGGATCTCTATTGCCACTCCACAGGACGTCATGAAAAAGGGAAAATACTGACCCGAACGGACTATGAGAGCGAATTCACCGCGTTGCGGAACAACCCATTCGTTGATGTCAGCTTTCCCCTCGAAGATCCGCGAGTACAAAGCCTGGTGGAAGGATACCTCCGTCCGTACGGTATTACCGCCCTGCTCGATGCCCGAATTCAGGCGGCCGAGAAAAATCACGGTGTTCTTTGTTTTGAACATGTAGGCAAAGAACATATCTGGGAACCGGATGAAATCACCTTTGCCTGCCTGTTGGCGGATCAGATCGCCCTGACACTGTTGAATCAGGAACGGCGAATCGCGGAAGCGGAAAAGATACGGTTGGAGGAATCGCTCCGACAAGCGGAAAAAATGCGCGCCATCGGGCAACTGGCCGGCGGCATTGCCCACGATTTTAACAATCAATTGACCGGCATTATCGGTTATTCGGATCTCATCCGGGATAAACTGGCCCATCAGCCCGAACTTCGTCATTATGCGGACATGATACTCTCTTCGGCCCAGTATTCCGCGCAATTAACCAGCCAGCTTCTGGCCTTTGCCCGAAAGGGGAAATTCCAGAGCGTCCGCGTGGATATGCACACCATTATCCGGGAAATCCTATCCATTTTGACCCACACGATTGATCGTAGCATTACGTTGACGGCGGATCTGGCGGCGGCGGCTTCCGTCACATTGGGGGACCCTGCCCAACTTCAAAATGCGGTGTTGAACCTGGCCCTGAATGCACGCGATGCCATGTCAAGCGGGGGAGAAATGGTTTTCAAAACGGAAACCATGCTATTTGGAAAAAACGGACGGACTGGCCCCTCCCATGACGTGGACCCCGGAGAATATCTTCATCTTTCCGTGTCCGATACCGGCGTGGGCATGGATGCCACGGTCAAGGAGCGGTTGTTTGAACCCTTTTTCACCACCAAGGAAAAAGGGCGTGGTGTGGGACTGGGCCTGGCCGCGGTGTACGGTATCGTCAAGAATCACAAGGGATGCATTGAGGTCCAATCCGAACCGGGACAAGGTTCGGTCTTTCATCTCTATTTCCCCCTGACAAATACTCTATCTGTCAATGAACCACCGACCGAAAAAGTCTCCTCACCTGCTCCTTCCGGCCGCTGCATTCTCCTGGTGGATGATGAAAACCTGTTGCTTCAATTGGGATGCGAAATTCTCCAGGGACTCGGTCACCAAGTCATCCCGGCCCGCAATGGACAGGAAGCCATCGCCTGTTTTAAGAAAGCAAAGGGCGCCGTTGATGTCATCTTTCTGGATATGATCATGCCCGGCCTAAACGGGCGTGATACTTTCGCGGTGCTTCATCCCTTCGCACCTCATGTTCCCATTGTACTGATGTCCGGCTATAGCCTGGACGGCGAAACTCAAAAACTGCTGACCCAGGGGGCTTTCGGTTTCATTCAAAAACCCTTTCGTAAAACCGATCTTGTCCGAATATTGGAGACTTTGCCTGTATGAGTCGCACGCCGCCGCCGCATCATGCCCGTTATTCAACGGGACATGTGCCTTTAAACCGCGCCCTCTCTAAAATGGGCCTTTTCAGCCGCAAGGAGGCGGAGGAATATATTTTTTCAGGCCGCATCAAAGTGGCCGGCAAGGTCTGCCGCGATCCCTTTTTTCCGGTCTCTCCGGAAAAAGATCTTTTCGCTTTTAACGACACACCGCTTTTTTACGCTGCCAAAAGAACCGTGCTGCTCCATAAACCTCGCGGTGTGGTCACCACCCGGTCGGACGAAAAGGGGCGGAAAAACGTTTTCGATCTTCATCCCGATGCATTCCGGGGATTGCATGCAGTGGGTCGCCTTGATCGTGCCTCTTCCGGTTTGCTGCTGCTGACCAATGATACCCGCTTTTCTTCGGACCTGACCGACCCGCAAAACGCCATTCCACGACGCTATGTCGTCACTGTAACCGGACGCATTGAAGAAAAGCATCTTGAACAGCTTAAGAACGGTCTACTGGATAAGGGGGAATTCTTAAAGGTTTCGGATGTCATGCTTCGGAAAGCAAGCGGCCGAGAGAGCCATCTGTTGGTTACTTTGACGGAAGGGAAAAATCGTGAAATCCGCCGTCTTTTCAAGACCTTGGGCCGTGATGTGACACGACTGAAACGGATTGCCTTTGGGAAGCTGGAATTGGGAACATTGGAAGCCGGGGCCTTCCGGGTATTATCGGAAACGGAAGTCCGGGAAATCGGGCTTTAGCGTAGAATCTCTATCGGTTTAATGCGCGCCTTTGGCAAAAAGGACAGTGGGAATCGTCTCCAACAGAATCCGCAGATCAAAAAAGAAAGAGGCTTTCTCAACGTAATAGATTTCCAGATAAATCCGGTCCGGATAATCGATATTGCTGCGGCCGGCCACCTGCCACCAGCCCGTCATGCCGGGCTTGACAGAAAGAAACTTCTTCCGATATTTATCATATTTGACTATTTCATCCACCACGATAGGGCGAGGACCCACCAACGACATGCTGCCGGCCAGCACGTTGAAAAGCTGGGGAAATTCGTCCAGGCTGGTCTTACGCAAAAAGGATCCGATGGCCGTGATGCGCGGATCGTGATCCCCGGGTAATTTGAAATTGTTGGCCAGGTATTCATCATAGAGCGCTTTGTCGCGCTTCAAAACCTCTTCCGCATTGCTTACCATGGTTCGGAATTTGAAAACCCGGAAAACCCGGCCGTTCTTGCCGAGACGATACTGTCTGAAAAAGATGGGGCCTCGGTGGTCTGTTATCTTGATGATGAGACCGATGACCAGAATCGTGGGCAGAAAAATCAACAAGGCAACACACGCCCCGAGGAGGTCCATGGTGCGCTTGCCGAGCAAGTAACGTCGGGCATGGTAAACCAACGTCAAGTCACGGCTGACACCGAACTCCTTTTCCGTATAACCCGCCCCATCGATGGCCTCCTGTTTACTGCCGTGCCGGATGGACTCCAAATAATCAAAAAGCGCGGTGAGAATATACCGCGAGATATAACAAATGATGATGATGAGACACCAATAGATGAGCAGCAGCTTCAGGCCGATGGGCGTGGGCATGACGTCCTGTAATTGGCCCTTGATGAGATCATGCAGCAGTTCCACCAATTTTAGAATGACGATTCCGGACGTAACCGTGAGAATGACGCTGAAAAGAGAAAGATGCCAATTCTGCCGGTAAAACCCAAACAACAGAAAGATGGCGACCCATGGCACGGTAAGATAGACATTGCCCCACAACACCAGATACAACATCTCATTCAGCGAGGTCTGGGCAAAGGAGAAATAACGGACCTTGATGAACGCGATGATGAAAAAAGAAAGGTTCAGCGTCAGGATATCCGAAAAGAGAAAGAGA
This sequence comes from Elusimicrobia bacterium RIFOXYB2_FULL_49_7, assembly GCA_001800515.1. The sequence goes on along the minus strand of MGVN01000075.1, from coordinate 47,475 downwards.
ACGCGTCGGGATCGGGGTGCTTTCATAACGGGAAGAATATAAAATATCCCACCGCGGGTTTAAAGCAGCAAAATAACTGGCAGGTTGCCACGCCGTCCCAAAGTTGGGAGTTCTGAAATAAAATTGCTATAAAATAGAAAAGGTTTTCATCCCATAGGCAATGTGCCTTCAAGGCAATAGACCGCTTGTCGTCGTAGGCAGCAAAAATCTTTTGGGATGGACTATATCGATAAGCCGCATGCGCAATAGAGTGTTTTGCGAAGCTCCTGAACCGTCTGCTTTATATTTTTTAAGCAACTCTTTTGTGGACCGTACAAAATCCTCTCTTCCTTTGACAGTTGAAAATGTTCCGGAACAAGGTTCGCAGCCTCCCCATCCCCCAAGTGACAGGATTACTTTTAGCTTGGGGTTTCTGACGTTTTCCCTCCTTCATTTCCTTTTGCAAGGACAGAAATCATCACGATCAATACTAATAAATATTTAGCTTTCATTTAACTGAACTCCGTGGTATCCGGTTAAAAACATAAAAAGCTTAGTTCCACCGGATGACCGAAAGAAGCGATGACGTCGGGGCACCGGAATCGGCCAGTTTTTTCAAAATAACCGTGCTTTCCTCCCCACGGTTCAGGCCGGAAAAACGGGGTGTGTCCCAAAAATGTTTTTCCGCCACCAGAAGCAAATCTCCGGGCCGGAAAGGAAGACGACCGGTCAAGGGCAGGAAAGAACCGTCTTCATGCTGGAGAAAACCGCTCAACCGGTTGAATCGGCTTTCACAATACCCTTTTTTGACATCCAGGAGAAGGGTTTCCAGACCCAAAGCCTTTTTCTCCTTGAGAAGCAGCGATTCCGCGTTTTCACATATTTCATCATACGAAAGAGGGTTGCTTTTGAATTTCTCTTCGTATTTTTCCTTCAGAGGCGAGTCGGGCATCTTGTTTAAGACCGATAGGGCGAAATAAGTCAGGTTCGTGATACGATGGCGCAGTTTGTCCGCCAGATGCTCCATGCCGCGTAGTAATCCAGCGGCCCAGTTATCGGAAAGGGCGGTACCCTGCACAAAAAGCAGCGTAATGCAATCCTCTTTACGACGGGCAAAAGAAAGGACCTGAAACGAGGCAGGCGCAGTGATGCATCCTTGGACCGAAATGGACGGAAGCGGAGATAGGGAAAAGATAGAGGCTTCGGGCGTAGGAACGCTTTTTTCCGGGGCAGCCATTGTCCGGCCTTCTTCACCCAAGTGCGTCATCGCCACTGCCGCCCCGCACGCAATGGCCTCCCCGGTTTCGATTTCCCCGCTGGAAAAAGGGGACTGACCGCGCCCTTTGCCGGCATGGATGATGCCGTAGATTTCATTGCCTTGCGTAATCGGAAAAAGGGCGACCGGTCCGCTGACCGCGACCAGTGAGGCATAACGGGCATTCCTCCGGATTTCCTTGGCATCATTCAGAAGAATGGGTTTACCATAATCCGTGACTTCCGCAAAAACATCCTCGGACGCGGGATAGGTCTCTTCTTTGAATACGACCCGTTCATCAAAACCGCGACAGGCAGTTACCTGGAGCAAATCGTCGCGAACCACCATGATCATGATTTGTTCGGCACCCAGATCGATTCGAACGGTATCAAGGATTCGATTGAACAAATCCGTGAAATTGCCGGAGCCGCCCACGCTTTTGAGCTTTTCAATGAGTTGGCCCCGCTGCTCCTCCCGTTTTTTAAGTGTTCCGACCATCTCATTGAACCGCTCGAGCACAGGCGCCGCACGCCGTGCAGTCAGTTCAAATCGGTAGTTGCCCGAAGAGATAAAAGAAAAACCGCGCAACAGGGCTTGAATAAGGGACATTTTGCGCAAAAGGGGCAGCAGCAGAAAAAGCACGGTCAGCCCGGATAACAGGAACAACACAATGATCAGTTGGAGTCGTAATAAAGATAGGACATCGTCCAGGTCCGAGATGGAAAAAAGAAATTTGACCCCACCGGACGACAGGACGGGCAGAAAATAAACGCGATAATGGAAACGTCCTTTTTCTTCGGAAAAAAAACCGGCGCTCTGTTTTTTCAGTTTTTCCAGAGTGGTCTCGTCCGGATCGACACCGTTTTCATATCCTTCGTCCGTGCAGGATAGAACACGGCCCTTCCTATCCAATACCGTCACCCGCTTGAGACCTAACGTGTTCAGACCGCTGAATTCCCCTCTGACCAGAAGGCTTTCCGGATGCACGCCGCCGGACTCTTTGACCAAGTCCCGAAAGGGCGCCAGCTTGTCCAAAATATGGTTTTCCCGTTCAGATAAAAGAACGGAACGGACACCCTTTTCGATGAAAAAATGACCCGCTGCACCGGCCAAAAGCAGACAGCAAAGGGGCAAAAAGAGAAGACGAAAATTCATGCTTGACGGTAAACTAAAATATCACAAGCAATTTTCTCAAGGGTGGCGGAAGGTGGGATTATCTTAAACCCATCACCCCGCTTTACGGCTGAATTTCACAAAGGACACCGAAAAAACCGTTGCTCCGATTAAGAGCAGCATCAAGGCCTCGTCATGCAGCTGGGAAAGCGTGGCCCCTTTCAAAAAAATCTGCCGGACGGCTGACATATAAAAACGGACCGGGTTTAACAGGGTCAGTGACCGCACCCAATGAGGCAAATTTTCAAGGGGAATAAAAAAACCGGAAAGAAGAATAAAAAAGATAAGGATAAAAAAGACCATAAACAGGACCTGCTGGAGACTTTTAGCCACCGTGGAAATCAGAATACCGATGGACAGAGAAGATACCATATAGAGCACCGAGAAAAAGAGAAAGGCCGCAAAACTCCCCCGAAAAGGAATGCGAAACCATAAAAGCGCCACGGTGAAGAAAAAACCGATTTCCAAAAGCCCTACCACAATCCCGGGCACGCACTTTCCGAAAATAAGATGGACCGGTCTGACCGGGGTAACCACCAACTGCTCAAAGGTGCCCCGTTCCTTCTCCTTGACAATGGCAAAGGCGGTCAGAAGCGATGTAACCATGGTAATAAGCAAGACCACCAGAGCAGGAATCATATACCACGTGGACAATAGACGCGGATTAAAGCGCACATCATCCGTCACCTGAATGCGCAACATCCGATCCATATCAATTCCATCCCGTGCCAGTCGGGTTCTCAGTTCCCCCAACGTCCATCCGGAAAAAATGGCATTAATATATCCGGCTGCGACGGCATTGAAATTAGCATCCGTTCCATCCATCAAAAGCCCTAACTCCGCACCCTCCGGCGAATGCAGTTGACTTGCAAAATCCGGACTCAGAATAAGACCGATACGGATATCGCCCTGATCCAAAGCTTCACGCAGTCCGGCCTCGTCTGCGTAATTTCCTTTAAAAATAAAAAGCGGATGGCGCGTCAACGTGGTCAACAGTGAACTACTTTCCGGACTCCGGCTGCGGTCCACAATGCCCAGTGTCACCTCCTTGACCTCCACGGTCAGCGCATAACCAATGATGAAAAGTTGAATAATGGCAGGTCCTATCATTAAACGGATCATGACCGGATCCGCTCTTAACTGGAGAAATTCCTTCTTAACAATGGCTAAAAAGCGGTTCATAGTTTGACCTTGAATTTCTTCACAGAGATTGCAATCAAGAGAACAATCATCCCGGACAAGACCACGACTTCGCTCCAAAGAGCACCCATCCCGATGCCTTTCAACATAATCCCGCGAATGATGCGGAGATAATAGGTGGCCGGAATGGCATGGGCAACCCATTGAAGCACCCACGGCATACTGCTGATAGGAAAGATAAAACCGGATAAAAGCATGGTGGGCATGAGGGTCACGGGCAGCGCCATAAACATGGCCTGCTGTTGGGATTTGGCCACCGTACTGAATAACAGGCCCAAAGACAGAGCGGTCAGGATGTAGAGCAGGCTGGCATTGGCCAGTAAAAGCAGGCTGCCGGCAATCCGCACGCCAAACGCCCAATACCCCACCGCCAGAATAATGAAACCATCCACGGCGGCGAGCACCACATACGGGGCCAGCTTGCCGATAATGATTTCTACCGGATGAAGCGGCGACACCAGAAGCTGTTCCAGGGTCCCCCGTTCCTTTTCCCGCGTGATAGTGAGCGAAGTGAGTAGCGTGGAAATAAGCACCAGAATCATGGCCATAAGGCCGGGAACAAAAAAGAGGGAGCTTTTCTGGTCCGGGTTATAAAGCACGCGAGGACAAAGAGTCAATAATGTCGGTTCTTCAATATGCAACATCTTCAAGACCGCCCCTCGAATCAGGGGTTCCGCACTGTTACGAATCAAGGTTCCCACATTAGGATCACTGCCGTCAATGACCACTTGCACGCAGCCGGGACGGCCGTTTCCCAGAAGTTCCCGCGCTAAATCAGGCGGAAAACGGAAAAGCGCCTTAACTTGATGTCGAATCAACACATCATTCAAGTCCGTGACCGCGGGAACCACTCCCTTGACATGAAAGAGAGCACTGGCTTCTATGCGGTTAATCAAGTCTCTGCTTTCCGGCGAAGAAGCAGGATCTTCCACCAGGACATCCAGATTCTGCACATCCAACGTAAGGGCATAACCATAAAGGAACATCAGGATAATCGGCAGTGCAATGACAATAAAAAGAGTCTGCACGTCCCGCACAATATGACGCATCTCCTTGCGCATCACAGCCAGGGTAGGACCCAGCACTTCGTTCCCGGGTATCCGGAGAAGAGATGGTTTCATGGGTTCACCGGGGAAGCGGTTTTCACCAGTTTAATAAAGACATCCTGCAAGTTCTTGCATTCAAGCTGCTTTTTTAATGCAACCGGGGTGTCCATGGCTGCCACACGACCCTCCACCATAATCGAAATACGGCGGCAATACTCGGCTTCATCCATGTGGTGAGTGGTAACAAAAACCGTGGTGCCACGGCCGGATAGGGTCAGAATGAGGTCCCAGAAATCGCGGCGGCTTAGGGGATCAACGGAACCGGTCGGCTCATCTAAAAAAAGAATCTCCGGTTCGTGAAGATTGGCGCACGCCAAAGAAAGCCGTTGCTGCACACCCCAGGGGAGATCGCCGGTGACCCGATCCAACAGTTTTTCCATTTTGAGAAAGACAATCATACTGTCCATGCGGGTTGCTAATACCCGGCCCGAAAGACCGTACAGTGCACCAAAAAAGAGCATATTGTTTCGGACCGTCAGATCCGTGTATAAACTGAATTTCTGCGACATATAGCCGATGCGCTCCCGGATTCTGTCGGTCTCACGCAGGATGTCAAATCCGGCCACCTGACCCGTTCCCCCGGTTGGAGCCAACAAACCGCACAACATGCGAATTGCCGTTGTTTTACCCGCCCCATTTGCCCCCAAAAAACCGAATATCTCCCCTTTTTCAACAGCAATAGATATCCGATTCACGGCCATTTGACGGCCGAACCGTTTGCTTAGATCGCACGTCTCAATGGTATAGTGGGGTAAGTGGCTCATGAACGCACCTCTGCAAGGTGGAGAAAGAAAAGATCTTCCATGGTGGCAGGAACCGGTTCAATGGCCGCCAACTGGGGAACCTTTTCTTGAATCAGGGCAAGGAGCTTTTCTTTTTGAGCTTCGGGAAGTTTCGATACGCAATGAACCCCGCCTTTTGCCGGATAAAGTAAACGAATGTCAAGCGGCCACTGGTTTGGCAAGACCCTCATGTCAGCGCCTGACGCCCATTCCAGCCGATACAGAAAATGAGGGTAAGAGCTGCATAAATGGTCCGGCTTACCGGATAATAAGACTTGACCGTTGTGAAAAAGGGTAACATCATCACAATAATCAGCCTCTTCCATGTAGGGCGTGGAAACCAGGATAGAAACCCCCTCCCCTTTTAATTCATGGAGGATATTCCAGAATTCCAGACGAGAAACCGGGTCCACGCCTGTTGTCGGCTCATCCAGAATGAGAAGTTCCGGGGTATGAATAAGCGCGCAAGAAAGGGCCAGCTTCTGTTTCATGCCGCCGGAAAGGGCACCGGCCCGACGTCCCTTGAATGGAGCCAGTCTTGAAAAAGCGAGAAGCCGCGCCAATCGTTTTTCCCTTTCCTCACCCGTCACATTAAAAACATCCGCAAAAAAAAGGAGGTTTTCCTCTACGCTCAAATCCTCATACAAAGAAAATCGTTGCGGCATGTAGCCGATGCGGCGTCGAATACTCGCCGTTTCTTTCTTGACATCCCAACCCAATACGGCAGCCTCTCCGCTATCGGCATCAATCAGCGTGGCCAAGCAGCGCATCAAAGTGGTTTTGCCCGTACCGTCTGCGCCAATCAGGCCGTAAAGAGAACCTGTTGGAACCTTCAAATCTGCACCTGACAAGGCCGTGACAGTACCGAAGCGCTTGATTAAACCTTTCGCAAAAATAGCGTATTTCATATTTTTACCGGCCACTTCGACAAACTCAGTGCCCGGCATCAAATCGGTCGCTGAGCACCTCTTCAGAACTCTGTCCAGGGATGTCGAAGCAACCGTCCCCTACCTCCACACCTCCACCGGCAAGCCCCGTTTCAATCGACCTGACGGATTGGCGCATTTAACCCTGACCTTAAAATACAACCCATTCCGCGATTCCCGGGTCTGAATGTTTTTAGGAGAAAATTCGGCCGTGTTGCTGATCCAAGTCACCTGCGCCGGCAAAAAATCCCCTTTCCCATCCGGGGTATCCAACCGCAACCGTACCTTTCCTCCAACCGACAGCCCGGCCAACAAAGGTTCCGGCATAAAAAAATCGATCTGTGCTGTGTCATACTCGCCGATTTCATAAATGGGGGCCGAGGGAAGCGCCATTTCTCCATGATGACGATAGCGCACCAAGACAATGCCGTTACAAGGCGACTTCACATAACAACGGGAAAGATTAAGCTCAAGCTGCGCTTTGCGCGCCAAAAGCATCTCCACCTGTGCTTGAAAAGCAGGCAGATTCAGGGCAGCTGCCTTGGCACGAAGTTCCGCAGAAAGTGCCTGACTTTCCAGATTATCGGCCTGCTGCAGGGGGGCGGCGCCTTTGTCGGCCAGTCCTTTCATGCGATCCCGTTCCCGCTTGGCCGAAGAGGCGTCATTCCGGGCGATAGCACTTTCCGCCTCCTTGGCACTCAGTTGGTGGCTTATCTGTGAAAGGTTGGCATTTATTTCCCGTATCTGAAGGGAAAAAGGAAGCGTATCCAGAATAGCCAACAACGCTCCCTGTTTAATAGAACTCCCTTCTTCGCATTTGACTTCCAGAAGTGTGCCTTGCACGGCAGGTGAAACCTGATACACCTTCATTTCAACATTGGCCGCGCCCAGAAAGTCTTTTTCATTCTCTCTGGAGCAACTTTGGCATAGCACCAGAACAACGGGAAGCACGAGCAGTTTATTCATATTTTCCTCATGGGTTAAAATCGAAGGGGGGTACCGGAAGCATAACGAATGGCTAAGGCGGCGCTGTTGACCTGAAAACGAGCCTGATGAACCATCCATCGCGCCTGCGCCAGACCGGACAGAGCATTCAGATATTCCAAAGAAGTGACGGTGCCGGCATCCAACCCGTTTTTTAAATCAGACGCATATTCTTCTGAAGCGGATTCTGCAAGGCGGGCTGCCTTCAATTGATCGTTGGCTTGAATCCATTTCAGCCGCGCTTGAGAAAGGGCTTTTGTCCACTGTTCACTCTCTTTTTCCTTTCGTAAACGGGTGACAACCAAACTCTGTTCAACCTGACGCTTTTGATACAATGTCTTCATTCCGTCATACACGGTCCAATTCAGAGACAAACCTGCCACCTGCCAGGACATAAATTCATCGGAAGAAAGACTAAGGCCCGGGTTTCCATATCGTAAACCTGCTGAGGCGGAGAGTGTGGGGAGAAGTTGGCTCGTCAGCCCCTTTTTTCGATATTCCAGCAAACGACTCGAACAGTCATACGCCGCCATTTCAGGTCTATCCCGGGCTCCCCTACTGTTCATTAATCTAGCACTTTCCGCAGAATCAGGCGCAGCATTGGCAAAGTCAAACACCATAACCGTATCCGGTCTTCCAATCAATTGGCCTATTTCAAGTCTCAACGAATCAATCTGATCGGCCATGGCCACCCGCTCCGCCTTTGCAGTGGCCAGTCGAGCCTCGGCTTCAGACACGCGCGTAGCAGCCACCACCCCTGCATTGTGTTGTTCTACGGTCTGATCCCGATATTGCACAAATTGACGAATTAATGCCTCTTGTGTTTGAGTCCGTTGAGTCGCCAATTCCAAAGCAAAAAAGAGCTGTCCCAATCGGAAGGAAAGGCTGTTCTTGATGGCTTCAAGATTCATCTGCTCACTTTGCAAAAATGCGTCTCGGCTTTTGACATTATAATACCGGCCCAAACCGGTAAATAAAGGGATTTGGATATCCGCCCCCCACTCGGTCTTGTCATGGTCGCCCATATCGCGGCGGGTGGTAATGCTCGGAATAGGTGTTGGCAATTCCAGGGTCTGAACTTCACTTTGATATCCATATTGTCCGCGTAATGCCACGGTAGGCTGAAAAGCGGACCACGCTTCACTCACTGCCGCCTTATCCTGGCTGATTTGTGCTTCAATGACAGCGATATCTTTATTCTGCTGAAATAACAGATTTTGAGATTCCGACAAGGTTAGGCTCAAGACCGTCTGACTGACAATGAGAAACATGAATAACCCAAGTATTCGCATAGATTATCCTTTCCGAACCAAGATACCGTTGCACAGGGTTTCAGTAATGACCTCAATTCGTTTTTCAAAAAAGGCGTCATCTGCCTTGAATTCACTCTTAAAGACTCGGTAATAAAAGAGTGGAATAATAGGTTGCAACAGAAAGGTGGCAATGGTCATGCCCATTAAATTGATGATGATATGCACGGGCTCAATGGGCTTGATTCGCCTTTCTTTGACCCCGGCTTGGATAGCCACCATCAATCTGCCGAGAAGATCCCCAAAGGAGCCGACCAGCTCTTCCACAATGACGGAGAGGTGAGTGCCGCCCACCGCCATCTCGTGCAACATGATTCTGGGAAAAACGGGATTGTTTCGAAGTGTTCGGACATAGGCTGACACAATGATTCGAATGACTTCTTCTATTTTCTGGCTTTTGTTTTCTGCCTTCATTTCCTGGCGGATGGTGGTCCAGACCTGGCCAATAATATTTTTCAGCACTGCTTCATAGAGTTTCTCTTTGGAGCGAAAGTAGTAATGGAGCAGCGCCTTGTTAACCTTCGCCTCTTTGGCAATGGCCTGCATACGCGCACCGGAGAGCCCCTGTTCTGCAAAAGTCTGTTGCGCAGTGTTTAGGATGATTTGTTCGGTTTTTTGAGATTTTTCAGGTTTTTTCATGATAATTAGCCATCCCCATGTTAACTGCGGCGCTTCGACAGGCTCAGCGCCCGCAGTTATTAATAGCCACTTTCTTTATAAGACACATTAGTTTCTTTTAGCGGCCGCTGAGCCTGTCGAAGCGCCGCTAACCGTTCAGCTTAACCATCCGGTTAAATTATAATACATTTTCCGGTTTTTGTCAATAGCGAATTTGCAGCTGCCTCTTGCTTCAAGAAGCATCAAGAGCGAATCAGTCTTTTTTGTGCTGGATGAAGCCCATCTTGTAAGGCTTCTTTTGAATCTCTTTCTCGGAAGGGAAAAGAATTTCTTTAAGAAAGGTCAATGCCAGTTGAATGTCGCGTTCATTTTTATCAGCCCTGCGCTCCAGACCTTCAATGGCAAGACGCAAGACTTCGTGTTGACCGATCATTCTACGGAGCCGGATAAAGGCACGGATAATTTGAAGGTTGACTTGAATGGCTTTATCTGAGTTGAGAATACTCGAAAGCATGGCTACGCCTGCTTCCGTAAATGCATGCGGCAGAGTGATAGAATGCTTCCATTGTGTAAACCGGTCGCAATTTGCGACCAGTTCATAGCGCTCTTTTACCGTGAGTTGAAACATTAAATCTTCTGGAAACCGTTTTATGTTCCTCTTTACAGCTTCATTGAGTCGCTTAGTAGGTACGCCATAGAGCACTGCCAAGTCAGCATCAACCATGACTTTTGGGCCGCGTATCTCGAAAATCTTTTCAGTGATAGTCTCTACAGGAACAAGAGTGGTTTTCATTATGACTCCAATTAAATATGATGTGTTTAAGCAAATATTTTCAATATGAGTACGCGTGCATTCATCATTTTCTTTCCGTCTGACCGTTATGCCTGTGACAAATTCTGTCACCACATTTTAATCCCTGGCACAGGCAGTTCAGAGGTTCGTTAAAAAGCAAAGACCGGACTTTGACCTTCTTTTCCAAGAATCTATTCCAACCATTTTCCCCACCTCTTAATTTCTTGGCACGGATATTGCCCCCCCCCCTATAACGATTTCTATTTTTCCTTTACATGCACCCGGAAGTCCGCTTCTTTGCCTCTCCTGAGATTGACAAGCCGCATTCTGTCGTATCTGTTCTGGTCGTGGATGACGTATTCTCTCCCCTTTTTCCTATATACTGGCCATTACCGCCGGTTCAGGCTCACTCAGTTTTAAAGCCGGAGCAGCAGGACCGGATGCGTATCAAGAAAAGATGGAAGCCGGTTTTGAGGGATTGTTGCAAGCAGCTAACATCGGTCTGTTGGAAGGTGAGCGAAGGAGGGCGCATTTGGAAAACGAGCTTGCAGAAGCTTTTAAAAAGAAGGCGCATTGGCGCTGGGTGGATCGTTTTAAAGAGCGGACCGGACGAACACCGGCAGCCTTTCGGCGGAGTCAGATCCGGGCAAAAGCAATGGCACTGATGACCCGGTTTCCGGAGATGACTATTGGGGAGGTAGCTATTGATGAAACAGACCAGAGCACCACGCAGCAATTGAAGCGGCTGATGAAACCACTGTTACCATTCCTATCAAATTGGCAAAATCGATCAATTCGGTCGGTATCATAAATTCCATTTTTTCCAATTTAGTTTAAAAACGAGTTTTCGAGTTTTAGCAAATTCTACCTCAAATACAGGTGGAGATTGCTCAGGGATTTTGAGGATTGTGTGTTATATTCTTGGTATAAGAAAGGACCCAAAATATGGCACTCAAAATCATCCTCTGTCTGCCGGGCAGTAATTTCTCCGGAAAATTTCTGGACGCTTGGACTGAAACCATCCATTTCTTTGGAAAAAATAACATCGCTTATATGGTCAGTCACCGGGAATCCAATAACATCTATTTTGTCCGGAACATGTGCCTGGGGGGTGATTTTTCAAGAGGAAAAGAGCAAAGACCTTTTAACGGGCAGGTGGAATACGATTATCTCCTGTGGATTGATTCGGATATCATCTTCCGGCCCGCACAGATTATCAAGCTTGTCAACCACAATGCAGATATTGTTTCAGGGCTCTATCTGATGGACGAGGGGGAAATGTTATGCCACTGTCAAAGAATGGGATGAAGTCTTTTTTCAACAGCATGGTGCATTTCAATTTCTGACCCCGGCTGATATCAGTTCTGAAAAGATCCCTTTTGAAGTGGCGTACACGGGCATGGGGTTCATAAGGATCATTTTTCCAAAGAAGGTGCCGACTATTATGGCTCCTTCGCTTGAAGAAATAAAAAAAGTCTTCCGCGCAATGAAGAAAGACAAAACCATTGGGGGAAGGCGGAACCTGCTCATGCTGGAGCTTGCCTACGGCAGCGGGCTTCGCGCCTGCAAGATCTCCAACCTCAATGTCGAGGACGTGAACGTCAAGAATATGACGGCCCACGTTTTGGGAAAATTCAGGAAAGAAAGAGTCGTTCCCGTCACGAAGCGGTGCCTGAAAGCTCTTGAGGCCTATTACAAGACCATCAAGGAACCGCGAAAACCTATGTTCGTTCAGATTAAGGGCAAGGATATGGGGGCAAGGATGAATCCGGCATCAGTCAGCCAGCTATTCAGGAAAAAGACTCCCTTTCACGCGCACCTGTACCGCCATGCCTGCGCAACCCACATGCTTCTGAATGGATGCAATATTCGTTATATCCAGGAGCTACTTGGCCATGAGCGCACCAACACGACCCAAATCTATACCCGGCTGCAAAAGGAAGAACTGCGGAAAGTGGTCAACGAAAAGCATCCCTGCGCGACAAGGATTATCCCAATCACGTACATGACCATGAGAAAAAAGCTGAAAGAAAAACAGGAAGAAGAAAAGGATGGATCGGAAGGGATTGGGAATTAGGCAATGGTTCAATATTCAACAGAATCATCCATATTCCATAATATATTTGACATCTTCTAATTGAATATCTATATTATTAGCGTTTAGCATTAGCAGATTAGATTTTAAATAAGGAGATGCCTATGTTAGGCGAATATCTAAGGGAAGCAAGAAAGTTGAAAAAAAAGACATTACGGCAGGTACAGGAGGATACCGGTATACCTAATGCCCACCTGAGTATGGTAGAAAGCGGAAAAATTAAAAAACCCGCGACAGAATTGCTTTCAAAACTTTCAAACTACTATGGAATTGATTTCGACAAATTGATGGAAATGGCCGGGTATGGTTCTGAATCAACAGCAAGGGGCCAAAATCCAGGAGAAGAGGATGCGGCCTGGAGAATCGGAATCCAGAACATTCTCCGTTTAATAGACGCGACAAAACTTTCCCAATTTGCAGATACAAGGGATGCCGAGGGAAAATTACCGGAGATCATCCGGCGCTTAATAACAGCGACCGCCAATGTGGACGTGCTTTCAATGCCATCAGGCGACAGTGTGAACATCGGTGGTTGGGATGGACGCACAGTTTATAATGACGGCCACACACACCCATTCGTTCCACAGGGTACCACATTTTGGGAGACGGGCCGCAATAAGGATATTCGGGGTAAAGCGGAAGGCGACTTTATTAAAAGAACCGAAAATCCCCGTGGTGCGGATATAACCCAATCGACTTTTATTTTTATTACGCCAAGACGATGGACTAAAAAAGAAGAGTGGGTATCAGAAAAGAAGAAAAGTACCGGGTGGAAAGATGTTCGAGTATATGATGCTGACGATTTGGAGCATTGGCTGGAAACTGCTCCGGTTGTTGGATTGTGGCTTGCAAAAGAAATCGGGTTAATACCGGCTGAAAATGCCAGTCCACTTGCAATCGCATGGGATGAATGGTGGTGTTCAACAGAACCTGCTCTGGATGAGGCGCTATTGCTAAGATCCCAACCGAATGAACGTGATACGGTCATAAAATTCTTAACAACTTCCTCTGAGCAACGGATAGTTCTTCACGTATCTGAGAGCGATATAGCAATTGCCTACCTTTGTGCCGTGATTTCCTCAATGGAAAAGAACGAACAAAAAATCGCTCAATGGTCACGGAGCGTTGTCGTCAGAGATTTGGAGACCTTCCGCAAATTGGCTGCACAAGGTCATCCGCTTGTATTAATACCATTATTTGAAGGCGCCCCTCTAGGATATGCACAGAAAAACGGGCATAAAATATTCATTCCTTCAACTAGGGAGAATAAGGAGAACCAAGGTCCATCCATTAAGCGGCTTCCAATAAAAGTTATTGAAGAGCATTTACAAATGGAAGGCGGTATGACGGAACATGAGGCTCATAGATTTGCCCGTAGAACCCACGGGTCGATTTCTATTCTTCGCCGTCTCCTTGCTGATGAAAACGAAATCTCAAGACCGGAGTGGATAAAGCCTGAATTGGGCGCACAGCTTATCTTATTTGCCTTAGCTGGCTCATGGGATTCGGCCAACGAAGGCGACAGAGAAATATTGTCTGAGCTTGCCGGAAGACCGTATTCTGAAATAGAACCTATGGTTCAATCTTGTTGTATCGGAGGCAATGCTCCTTTTAGGAAAATTGGCACTTTATACACCTTAACTTCCAATGAATATGTCTACAGCTATCTCCGCGATTTTATTGCTCCAATGATGCTTAACAATCTGCGCGACGTATGTTTAAAAGTGTTTGGGGAGATTGATCCAAAATATGATTTGAAGAAAGAGGATCGGTTCGCCGCCGCTATGTACAATAAAAAACGCAAATATTCAAGCGCTATCAGACAAGGATTAAGCACATCCCTTGTGTTGCTCGCTACGCAGCCCCTTGATCAAGTACCGGACGTAGAAGGATTTGTGGCCGGTACAATGTATCAATTATTAAGAAATAAATCGGAATGGCAATTTTGGGCTTCATTATCGGATGTCCTTTCAATTCTTGCCGAAGCAGCGCCAGATCCCTTGCTCGAAGCAATTGAAATTATTTGCCGTGAAAAGACTGATAATCTTCGCGAAATCTTTTTTCAGACAACATCAATGGGGGGGTGTGACTATGCCGCCTTATTATGGGCGCTAGAGTGTTGTGCCTGGAACGAGCAATATATTGGTCGAGTTACGGATATTTTAATACACTTATCCCGTATAGAAAACAAAGGAAGTAATTGGGCAAATAAGCCATCAAACAGCTTACTGACAATCTTCATGTTGTGGATGCCGCAGACCGCCGCTTCTCTTGAGAAAAGATTTCAGATTATCGATTCATTCATAGATAGGCATCCGGATGAAATATGGGGACTATTACTCGGATTAATTCCCTCAAATCATGGTTTCGCAATGCCAAATTGCAAGCCAAAACATAGAAGTTGGGCAGATTCTTGCACCTCTAAAGTTACGACTAAAGAGGTTTATGATGGTGTTAAGCTTGTCTGCGATCGTCTTCCCGGTTTACTAACGAAGGACCCATCTCGGTGGAGCAGTATTTTGGAAAAGGTTTTTGACATTCCTTATGTTAATGTTAGGCACCAGCTCCTTGACATGCTTATCAACGCAGATCTTCAGATAATCAATGATAAAACAAAGATAAAGATATGGGACAGCCTTGAAAACAAACTATATCATCACAAAGAATTCCCGGATGCAGTATGGTCAATTAAAGGCGAAACCCTCCAAAGACTGGAATCAGCTTATAAGCATTTTATTCCAGAAGACCTGCTGATAAAATGGAGCAGGATATTCGGCTATGGTTTCAGGCATCCTGATTGTGTTAGCGCGAAACACGATTATAACGAACAATCGAGGCTCCTGCAAGAGCTTCAAATTAAAGCAGCCAACGAAATTTATAATAAAATGGGCTTTGAAGGGGTCTTAAAATTAGCGCAACAGGCGCAACATCCCCGTTTGGTTGGAGCAAGCGCTGCTTGCATAGAAAAGATTTCGGAAAAAGATTATGATATTATTGCAGATTTTGATAATAAGGGTGAGCAGCAATTAAAGGAATTCTTAGCGGGTTTTGTCCTTCAATCATACAATAAAAAGAAGGGACACGACTGGGCAATCGGATTCATCAATGAAAAGAAAAAACTCACCCCTGATCGAATTATTCAATTTCTGCTTTATATCCCCTCCAGACTAACAACCTGGGAGCTTGCTGAAAAGATGGGAAAAGACATTTCGGAACAGTATTGGAAAAAGTTGCCTCCAGGAACCTTTCCTTGGGATCAAAATGAAATACCAATGGCTGCAAAAAAGTACTTGGAGCACGGTAGACCGTTAGAAGCATTCAGTCTTTTATCACATTTCAGCTATATCTTCAAGCCAGAGAATATACCGAGCGAGTTGGCATTATCGGTTCTAAACGGTCTTCTGAACGCAGACCTCGATTCAGATGATTGGCAATCGGCAAGGGGGAATTTTGGCTATAGTCTGGAACATATTATCGATATTCTAAGAAACAATCCCGGTGTTGACCGAAAAGAGCTTGCTAAGATTGAATGGAACTTTATGTCTGCCTTTGGACATGGCAATAAGCCAAAGAATTTAGTTGAATGGTTAAATCAAGAGCCGGAAGCATTTGCAGAAATAATCCAAATTACCTTTCGGCCCAAGGATGAGGAGCCGGAAAAAGACGAAGAATTGACTGAGCAAAAGAAAATACTTGCTCGACGTGGTTTTGACCTTCTATATGGCTACAAAGATGTTCCTGGTCTTCAAGCCGATGGGACGCTTGATGCCAAGCATCTACTTGATTGGGTTTCAAGAGTACGGCAGCTTTGTGCGAAAATGGGACGTTTAAAGATTACAGATGATACCATAGGTCAAATCATTGCCAATGCACCAGCAGATCCAGTCGATAACTGCTGGCCGCATATGGCCGTACGTGATATTCTTGAAACGTATCAAACAAAAGAATTAGAAGATGGATTTTGTGTTGGCGTCTATAATAAAAGAGGGGTAACTACGAAGGGCTGTTTTGAGGGAGGGAACCAAGAACGTGAATTGGCCGATAGATATGCCAAATGGGCCATACATTGTGAGGGGAAGTGGAATCGAACGGCAAAAGTGCTTCGTGACATTGAACGCGGTTACAGACGCGAAGCAAAAAGTGAAGATATTCGCGCTGAACAAGACATGCATATGAGCGAATAGCAATATTTGAGAATCTGTTTCCTAAGATCTATCGAGGGCCAAGAAATTTATCGCCGTTGTAATGGATCATGTGATCCGGCGCTTCGGCGACCCAAACCTCGGTTTCCCAGGAAATGTCATTTGAGTGCCGCTTGAACTCAGAAAAATCAGGAAAGGCGCTGACAAAAACAAGTCCATGTTTGCAGGCCTTGAACATTTCCTGCAACTCGAAAATCCTTTTGGGGTTCATGGGGCCATGTGAGGTCACAGCCTCAATCAGGAATAGCCATTTCCTTTTGGCATCGAGAATAACGACATCGGGCAATTTATCGTGGTCGGTTACGGCCATGTTTATTTTCGCAAAAGCGTCGTTATCGATGAATAAATTCTTCTTTGCGGTGTCACCGATATACAAGACCTGCGGTTGCTGGATGAAGCGCGGAGCAAAACATTCGATGATGGCAACCTGAACTTGGTTGTGTTTGCCAGGGGATAAATGGAACTCTTTGCCATCAGGCAGGGTGACGGGAACGGTCCTTTTGTTTCTTGCTTTGATATACGTCTCGATTAAGCACCCCTGAGTTCTCTTAAATTCCTCCACTTCTTTATTGAAACCCTTGGTTTTGTAAGATTGAGCGACTTTTAGGGCTGCTTCTGATATGGCGTAATGCGCCCGTGGACTATTGGTTGGAAGATCCGGTGCGTCAGGATTGTAATCCGCAACCCTTCCTTGTACGAATTGGTGGAGGACCTGCCTTCGGAATGTCTCTCTGGTGTTGGGAGCGTAATCCTTGTCGTAATTATCCTTGATGAAAGTCATGATTCCTTTGGTCACGGTTACGCTATGCCGGTTTGCGGATGTCCATGCGGCTCTTTTGGATATGCCACAAAGGGCAAGGAAGGTCAGCGCTGAAATTTCATTGTGTTGCGCCTTTGGCATCCCTATTTGCTCAAGAATTTCTTTGGCTTCGCTAATTTTGCTCACGTATTTGCTCCAAGGCGGATTATTTATGGAAGGATGCTCTCCAATTCAACGGATTCCACACCTTCTTTTTCTATCTTACTGCCGATTTTCTGGATGATGGAGATATCGGGTAACGGCATATCTCTGATTTCTGTGGCGCTTACCTGTGTGTTTCCATTGGAGGTGCGGAAATAGGTGTCCAAGAACCGTGAATTCAATATCGCGGAAACTCCAAGTGCCTCTTCTTTTGTGATTTCCCCATCGGGACGATGCACATAATTGATATGGTTTTCTAATCCCAACCACTTGCAGGGAATGTCATTTTTCAGATATGCGGATGAATTGAGCCTCTTCTCCTCTTCCTTTGCGCTGAACCGCCGCAAAAAGACATAATTCCTGTTTGGAACGAGCAGAGGCATTGATTCATCATCAACGATGATATATTGCTCTTTGTTTCTTTCACGGAGCGGCCAGGAAAACTTCCCGTCACGAACATTAATCATCCAAATCAAAGGGGCTTCACCATTCTTGATATCACCCTGATACCGGATAAATTTTGTGGCCCGGAAAGGAACGACCGGCCCTGTGGAAATCTCCATCTCATATTTGTGCAGGCTGCTCTTCCAGGAATTTACACGGGCTATTATCTGTTCTTCTTCATCAGTCGTGGGGATGAAGATAATCACGTTTTTATCTTTGGGATTAATTACGTCCTTAAGCAATGCCGTCCGTTTGACGGGCTTCGATAGATCGTTCGAACCCTGGCTAAAAGATATTTTAACCGTCTTATTGTGATCCTTTGAATGCTCTGTCCTTCTTTTTGCGTGAAGGATAAGGTTTTCTTGAAGCACCGAATCCCGGTCAAACGCCTCTTTCCTTGAACCAAATATATGGAAATGCTCAGGAACAACCTTGGAAAAGAAAACCTCGCGGAAGCGTTTGAAATACGGACCAGAAGCATAGCTTCGCGGAGTTATGAAAATAAAGTCACCTTTTTCATCCATCAGGTATGCCGAGATGGCCATGAAAAGAGCGTAAATGTTAGGTTGGCCGTGAACCACGCTTGAAGCTGCCATTGCTCTTGGGTCGTCTTTCCCAATCTTAAAGTATGGAGGATTGGAAATAACGATGTCGTATTTTGGGGATTCCGACTCAGATGCAAAGAGCGACAGGTTTTCCTGAAGCACATGACCGTTCTCAAGAATAAAATCTGACCGTTTGATTATGTGTTCAAGGGTAACGCCACGAGCCGCCATCCAATCTTTCAGATAGTGTAATGCCTTCTGTGTAGTCGGAAGAAGTTTCTTATCTAACTCATACCCGACAAGCTCAACTTCTTTTACGCCGGTATTCCTGGTGATTAAAGATTCGCAAGCGCCACATGAAAGAATCGAAGAGCCGATGCCTGGGTCGAGAATTCTAATCCTACTTTTATTCCTGGCGGAAATAAGACTCCCCATGAAATCAGCTACAGGGACAGGCGTTAGATATTGGCCAAGTCCTTTTTTATGCTCATCCGTAGCTGCTTCGGCATACAGTCTTCCAATCCGGTCAGCAAAAACAACCGGACGTTCGCTCTGATGGCTATTAGATTGGGACGAGAGATTAATGACCATTATGCTTCAGCTCCCTTACCTTTAAAATATACCCTATTGGAACCTGGTTTCCAGAAGAAAAACAAATGCGTAGGAGACACACTATCAAAATTCTTCTGTGTAAAGGTGGACGTGAAAAACTCCTGTTCCAACTATGCGCCCTAAATTGGGTTTCCATATTTACCATTTATGGGCTATCTTATTATAAGATAAGAAGTTCAACTGTTCCAACTAAAACGGGAACGTTGGAATTGCTACCATCTCGCCTAGTTCAAAATTGGACGTTGCGGGCGATATCGAAATAGGAAGTGCCAATGCCTTCTATTTCGGTGCCCCTACTGCTACCGTTGGCAGCTGGCGAGTGGTGAGGAGCGGTAATAATCTGTTGTTCCAACGATGCACCTCGACAGGACCCGATGTTTGGACAACTAAGTCTACAATCGCTGGCTAACAGCTTCAAAAAAGCTAAAAGTGGGGGGTGTTGTGCCCCCCACTTTTTATTCTTGGTTCAAAATATGGATTATTATTGGCGCAGCCTAAGCACAAGCAAGTTATTGTCTTGATTTAAGAAAATATTTCCATTGGAGGCAACAAAATATTTAGCGTTAGCACCTATATCGATCTTTCCAATATAGGTTTGGGCTGAATTGTAGATTAACATGGTGCAGAAATTAGGATTGCTATGATAGCCTAAAACGTAAATATTGTCCAATTCGTCTGTAGCAAGACCCCAAACAGTTTCATCATGGGTAAAGTTAAGAATCCAACTCTCTATGAATTGCAGGTTTAAATCGTATATTCTTATTTCATTGCGATTCCCACCAGCAAATATACGTCCCTTGTGTACCACTAACCCATCTGCTCTGAAGTCGGGCATTTGATTTATTGCTGCTAATGAATCGCCTCCAAGTGAATATTCGCGGATAACTCCACTTGCCAGAAGAACAAGAGTGTCGTAGACTACAAGGGTCTTGTTTTCATTGTTTGACCAGATGTCTATAGTGTCTAATAAAATACCTGTTGGGCTGAACTTATATATTCCGTGGAGGTCTATGACATATAAATTTCCAGCGGAATCCATATCAAAGCCCTGTGGTTGATCCAGGACAGAATCCAATTGGATAGAACTTTGGACCTGAAATTGGCTATCATACGATTGTACAGTTACTTTTGAGCCAGTTGCTACAGTTGCTATTTGTGCAACAAATACTATTCCACCTTTTTCCGCCAATAAGCCCTTCGGGAGAGTATCAATTACTTGGTATCCACTCACAACCTTTAAATTTAACCCTGCACTTTTTGTCCCTTCCATGTCGTTCGGGCTTACAGCAACAACCTTGTATTCATACCTCTCATCCTGCACCCCTGTTGAATCGGCATAGAAGGTGTCCGCAATGGCCACAGATGTCAAAACAGAATCCGCACCGCCCACCCGCTGCCGGTAAACTTTATACCCCGCCACCTTAGCCGGGTCCATCCTGTCCCACGACAACGAGACAATCTGTTTCAGCGTGTCATAAGACAGCAGAAAGTTGGTTGGAATAGGAATCTTCAGCGGCATGACAATGGAATCAGCCCCTAAATTAATATCCGCACCGGCAGTAATCGTAAAAAAGGTATCCAGATTATCATAATTATCCAGCGTGGAGAAAAACTTCACATGATAAATCCCGGCTGCCAGTGAATCCAAAGCGAAATCGGCAGCAGAACCCACAAAGTTGAATTTATTCGACCCCATGATAATCACAATAACCTTCTCTACATCATCCCCCGGCTGAAGCTTGATGAATCCACGCAATGAACCCGGCATGGCAAGGGTGTCAGCAGGCACCTTCGTGGTATCGCCATCAAAGACCACAGAATCCTGAAAACTCAGGCTGTCATCCGCACCCTCGGCAAAGACATTATAGGTATTGGCAGATAAGTTATTGGTGCCATACCATCCCGTGCTGTCCGTATAAACCGAATCAGTGGTGGCAAAGCGCTTCGCTGCGCCATAGGGGTTATGGTCAACAGTGATAAAACGGACCTTGGCGTGGTTGGCTGGGGTGCCGTCGGAATTGTAAAGGTGCCCGGAGACCATCGCATTCTGTGTCTCAGACCCGCTCCCCGCTGTCGTAGGCGAGTTATCACTGCAACTGAAAAGCAGGAAAAGCCCAGCCAACACAGCCCAAGAAACAGCGGATTTTATTATTTTGTCTGTCATAAAAACCTCTTTATCAGAATTTCGATAATGGGAAAAGCTGCATATTGATTTGAACCACCCGGTCCACATTCTTATCCTGTTCGGCCAACGCCAATAACCGCTTCCGTACCACATCCAGCTCTATTTTAGCCTGTTTCACGGAATGGGCGGAAAGGGTCAGTATCACTGTGGAAATATCCCTGTTTTCTTTAGGGTGGCGACTCAGCGCCTCTTTGGCCAGTTCCATGGTCGCACTCTGAAAATTCCAGACATTCATGGGCCTGAATTCCTCTCCCGTGCTGATGATAGCAGAAGTCTGCTGATACCGGCCGCTTTTATCCTGTTTGATTAATCCCAGTTTTTCCAGAATCTTAATCGCCTTCTTGGCCTGTTCGGGCCGGATGGAAGGGTTCAGCTTTTTGGCTAAAGCGGCATAATCGCCCTTGAAAGCGTAAAAGTTCAGTAATTCCCG
>MGVN01000075.1:0-25847 GCA_001800515.1 Elusimicrobia bacterium RIFOXYB2_FULL_49_7 | reverse complement strand
AACTCATACTGGTTCTTGCCCAGCACATTCACATCCACCTTCTTTTGAGACAAAAGTCGGGCATAGTAATGGTTCTTCTCCTCATGGCTTTCGGCCTGGTTGAAATGGACCAGATTTTCAAAATAGTCCTGCTCATTCTTTTTAAGCTTGAGGCCGTTTGCGAACTTCAGGATGAGCGGAGCGGTCAGGTTACGCTTGCCTTGCAGCACATCCGAGAAAAAGCCGGTGGAGTGGATGCCGATGCGGTCGGCAAAGTAGCGGTGGGAATATTTGGAATCCAGCGCCTTCTGCTCTGCATAGTAATCCTGCAGGAAAAGACGGTAGTTGGTATAACTGAACAGATTGACCATATTATCTCCTTGCCGATAATCTAATCAATCCGAGATGAATAATCCAGAGGTTAAGAAAGAAAGCGCTCGCAGTTTGTGAGCAAGCAAGAAAGCCTTATTTTCAAATTCATCTCATGCATCCAGGAATTCAAAAAAACGAACCATGCCCGGACCAGATAGAAATTGTGCAGCTTCCTGAAAACGCTCTTTAAGTTCACGACCAGAATGAAAGGTCAGTTCTAATCTGAAAGATCGATCTTCCAGCGGATCGATTGGCGTAATGCGAATACCTGACGGCACTTTTAATGCCTGCAACCGTTCTTTTAGAGCAACTAAAAAAGCCGATACTTCCGGAAAACGGCGGGTATGAAACCGCTCATGAATTCGTTCCCGCTTCTGAGGACCATTTAATACCGGATCCTGAAGCAGCGACACAATCTCCTCTTCTGCAAAGAGTTCAGCCACAGAAAGCTCATCCCGCTTAACAATATCATCCATCCACTCTAAAAGCGCCCGCTGCTGATTCACCGTCATCTTGATCTGACTAAAGAGGTCAAGCACCGGAATAGCATCCTGTTCATTAAGCCGGGTTAACCATTCCGCTGTGGGACGGGTAATCTTCCCCTCCTGAACAAGTGCTTCAATCCTATTCATCGCATTTCTCCTGGTATGGCTAAAATCCGCTCACCCTCTTCCTCTTTTCCACGCTTCAAACACCCGCTCCCGTAAATTCGGCATTTCTCTTCCAAAGCTTTAAAAGCCAAGCGCCAATCCGGCCTCCCCTTTTCATTTACATTAAGCCATTTCTGTAAAGCACGGATGCGAAACCGATCCTGGCTGTGTTGACCGGACAACTGATCCGGTGCCCCGCCATATCGAATGAGCAGGTCCTCTTCAATCAAACCTACCGGATGGCGGGAAGTGACACGTAACCAGAGGTCATAGTCTTCACACACCAACATAGTCTCATCAAAGTTTCCCATTTCATGGAGTAGCGATTGCTCCAACAGCACAGAAGAGGGGGTAATCATGCAACAGGCCAAAGAGCGATCAAAGATCCGGCCACCCTTCTTTTTATACATCTCCGGTAAATTGACCCGCTTCCCCTTCCGAAACCATATCTCGGTTGTCTGACAAATCCTGAATTCCGGATGAGCAGCCATGAAGGCGATCTGTTTTTCCAACTTTCGCGGTAACCACTCATCATCCGAATCCAGAAAAGCGAGATAACGGCCCTGTGCTATAGCGATTCCTCTATTCCGGGCACGGCTTACCCCTTTATTCGCTTGGCGGATAAGTTGGATAGACTCTCCAAATTCTTTGGCTAATTTTTCTGCGGTCTGATCCGTTGACCCATCATCCACCACAATGCATTCCAGGTCAGAAAATGTCTGAGATAAAACGCTTTTAATGGCCCGAACCGTAAGTTCCTGCCGATTGTAGGTTGGAATGATGACTGAGATTTGGGGAGCCACAATACTTCTCTAGAATTCACCTATGAACAGCACTTCCGGTTCCAATAAAACACCGGTCTTTTCCTGTACGGTCTGTTGCACATGAAAGATGAGATTCCGGATATCAGCAGAGGACGCGCCGCCCTCATTCACAATGAAATTGGCGTGCAAGGGTGATACCATCGCTTTGCCGATACGACATCCTTTTAGTCCGCATTGTTCGATTAAGGGTCCTGCAAAACGGCCGGCCGGCCGTTTAAAAACCGATCCACAACAGGCGCTGTCCCACGGTTGTTTGGCCTTGCGTTTGGTTTGGTCTTCTGCCACCCGCTGCAATAGGGCTGCCCGATCTCCAGGCACCAAGTCCAGAGTAGCGGATAAAATCAATTCCGGGCTTTTAACAAAACAACTTGTTCGATACCCGAAACATAACTCTGCTTTGGTCCGTTCCATCTTCTTCCCATCCGGTGTCAGGGAAAGGACAGAGAACACATGGTCTGCAAAACTTTGTTGAAAAGCGCCGGCATTCATGCGCACCGCACCACCTACCGTCCCTGGAATCAGGGTAAGGTCTTCGATACCCGCAAGCCCCTTATCCACACAGGCAGCCACCAAATCATGAAGCAATACCCCGCATTCGGCTGTCACCGTATTTCCGTTAAACCGGATCTCATTCAAAGTATCGCCCGTGTAAATGACCAGCCCGTCAAATCCTTTGTCACTAATCAAAACATTGGAGCCCTTGCCCAAAATCAGACAAGGAATATTGTTTTGATGGGCGAAACGGAACGCATCGGTTAATTCCTGTTGATTCTTTGGTTTTAGAAATTGTTTTGCCGGCCCGCCGCTTCGGTAAGTGCAATAATCGGACAGTGGGATATTATTAAGAAAAGGTATCATCTGTTTTCAAATTCTCCAATGCCGCACGGGCAGCCGACTGTTCCGCCTCTTTTTTGCTTTTCCCGCTGCCACTCCCTTGTTCCTTGCCCCAAAAGCCGACACTTATTTCAAAAATCTTTTCATGTTCCGGTCCCTTTTCGCTCATCACTGAATAGACCGGCACTTCTTGTCCTTTTTTCTGGACCCGCTCCAAAAGCTGACTCTTGTAGTTGCAAAAATCCGCGTTCTCCAGAATGGAGTCAAGTAACGGCACCACACAACGATAGATAAATTTTTCGGCCGCTTTGAGTCCTCCGTCCAGATACACCGCGGCAATCACGGCTTCAAAGGCATTGGTATTGATGGAAAAACGTTCCCGCCCGCCCGTTTTTTCCTCGGAGCGGCTTAAAAAGAGATAATCCGATAAACGGATATGATCCGCCGCCTCTTTCAGCGCTTTTCGGCTAATGATAAGGGATTTCATACGAGAAAGCTCCCCTTCCCCTTTATCCGAATAATGCCGGAAAACGTAATCACACATGACAAATCCGAGTACCGCATCTCCCAGAAACTCCATCCGTTCGTTGGATAGGAGTTTATTGTTGGAGATGGACAACGCATACGAGGTGTGGGAAAGAGATTGTTCGAGAAAAGCACGGTTATGGAACACATAACCGATGCTTTTCTCCAAATAAGAAAGCCTGTCTCCGCTTTTCTGCCTAAAAAAACGGGAAAGGCTTTTTATCAAATTCACAATAGGAATCAAACGTACTTCTTAACCGCAATGGTGGCATTATGTCCACCGAACCCGAACGAATTGGACACCGCCGCACAAATGGCATGCGTAACCGCTTTATTCGGCGTATAATCCAAATCGCAGTCCGGATCCGGATCATTCAGATTGATCGTCGGTGTGACCAAGCTGTTTTGGATTGACAGCACGGTCGTAATCAGTTCTACTGCTCCGGAAGCACCTAATAAATGGCCTATCATGGATTTGGTGGAACTGATCTTCAGCCGGCGGGCATGGTCACCGAAAACCGATTTGATTGCCGCGGTCTCGTTCTTGTCGTTCAATTCCGTGCTGGTCCCGTGCGCGTTGACATAATCCACCTCCGTGGGTTGCAACTCCGCACATTTCAGCGCCGCCTTAAGCGACAAGATGGCCCCCACGCCGCCGTCAGCCGGTGCGGTCATGTGAGAGGCATCACAGGAAAAACCATATCCTGCCAATTCGGCATAAATACGGGCGCCCCGCTTTTTCGCATGCTCTTCCGATTCCAGAATCAGGATGCCCGATCCTTCGCCCATGACAAAACCATCCCGTTTTTTATCGAAAGGACAGCTTGCTTGTTCCGGCGGAACTGGGCGCGTGGACATGGCCTTCATGGAACTGAAACCGGACATGCCGAGATCGCAGACCGCTGCTTCGGATCCGCCGGCAATCATGATATCCGCTTCGCCGCTGCGAATGAGCCGCATCGAATCACCCAGAGAATGGGCGGCAGACGCACAAGCGGAAACAATACCATAATTGGGACCACGAACTTTGAAGCGGATGGCCACCAATCCGGAAGCCATATCCGCAATCATCATGGGAATAAAGAAAGGACTGACGCTTCTCGGCCCTCTTTCACAAAAGTTCCGGTGCTGTTCCTCCAGTGTCTTCAAACCGCCCACACCCGATCCAATCAAAACGCCAATGCGATCCCGATCCGTCGTTTCAAGATTCAAGCCGGAATCTTTGATGGCTTGTTCCGCTGCGCCAATGGCATAATGGCAATAGGCATCCATACGGCGTAGTTCTTTCAACGGAATATACTGTTCGGGGTTGAAACCCTTCACTTCGCCGGCAACCTTGGTCGGATACCGAGAGGCATCCACCTTGGTAACGGGTCCAATGCCGCTTTTCCCATTCGACACCGCGTCCCAAAAATCGGTCAGCGTTGACCCAACGGGTGAAACGACCCCCATGCCTGTGATGACCACTTTTTTCATTATACCAGCCTTGTCTTGAATCCAGGTTGTTATTGGATGTTCTTGGATTTCATGTAATTGATGGCATCGCCCACGGTACGCAGTTTTTCCGCGTCTTCATCCGGGATTTCGAGGTTGAACTTCTCCTCGAAAGCCATGACCAATTCAACGGTATCCAGGGAATCCGCGCCCAGATCATCGATAAATGAGGATTCCGGTTTGACCTGATCGGCGTTGATACCCAGTTTCTCCGCCACGATTGCCTTGATTTGCTCTTCCATGTCTTTCTCCTTTTGAAGAGTTGAGTGAGATTGCTTACATTGTCATTCCGCCGTCCACAGCCAGCACCTGTCCGGTGACATAAGCCGCGTCCGGCGACGCCAGAAAAGCCACCGCGTCCGCCACATCCTCCGGCTTGCCGAGCGCCTGCAACGGAATCATAGCGGCCATTTTGGCCTTTTCATCATCTTTGAGTTTATCGGTCATGGCGGTCTGGATGAATCCAGGCGCCACAGCATTCGCCGTTACCCCGCGGGAGGCGAATTCCTTGGCAATGGTCTTGGTCAAAGCAACCAGTCCGCCTTTGCTGGCCGAATAATTGGCTTGTCCTGCATTGCCCATAAGCCCCACAACCGAGGCGATATTGATAATCCGTCCATACCCGGACTTCATGATATATTTGATGGCATATTTGGTGCATAGAAAAGCGCTCTTGAGGTTGACATTCAGGACAAGGTCCCAGTCCTCCTCTTTCATGCGGAGCAGAAGACCGTCGCGGGTAATACCGGCATTGTTGACGAGAATATGAAGCACGCCCATCTCCTCGGCCGCCTTTTTCATCATCTCCTCGACTTCAGCACTTTTGGTTACATCAACCTTCAAACCGATGGCCTTGACGCCCAGGGTGCGCATCTCTTCGGCCGCAGCCAGAACATTTTGTTCATCAATGTCACAGAGAACCAGATTGGCGCCGTCTGCAGCCAACCGTTTAGCAATGGATTTACCGATACCGCGACCGCCACCGGTCACCACCGCCACTTTGTCTTTCAGTTTCATCTTATTTCTCCATTTCCTGCAAGGCGATTTCGATTTCCGCCGGGGTATGGGCTGAGACTATTCTGATATGGGAATTCACTTTCTTGAATAATCCAAGGAGCACTTTACCCGGCCCCATTTCCACGCCCAAGCCGGCCTCCGCCTTTTCAAAGGCATCGGTCCAACGGACCGGCGAAAAAAGTTGCCGATATAGAAGTTCGCGTATCTCGGATGCTACGGTTACCGGGGCTGCGGTCACATTGGAAATGACCGGCACGGAGGTATCGTGTATGGCGGCATGAGCAAGTACGATTTTCATCTCTTCAGCCGCTGCTTGCATCAGCGGCGAATGGAAGGCCCCGGACACAGGCAGTTCGATAACCCGTTTTGCACCGGCTGCAGAAAGCGCAACGCGAGCCTTGTCAACTGCCGCCGCATGGCCTGAAATGACAATTTGATCGGGTGCGTTAAAATTAGCGGGAACAACCTTGTCTGTTTCAGTGGAGCAGTCCAGGCAAATGGCTTCGAGTTTGACGCGGTCAAAACCGAGAACAGCCGCCATTTTGCCGGCCGGCGCCTTGGACATCAGTTCTCCCCGTTTCCGAACCAGTTTGAGTCCCGTGGCAAAATCAAATCCATTGGCCGCCGCAATGGCCGTATATTCTCCCAAGGAGTGGCCGGCCGTAAAATCGGGCTTGAAACCCTTGCGCAAAAAGCATTCATAAACTACATAACCGACGGTAAAAAGGGCGGGTTGGGTATTTTCAGTCTGCTTTAATTCAGCCTCAGGCCCTTCGAAACAAAGCTTGCGCAAATCAAATCCGAGCACATCGCAAGCCTGGTCAAAACGGGCTTTTGCAGACGGCTCTTTATCGTAGAGTTCGCGCCCCATACCAACCACTTGGGAACCTTGTCCGGGAAAGAGGAAGTATTTCTTCATATTAATAAGCCCACCGGACGACCATAGAGGCATAAGTGAGTCCGGCGCCAAAAGCGGTCATCACTACGTTGTCACCCTTCTTGATTTTTCCTTCGCAAAGGCTGTCATACAGAGTCACCGGAACTGAGGCAGCAGAATTGTTGCCATATTTGTGGATAGTCACAGCCACTTTTTCCTTTGGCATACCCAATTTCTCCGCCACATAATCAATAATACGGATATTGGCCTGATGCGGCACAAAATAGTCGATATCCTGAATCGTCAGTCCGGCTTTATCAATTGCCCGTTTAACCGAATCCACCACCAGGCGGGTAACAATCTTGAAAAGCTCATTGCCGGCCATCTCAATATAATACTTGTTTTTCAGGGAAGGGTCATCTAACAAAGCCGGTCCCGGCATGACCGAGCCGCCGCCTTCAACCTTCAGAATATTCAGATGGCGTCCGGCTGCGCCCAAATCTGCGGAAAGAATACCTTCCGTAGAGTCATGGGAGCCTTCCACCACCGCCGCACCCGCACCGTCGCCGAACAACACACAGCTGCCTCTATCCGCCCAATTTGTAAATGCGGAAAGGGCATCCCCGCCTATCACCAGAATTTTTTTGTATTGTCCGGAACGAATAAAATGGTTGGCCGTCTCAAGCCCATAAACAAAGCCAGAGCAAGCAGCCGCCAAATCAAAGGCAGGCACATCCCGCGTAACGCCCAATTTGTTTTGAATGACGCAGGCATTGGACGGCAGAAAAAAATCAGGGGTAAATGTTCCGTTGATAATAAGATCCAGTTCGTCCGGAGCTGTGCCTGATTTTTCAAGCGCCTCTTTGGCCGCTTTGACGCAATAGTCGCTAAGGTGTTCCCCTTCGGAAAGAATACGGCGCTCCTTAATGCCGGTTCGAGTGGTTATCCATTCGTCCGAGGTTTCAACGATTTTTTCCAAGTCGGCATTGGTGAGCACTTTTTCAGGCAGAGATGAACCGACACCGGTGATCTTGGCTCGCAACATAGTATTTGCTCCGGAAAAGGTCATTCAAAAAGCGCAGGTTCTTTGGCCAGAACGCTGTTGATGATTTCATTTATTCTGCATTTGGCCATTTTATCCGCCTTTAGAATGGCGTTTTTAATGGCCGGTGCCGTGGAACTGCCATGGCATTTGAGTACCACACCATTGATCCCCAGAAGATCCGCTGCACCATAGGTCTCTTTATTGAACTTCTCAAGGAATTGGTGCGCCCGTTCACCGGACAGCAAGTCTCCCAAGGTCTGTTTAAGCAAAGGAGGAACGGATTCATAGAATTTCAGAAGAACATTACCGACAAATCCATCACAAACGACGACATCCGCCTTATTAAATAAAATACCATTCCCTTCCACATTGCCTATGAAATTCATGTTGCTTTCCTTGAGCATGGCGTGGGCGGCTACAACCGCTTCGTTCCCTTTACTGGATTCACTCCCCACACTCAACAGTCCGATGCGCGGATTCTTGCGCTCCCACACATGTTCAACAAAGATTTCACCCATGCGGGCAAACTGAAACAGATGGGCCGGCCGACAATCGGAATTGGCTCCCATGTCCAGCATGAAACAAAAGCCGTCCACCGTGGGTAATACGATACCAATGGCCGGCCGGCTCACTTTGTCAATGCGGCCCAAGCCGAAGAGAGAGGCGCCCATGAACGCACCGGTATTGCCCGAGCTGATGGAAGCATCCACCTGCCCCGCCTTTTGAAGTCCGATACAATGAACAATAGAAGAATCCCGTTTTGTCTTAAGCGCCTTGGAAGGTGAATCGGACATGGTAATGACTTCGCTGGCTTGGTGAATCGAGAGCTTCAACCCCGCGGTATCGTACTTCTTCAGTTCCTTTTCCAAGACGTCCGTCTGTCCTACCAGAACGACTTCAATATCCGGATAGTCTCTTAAAATGGAAATGGCACCTTCAATTTCAGGGCACGGCGCATTGTCGGACCCCATAGCGTCAAGCGCGATGCGCATCCGTTAGTCCTCTGAGACCTGGATAACTTCCACGCCGCCGTAATAACCGCAATGAGGGCAAATACGGTGGGGAACAATGGGTTGGGTGCAGTGGCCGCATTTTGTCACGGTCTTGTCTTTAAGCTTAAAATTGGACGCCCGGCGCGCACAGGTGTGAGCATGGGAGTGTTTTCGTTTTGGTACCGGCATATTATTCGCTCCTTTTAAGTTTCAGTAACGCTTCTTGAAGGGGGCTGTAGGTCGTTGTCTTGCAGCCGCATTTCTTTTCATTCTTATTGATACCGCAAATCGGACAGAATCCCTTGCAACTCTCCTTACAAACCGGCTTCATAGGCAGGTTGACCAAGATTTCCTCAGAGACCGCAGAAGCAATGTCTATCTCCTTATCTCCCGGATTGTAGGCCATGATGTCCAAATCATCGTCCTCATCCTCTCCGGTCAGCACCTCTTTGGCCATGAAGCTGAAGTCCATTTCGAATTTTATCCGTACCGGTTTTAGGCAGCGTGAACAGGCCATACTTGCCACCGCTTTCAGCTCACCGATAAACAGAAGCGACGTCTCGGCTTTGTCTATCGTCAATTGCAGCGTCCCTTTGACAGGACATTCCACAATATCCGTTTTCAAGTCATCGGACTTGAATGTGAGCTCTAACCGGTTGATGCCGGATTCAAGAGACTGTATGTCTATCTTCAAAATGAGTGATAAAAATATCTTTTCAGGTTTTCACAAGTCAACAGCAAAACAGGGGTGTTTGAGAAAGCTTATACTATACTATATTATTGTACATTCCGGATAGGAGCCAATATTTTTCTTGATCCCGAAATCCTAAGCGCCTATTTTAGCCATCATGAACCAAGTTAATATCGCTGTCGTAGGATTACGTTTTGGCAATGTTATCGTACAAGACCTGTTGTCCTCCGAGGTAAGCAAATGGTTCAATCTGGTTTCCATCTGTGATCTTGATATTGACCTGGCAAAACAGGTGTCCGCCCAACACGGTGGTCTTCCGATTGCCCAAAGCCTGGACGCGCTACTGACTAATCCAACCATTCACGCCATTGCTTTGATGACCCCGCCCGGTAACCGGGCCGCTCTAATCCAGAAGATTATCCGCTCCGGCCGGCATGTTATGACCACCAAACCCTTTGAACGCAATGCATTTTCCGCGGAACAGGTGCTGGCTGAGGCAAAATCCTTGGGAAAAGCGGTTCACCTGAATTCCCCCTCCACTCATCCGCCACCGTTTATCCATCAAATACGGGAATGGGTGGATAAATTCAATCTCGGGCGGATTATCGGATGCCGGGCGGAAATGTGGGCGTATAAGCCCCGCGCCGCGGATCACACCTGGTATGATGATCCGGAGCAATGTCCGGCAGCCCCCATTTTCCGAATAGGCATTTATCTCATCAATTATATAATCGATCTGCTGGGGGAACCCGACTCCCTGTCCGTGATGGAGAGTCGTATCCTGACCGGGCGGCCCACGCCGGACAATGCACAAATGTCCCTTCAATTTCGCAATGGCGCCTTGGGGAATATTTTTGTGTCCTTCTGCATAGCGGATGGACAAGACCACCGGCCCATGCTCACCCTGAATTTCGAACGCGCCACGATTTATGTCAATATTTGCACTGCAGATATCTCATCACTCCAAACCGATACTGTGTTGATTTTATGTCGGAACGCTCCGACGCCCCAGCGTTCAGCCTTTGAACGGGCCGTGCTTTCAGTGTCTCATTCCTATCATTGGGAGGCTTTTTATCGCGCTGTTCAGGGCAATGACATCGCGGATGATAGTTACCGCCAACGCATTGTAATGGGTATTAAAGTCTTAGAAGCCATGGCACGTGCAGAAAAAAGCGGTCGGATCGAACCGATAGTTTAACTCGGCCTAACCGAATTAAATTTCGTGACGAAAAAAATTGACCACTTTCCGTAAAAAACGACTATCCGCATTCTTCAAACTGTGAAAAAGAAGCCACAGATAAGGATTCTTATCAAACCACCGCCGACTATGCGGGTCCAGTGGAAATTTGAACATGGCAATGCCGATTAGTTCCGGATTCTTTTTACAAATCATTTCTAACAGCGCGACTACCAGCTTCTTTCGCTTCGCAGAAGACATGGTCTTGAGTCCGTCCAGGCAACGGGCCAAGGCTGGAGAATGGTCATACCAACGATTATTCTGACGTTTCATTTTGAATAAGTAAGTATTAAAAAACGGCGACCTCTTTTAAAAGATCGCCGTTTTTATAAACATCGCTATTATAAGAATGACAAGTTACCAGGAACGACGATTGCCGCCATCCCGACCGCCACCGTAACCGCCGCCGTTGCCGCCACGACCGCCGCCGCCGCCATAGCCGCCACCACGGTTGCCGCCGCCGAAACCGCCACCACGATTGCCACCGCGACCGCCGCCTTCCGTACGGGGGCGCGCTTCGTTCACGGTCAGACTCTTACCGTGGAAATCTTTGCCGTTCAAGCTGTTGATGGCCGTATCAGCGGCCGTTTTATCCGACATTTCCACAAAACCGAACCCACGGGATTCGCGTGTGAACTTGTCCTTGATGACCTGGCACGAAGAAACTTCGCCGAAAGCGCTGAACGCTTCCTTTAGGTCCTGGTCTGTGACTTCCTGTGACAGGTTGCCGACGTAGAGATTCATGAATGCTCCTTTTTAGTTGTGAAGAGAATGATGGGGTTATGAAGAATAGTCGAATAGTATGTATAATGCTACCGTATCGGGTGTGAGTAGTTTCGTTGGGCGACAGATAAGGGAACGGTCCCGAAAAATCACATTATAACGGTTTACTTCCGTATTTTGCTTCATCAAACCGCATTCGTTGCGGATAGTGGTTTCGCCCTTTCGTGAATTTGGATACTACTGTCGATAAATATACTTAACTCGTCGGAAAAAGTCAACTTAATTAAATTAAAGGCCTAACACCTTTAAAGCAGAATATGATTTTCCTGACTCGCTTTAAGAAGCTTTTTCTCCCAATTCGCCCCTTTTTTGATCAGTTCTGTTCTGGCCATGTCAATATCACCGGGCCGATCTTCCTGAAGCACCTCTAAAAGCAACTTTGCTTGTAAAATATCCTTTTGTTTCTTGGCAGCAGACGAAAGGTTCCTTTTCTGTGAAATCAGCAACTTATGCAAGGCAAAACGGGCGGGCTGAGGCACAGTCACCAGAAAAGGGGTGCCACAGATGAGCACTGCCTTAATGGGATCTTCAATCAGGTAATCAAGGTATTTGAGGGGTTGAGCAGCTGCATTGAATCGGGAAATAAAGACCGGCTCTTCGCGCCCCTTTTCCTGCAGAGTCAGCAAATCCAGGCGGAGTGTTTTGCCTCGGATGGCATACGAGGTGGAAGGGTCTTTATGTGAAAATCCCGGAACCGGAAAAAAGCCCATTTTCAGAGCAGCAATGGCGGATGGGATATCTGTTTTGCTGTCAGGAATAGCCAGTGTCACTCTCAGACTTCCGGCAATATCAATGTCCTGGGTGGTGGTAACATGGTTGCCAAATCGAACCCCAAGATGGGTTTCCAAGACCTTAAAGGCAATGCTTCCAACTAAAACTGCACCTGCATGGAAAAGGGCGCAATCCGATAACTTGCTTATGACCTTGGCCATTTCGTTTGGTACAGGCGTCACATGACCAGCCATGATTTGTGCTCCCAGGCGCTTAAAAAGCCGTTGATCCGATTCCGTTTGAGCTATGCCTTCTGTCCGGTTTTGAATTAAGCTTTGAATTTCCGGGTTATCCGAGCCAAGGTATATCTGGGTTCTGCCAAAGGGCAATGTGGCCTGGAAATAATGGTATAGCCCCCCTTTAATCTTCTTGGTGACAAATTCTCCGGAAAGGGTGGCAATGGAACGCATTTTATCGGCTATTTCAAGCCGTTCATGCAGATCGGCATACAGGGCAATGGTTTCGCTGTCGATTCGTGTCATGGTATTCAGCCAAATTTAGTTATACTCACATAATATAATATTGAGTATAACCCGCGTCCAGAAAAAAATGGATGGTATTTTTGCGTTTGATTACGGCCTTTATGTGGCACGGCTTATTGCCGGATCAGAATCTAAACTGATTAAACTTGTTCTTTTGAAGTGAAAGGGCAAAGATGAGGCAATTATTCCGGGTGCTACTTCTTCGATTTATTCAATTGGCGCGGCTGCCTTTGCGGACTCCGGTTTATATGCTGTCAATATTTCAAATAATGCTGGGGAGGTCACAAGTTCATCTGCGAAACTCTGGGTTCATCGGGCGCCGGTAATTACAGTTCAGCCTGTGGCGCAAGGGCGGTTGGTTGGCCAAAGCGTCACCTTCAGTGTAGCAGCAACAGGATATATCAGACTTGAGTGATGTGGCATATACTTCATATACTGATTTTCAATAAATGCAATTCTTTGCCAAAAGACAAACTATAATAGAAATTCCCGCGACAGCCAAATAGAATCAATGGTTTTCATGCAAAAGGCAAAAAATGGGGAAAAATCAGAAGAAATAACAGGAAACAATAAGCACTTAACCTTACTTCATCTTCTGTTTTAAGCTGGATAGGATAACAAGCCTAAGTACAATGAATTGCAAAACTAAAGATTTAAAATTTATTTCATTTTATTGATGCAAAAAAAGAAGATAATCTTCATTAGACCCTATAAAAAAGGTAAAACTACCGCTTTTTCCATTGCCTTTTCTTCCTGCCAGAACCAATATTCTATCGGGTAAAAACAGAAATGGCGTCCAACAAAACCCCAAAATCGCCGAAATTTATTGTCATTACCGGGGGAGTGCTCTCCGGTCTGGGTAAGGGCATCGCCAGTGCCAGCATCGGTAAACTTCTCTCCTCCCGCCTCAAAATAGTTCCCATCAAATGCGACGGCTATCTGAATACGGATCCCGGTACCATGAACCCCATCGAACATGGCGAAGTTTTCGTTCTGGACGATGGCGGCGAAGTGGACATGGATTTCGGCCACTATGAACGGTTCATTGGGGTCACCGCCAAGTTCGACTGGAACCTGACCATGGGCAAGGTCTTCAAGCGCATCCTCGAAAAAGAGCGGCGCGGCGACTACCTGGGCAAAACGGTCCAGTTCATCCCTCATGTAACCACGGAAATCAAACAGATGTTCCACCAGGTCGTACAGGAGGAAAAGGCGGACCTGGCCATCATCGAAATCGGCGGCACGGTCGGCGATTTGGAGAACCAATTTTATATTGAAGCGGTCCGCCAGCTCAAAAACGAGGTAGGCCGCGACAATATCGTCTTTATCCACCTCACCTATATCCCCGTACCCAGCGGAGTCAACGAACAAAAGACCAAACCCACGCAAATGAGTGTCAAAGCGCTCAATGAATTGGGTATTGAGCCGGACATCATCATCGGCCGCTGCCAGGAATACCTCACACCGGTCATTAAGGACAAGATATCCCTTTATTGCAACCTGGAAAAAGAGGCGGTCATCTCCGGTCCGGATGTGAAATGTGTTTATGAAGTGCCGGTGATCTATGAAAACGAAGGGTTGGTCGAACTGCTCCATAAAAAGCTCTCCATTTACAGCCCGCCGGAACTTAAGGTATGGCGCGAGGTGGTGGAATCCATCAAACGCAATCTGGTCCAGCCCGAAAAAACAGTCACCATTGCCCTGTGCGGAAAATACACGGCCCTTGAAGACTCTTATGCCAGTATCATTGAAGCACTGACCCATTGCGGTGCCCACCTCAATGTCAAGATCAACATCAAATGGGTCGATACGGACGGCATTGAAACCGGCAATGCGGATCCCGTTGACATTTTAGCAGGTGTACAAGGCGTCATTGTCCCTGGCGGCTTTGGAATGCGGGGCATTGAAGGCAAAATCAAGACCATCACCTATTGCCGCGAAAATAAGGTTCCCTTTCTGGGCATCTGCTATGGCATGCAACTCGCTGTGGTCGAATTTGCCCGTTCGGTCTGCGGCCTCAAAGGCGCTAATACCACGGAAGCCAAACAAGAGGGCAAAAAGGTGACAGACCCGGTTATTGACTTTCTGCCTGAACAAAGAAAAATCAAGGACAAAGGGGCCACCATGCGGTTGGGCGGCCATGATGTGATCATAAAAAAAGGGACTTTGGCCCACCGCATTCTGAAAGCCGATTCCGTACGCCGTCGTTTCCGCCACCGTTATGAGGTCAATCCCGATTACATCGACACCCTCCAGAAGGCGGGCATGGTCTTTTCCGGTCGAGCCGAGGATAAACGCATCATGCAGGTCATGGAATTACCGGATCATCCCTATTTTGTCGGGTGCCAGTTCCATCCGGAACTCACCAGTCGGCCTGAAAAACCGGATGCCTTTTTCTATCATCTGATTAAAAGTGCTATTCAATATTCAAACGATACTCAGAAAGGCTGATTCCCTTGCCCAGAGATAAATCCATTAAAAAAATCCTCATCATCGGTTCCGGTCCCATTGTCATCGGCCAATCATGTGAATTCGACTATTCGGGTTCCCAGGCCTGCAAGGTATTGAAAAACGAAGGCATCGAAGTGGTGCTCATCAACAGTAACCCGGCCACTATCATGACCGACCCCGAACTGGCAGACCACACCTACATCGAACCCATTACCCCGGAAATCATAGAGAAAATCATTGCCAAGGAACGACCCGATTCCCTGTTGCCCACTTTGGGCGGCCAGACCGGCCTTAACATGGGCGTGGCCCTTGCGGAATCCGGCGTACTCAAAAAATATGGTGTCCGCATGTTGGGTGCTAATCTGGAATCCATCAACAAAGCGGAAAAACGGGACCTATTCAAGAAAATGATTGAAGATATCGGTCTTGACGTCCCCAAAAGCGGTCTGGCCCACAGCATGGATGAGGCCATGGCCATCATCGAACAGGTCGGTTTTCCGGCCATTATCCGGCCCTCCTTTACCCTGGGCGGCACAGGCGGCAACATCGCCTATAACATGAGTGAGTACAAACGGTACGCAGAATGGGGACTCAACCTCTCCCCGCGCCGCCAAATCCTGGTCGAAGAATCAGTCATTGGCTGGAAGGAATATGAGCTCGAAGTCATGCGTGACCGTAAGGACAATGTGGTCATTGTCTGTTCCATTGAAAACCTGGATCCCATGGGTGTGCACACGGGCGATTCCATTACCGTGGCACCGGCCCAGACCCTGACCGATAAGGAATACCAGGCCATGCGCGACGCGGCCATCAAGATCATCCGCGCAGTAGGCGTGGAAACCGGCGGTTCCAACATCCAGTTTGCGGTCAATCCCAAGAACGGTCGTATTTCCGTCATTGAAATGAATCCCCGTGTTTCTCGCAGCTCGGCCCTGGCCTCCAAGGCCACCGGTTTTCCCATTGCCAAAATGGCGGCCAAACTGGCGATTGGATACACTCTTGACGAAATTCCAAACGATATCACTAAAATGACCCCCGCCTGTTTTGAGCCCACCATTGACTACTGTGTTGTCAAGTGGCCCCGCTTCACCTTTGAGAAGTTTAAAAACACGGACCCCACGCTGACGATTCAGATGAAATCCGTGGGCGAGGCCATGTCCATTGGCCGCACTTTTAAAGAGGCCTTTCAAAAGGCTATCCGCTCCCTGGAAATAGGCCGTTTTTCCTTGGACAATTGCTACATTGACGCGGAATATCGTGATCCCAAGACGCCGGTCTCCTTTTTAAAGGAACGCATCCACCGTATCTACTGGGATCGGTTATGGTATGTGGCCGAAGGCATGCGTCGCAAAATCAGTATGCGGGAGTTGTATAAAATAACCGGGATTGATCCCTGGTTCCTAAATGCGATCTCTGATATCGTCAAGTATGAAAAAACCTTGAAGGATGAAGCAACCCGAAAAAAGAGTTTTAGCCCGGAGACCCTAAGGCAAGCGAAGATAATGGGCTTTGCAGACAATTATCTGGCTTCCATGCTGGATATTCCCGAACTGCAACTCCGGAAATTGCGTCATGCGGCCGATGTAAAAGCGGTCTATAAAACCGTGGATACGTGCGGCGCGGAATTTGAAGCGCACACCCCCTATCTTTACTCCACCTATGAACGGGAGTGCGAAGCCAATCCCACCAAACGGCGCAAAGTGGTCATTCTGGGCGGCGGCCCTAACCGCATCGGTCAAGGCATCGAATTCGACTACTGCTGCGTCCATGCCGCCTTTGCCTTAAAAGAAATCGGCGTGGAAGCCATCATGGTGAACTGTAATCCCGAAACCGTTTCGACGGATTATGATACCTCCGACAAACTCTTCTTTGAGCCACTCACGTTTGAAGATGTCATGAATATCATTGACACCGAAAAACCGGACGGCGTCATCGTCCAATTCGGCGGCCAGACCCCGCTCAAACTGGCGAATGCCCTTAAAAAGGCCGGGGTGCCCATTATCGGCACTTCCCCGGAATCCATTGATCGCGCCGAAGATCGCAAGCTTTTCTGGGAAGTCATTCACAAACTCAAACTGAAACAACCCGAAAGCGGTACGGCCCGCTCCTATGAAGAAACCATTAAAATAGCCAAAAGAATCGGATATCCTTTATTAATCCGGCCCTCTTTTGTTCTGGGCGGTCGTGCCATGGAAATTGTGTATGATGAAACAACCCTCAAAGCCACGGTTGAGCGGGCGATTGCCGCTTCACCAGACCATCCCATCCTCATCGACAAATTCTTAAGTGACGCGGCTGAAGTGGATGTGGATGCCATTGCAGACGGCAAGACCGTGGTCGTAGCCGGGGTCATGGAACACATCGAAGAAGCGGGCATTCATTCCGGCGACTCCGCCTGTTCTCTGCCGCCGGTTACGCTCAAACCGAAGATTGTGACGGAAATCAAACGTCAGACCAAACTCCTTGCCAAAGAACTTGATGTCCGTGGTCTTATCAATATCCAATACGCCGTAAAAGATGATATGATTTACATTCTGGAGGTCAACCCGCGCGCTTCCCGCACCGTGCCGTTTGTCTCCAAAACCATCGGTGTACCTTTGGCCAAGCTCGCGGCCAAGGTCCAGGCAGGCATGACCCTGAAACAACTCAAGTTTACAAAAGAGAAGAGTGTTGATTATGTAGCGGTTAAAGAAGCGGTCTTTCCCTTCCTGAAATTCCCGGGCGTTGACACCCTTCTCGGACCTGAAATGCTCTCCACCGGCGAAGTCATGGGCATTTCCCCGGATTTTGCCATGGCTTATGCCAAATCCCAGATGGCCGCCTATAATCCGCTGCCTAAAAAAGGGCGTGTTTTTGTTTCTGTCAAGGATGAGGACAAACAAAAGATCGTCGAATTGGCACGCGAACTTCACCAGATGGGATTCAAGATCATTGCCACCAAAGGAACTTGTCTTGAACTGATTAAACACAATATTCCCTCGGAATTCGTCCTGAAAATAAGCGAAGGACGGCCTAATATCGTGGATAGGATGGAAGCCCAGGAAATCGACTTATTGATTAACACCTCGGTCGGCAAACAATCGATTCAGGATTCTTATTCCATCCGCCGGACCGCCCTGGAGCGAGGTATTCCCTATGTCACCACCAAACGCGCGGCCACTGCGGTCGTGCAGGCCATGAAAAGACTTAATAGCGGCCTATTGGAAGTCCAATCCATCCAACAATATTACCGGTAGGGGGCCCATGAAGAAAAAATCACTGGTTTCCTGTCCGCAGGACGAAGACAAAATTCACGAAGAGTGCGGCATCATCGGTGTCTTTGACGGTAACCAGGCACAGGCATTGACCATCCTGGGCCTTCATGCGCTCCAGCATCGCGGCCAGGAAAGCGCCGGTATTGCCGTGAGTAACGGCCGTCATATCCGCTCATACCGAACCATCGGACTGGTGTCGAATATGGCTCGAAAATTAAACCGTTTCGAGGATCTAAAGGGCCATATTTGCATCGGTCACACCCGCTACTCCACGACCGGGGTCAGTAACCTGATTAATTCCCAACCCATTTTGATAGATTACAAGCGGGGACAATTAGCCGTAGCGCATAACGGCAACCTGGTCAATGCGGATACATTGCGTCTGGGCATGGAGAAACAAGGCTCCATCTTTCAGTCCACCAATGACAGCGAGGTCTTTCTCCATCTCATTGCCCGATCTAAAAAGCCGTCTCTCTCGGAAATGATCATGGAAACCCTTCAGAAAGTCAAAGGAGCCTATTCTCTTCTGTTTCTCAGTGAAAATACGCTCTATGCCGCACGCGATCCGCACGGTGTCCGACCGCTTTGTCTCGGTGTACTGAACGATCGCACCCATGTGGTAGCATCCGAAACCTGCGCACTCGACATCATGGGCGCCAAATATGTGAGGGACATTGAACCCGGCGAGCTCCTTTGCATCAGTCGAGATAAAATACGCTCCTTTCGTTTTTCAAATTGCAAAACCAAGGCCCACTGCGTCTTTGAATACATCTATTTCAGCCGGCCGGATTCCCGCATCTTCAACCACAGCGTGGACCGCCTGCGCCGTGCCTTTGGCATGGTACTGGCACAGGAGCATCCGACCAAAGCGGACATCGTCATCTCCGTACCCGATTCCAGCAATACCGCGGCTTTGGGATATGCAAAAGAATCCGGGATCCCCTTTGAAATAGGGCTTATCCGTAACCATTATGTAGGCCGCACCTTCATCAGTCCGGCACAAGGCGATCGGGAGGCCAAGGTCAAGTTGAAATTCAATCCGGTTCGTGGTGTTTTGAAAGACCGGCGCATTATCATTGTAGAAGATTCCATTGTCCGGGGCACGACCCTTAAACAACTGGTCTCCCTTATCCGCTCAGCCGGCGCCAAGGAAATCCATATCCGCGTCAGCTCCCCGCCCATCCGTTATCCCTGTTTTTACGGTATGGATTTCCCCAGTTTTGATGAATTGATCGCCAATAATAAAACTATCGAAGAAACACGACGCTATCTCGGCGTAGACTCCCTGGGCCACCTTTCCATCCAAGGTTTGCGGAAGTGCATGCAGGAAGAAGCCCACCATTACTGCTATGCCTGTTTTTCCGGAAAATATCCTTTAGGCGATAAATTAAAAACCAATAAAAATATTTTTGAGAAGACAAAATGAACGTAACACTCCTGCTTGAAGACGGCACTCTCTTTGAAGGTAAAAGTTTCGGTGCAGAAGGTGAAAAATGCGGGGAAGTGGTTTTTAATACTTCCATGAGCGGCTATCAGGAAATCCTCACGGATCCCTCCTATCATGAACAAATCGTGACCATGACCTATCCCCTGATCGGTAATTATGGAATTAACATAGAGGATGAAGAATCCAGCCGTCCCCGTGTGGCCGGTTTTATTGTTAAAGAGAATTGTGAACTCCCCAGCAATTGGCGCGCCGGGGAAAAGTTAAGCCACTATCTCAAACGAAACAACATTATCGGCATGCAAGGTATCGACACCCGCATGCTGGTTAAATTGCTTCGCGTCAAAGGCTCCTTAAACGGTATCTTCTCAACCCAGGACCACAAAGTCGACAGCCTGAAACGGAAATTGGCCGCTTATCCCGGTCTGGTAGGCCGAAATATCGTGGATGACGTCACCACGGCCAAAGCTTATCTCTGGAAAAAAGGGGTGCATGACATTTACGCGTTCAAACAAAAGACGGTCAAACCGCGATATAAGGTCGTGGCATACGATTTTGGCATCAAATACAACATTCTCCGTCTCCTCGTTTCCCACGGCTGCGAAGTCACGGTAGTGCCTGCTGCCAC
Organism: Elusimicrobia bacterium RIFOXYB2_FULL_49_7; assembly: GCA_001800515.1. The sequence goes on along the minus strand of MGVN01000075.1, from coordinate 5,497 downwards.
TCCAGCCAAAGAAGTACTTTCTAAAAAACCGGATGGCGTCTTCTTAAGCAATGGTCCGGGTGATCCGCAAGGTGTGGTTAAAGGCATTCAGGCGGTTAAGGATCTTTTAGGAAAAGTGCCTGTTTTCGGCATTTGTTTAGGGCACCAGATATTAACCCTGGCTTTAGGCGGTCATACTTACAAACTGAAATTCGGTCATCGTGGTGCAAACCATCCTGTAAAGAACCTTCAAACCGGTAAGATTGAAATCACCTCACAGAATCATGGTTTTTGCTCGGATATGAAATCACTTAAGGGCAAACCCATCGAACTGACCCATCTCAATCTCAATGATAACACGGTCGAAGGCATCCGGTGCAAAAAAATTCCCGCTTTTTCCGTGCAATACCATCCCGAAGCCTCACCGGGTCCTCATGATTCAGCCTATTTATTCAATGATTTTATCTTATTGATGGGCAAATAGGTAAAAATTGCACCCGAGTTGTCTGCTTTCAAAATAAAACGGGCAAAGTGCAAGCGGTCTTCAAAGTGACCGTTATTTTTCCTTAATATATTAATCCAGCTTCTTAACGGTTTTGTCAATTTATTCAATCAAATTTCAGGCATAATAATTGCAGGATATGAATGGGTTACCCACCCCATTATCCCCTCCGTACCAGGACCGGAGAGGATACAATATCAAACGGAGGGACATTATGGTTACCTATTGTTCAGATGTGAATACAACCATAACGAATCCTATTGAATCCCTTACCCTCTCCATCCAACAGTCACTTTTATCCTGGCAGGAAAGGCTCCCTCTTTTTCTTCCCAAAGAGACACAACTGATTCAAGATGCCGCTACCCATAAAATCCGCCTTTCCGGCCGATTCCCCGGTTCTGCGAAATTAGAAGAGGCGGTCAATAATGATTTCTTTTTCTGCAATACTTTTCAAAAACTTAAAGTCTCCTATTCTTGGATTTCCTTTTTTAACATCTCAGTAGAAAAAGCAGGTTCCTGTCTTAATAATATGTCTTTACAAGAAAAAACCGCCGAATGGCTGAGCATCAGTAAAACTTCTTTTATTTTTTCAATCTCATCCGGCAAATCGGATACCTTAGGACAACCGGTGCGCGACGCCCTATTCGATCGATTACTTGAAGAATTCGATAAGCAGCCCGATAAGAGCAATAAGAATAAACCGCCGGAAAAGACTACGGTTGGGACTGATACACGGGTTGTTTAAGCATCAAATCAACCAATTGACGTTCATACACACCCGGTGAAATGCATTCCCCGACTCGATCTACCCGTCCGTTACGGTTTTTATGTGAAAAGGAATAATTGGTGACAAAACGAATGCGCCCGTCCTGAATGTAGATTTCAATCAATATCTTAATGGTCGTCGCCGGATCGGAAACCAATGACTTGCCGTATAGTTTTCCGCAATCACATTCATCCGGTAAAACCTTGATCTCTCTTGCCATGACCCGCACCAAGCCTGTTCCCGGATCATCCATGGCAATATCATAATCCAGTGCTTTTAAGATGCCGACCACTTTCGCGGTCAGGGCTTCCTGGTTACCGGCAATATTATATACAAAAGTTCGTGGCAACAACGAGGGCGGAGCATAACTCGCAGAACATCCGATAAAAAAAGAGACACCTGAAAGTGCGAACAAGCAAACAAGGGTCTTTATCAGCATATTGCCCCCTCTTTTTCATTTACACGACTTGTCCATAAAATAATACAGCGCATGAATTAACGCAATGAGAGTCTGTCCCGGAAAGATATACCGGTACCTTCCCACAAACCTTGATTCCTTTCTAAAAGGTAACCTATATTTTTCAAAAATAAGATACTATTTAAGAAGGAGTCGGTTTCATGAAAAACATTATTGTTGTGCTGCTCATTTCTCTCATGAGTCTTGCCGGATGTTCCAAAACCGCCCAGGGTAAACGAGCTTATGCCAAAGGGGATTATAAAAAAGCCATTTCCCTCTTTGAGGCAGCACTCATTAAAAACGGATCAAACGTGACAGCCGGTAAATATATGGCTCTCGCCCACTCCGGACTTCGCACCGATGAAGCCGCCGCGCTCCTGCAGCAAGGAAACCAGGAAGAGGCATTAGCCCTACTGGATGAAGCAATGGGACTCGATTCCGCCAACCAGGATGCCCAAACCTTGATGAAGCAGACGCTTCAAACCGTGTTGAACCAGATTTCCAAGGAATACCTTCCTTCCCGGGCATGGGACAAAGCCATTGCCGCCTGTAACCTGATATCAAAATATCGGCCTGATGATGCACAGGCACTACTATTGAAAGCCAGGGCTGTTTATGAATCAGAAAAAGGCGTGGCCAATTATAAAGTGATCTTAGCCCTGCAACAGGCCGAAAAAAAAGCACCCAAGGATCCCTTTGTCCGCATGGAGCTTGATCGTGTCAAAGGGCAGACCGGCAAATTTGCGGCAATCTTCGCCAAATATCAAGACGCTTTGATAAAAAAAGATTTCAAGACCTGGAAATCCATTATTACCCCGAAATTTTCCGCGGATGTAGATAAAATCGTCCAGGATTTTATTAAAGAAGATGATCCGCGACTGAAAAATGCCAATGATTATTTCCTGGAATTATCAGGCGATCCTGTTAAGTACAATTCTCCGGAAGGGGCAACGGTCATCTGTATTGAGCCGCTCTCTGCCAATCGCGCGTTCATTCATTTTATATATAAGGATTATCCAAAAGTTCTCCGTATGGAAGCCGAAACCATCGGCAACGTACTCAAGTTACACAAGGAAGAGGATAGCCCAATCAAGAAAACGGATCTGTATTAGCGTCATTTAGTCTCGATTGATCTCATCCAGTCTCATAAAAATGGGGCTGCCGTATTGCGTTATCCATTATCATTGTTCACGGTAGCGCTTATTTATTTGTATCTCAACAAGTTGTACCGCCAATATCATAATTATATTCTCCGGCACATTTATTGCATATTATAAAACATAAGTTCACGATAGCTTTATAAAAATACTTTAGAGTCTGTGCCGGGTTAAATTACATAAAAAGGAAAAAAACGATGAAAAGTTATAGAGGATTGGTTTTATCTATTCTGTTTATTCTAACATTATATGCTTATGCAAATGAACCCGGTACGCTAAAACTCTTTGGCTGGGAAGAAGAAGACGGGGTAACACTTAATACGGACGGTTCCTGGGACCCGCCTGCGGGTTATGGCGGAGCCTTTACAAAAATATCAACTGCGGATGCATCCGAGGGAACACGCAGTTCCCGTTACGATACCACAACGTCCTGGGAGGTTAGCGGGCTGATTAGCGGCTCACTTGGCTGGAGCGTATTGTATCGAAATCCGAAAGTACTTCGTACTTCCGGCTGGCATCCGCTGATTTTAGGAAGCGATTGGTCAGGATATCCAAAACTGTGGATCGATATCAAAGCGGAAAAGGCAAATGCAAAAATAAGCGTGCAAATCGAAGATGATATGACCCCCTATCCTCAAAGCATGGAAAGAGTGTATGATGTCCCTGGAGGCGAGTGGGTCACCGTTGAATATGATCTTAAAAGCGCAGAAGACAACAACCTTCTTGATTTAGGTAAAATAATCTCTATGTATGTTGTGGTAAAAGGACTCTCCGCTTTTTCAAGAGTCTATATGGATAATGTAAGACTGGCAGAAGCAACGGCAGTCCCGTCGCGCCAATTAATAACAGATGCATCCCCCTGGATAGAATCATTCGAACCGCCAAGCTATAACAATGGTTTGGCCAGTCGACCTTCACCTTTTATCCCGGATATGATACCGGATCGGACCGCCCTATCCTCTTCCGAAGGTATAAAAACCGTTAGCACAATAGGCGGAAACCGTTCCATTGCGGCATACGATAATAATATTATCGGGACCATTGATTCTCCCAACATGCGTACCAGTATAAACGGAGGCGACTCCTGGTCCGGTTTCAGCGTTCCGACAAGCCAACATTCGCATCATAACGGAGATGCGGCATTTCCGGGTGAAGTCATGGGAGCCTACCTTCTTCATTGCTCCGGAGGCGGAAGTCCTTCCATGACCTATTTTTACAGAACCTATTTTGACGGTACTCAGTGGAAACAAGGTCCCTATGATGTCGCCTGGAAAGATTTAGTCGCAGGCGGAACCAAAACCCATAAGGCGGCCATACTGGATTTTGATGTTCGCCACTGCCAACAGGATAGAATGGATATAGTGCGCCTGCCGAGCGGCCGCATATGGGCCGCCTGGGACCACTACAACAGATACGGTTCCGCAACCAATATGTATGTTCATGCAAAATATTCGGATGATAATGGTTTAACCTGGCAAACTGCCGGTTTTAGAGGAGATATTGGAAGGATTAAATACAGCGGAGAAATAATTAAACTTTCAACATTGGGTTTTGAGAATGCGGCTATTTTCTATACCTACAACAGTCAGTGGTATTTCTCATGGTGTAACCAGGCAGGCATAGACTCCATGTATGCATGTTATGCGGCACAAAATCCCTCTGATAAAATCCCATGGGAACGCTTTATGACCATCTCAGCATGGTCTCCCCCTGCTCTTTTAAATGCAACCTTTCAAAGTGCTACAAGCACCCTTGATGGCAAGCTCTATGTGGCCGTAACCAACCCCTCAAAAATACTGGTCTGGACAATAGAAAATGGGTGGCAGGCTTCTCTCGACAATACAACAGGGATGCTGACGCGATGCGGTGACAATACCGTGCTTCTTTTTACGGACGGCAGTTTCAGGTATAAAAACGGAGATAACAGCTGGAGCAGTGCTGAAAATGTTCCTAATTGGACAGGGACTTCCCTAAATATGCCTGAAATATCCCCACCCAATTTTGTCCCTCTTGCATGGGGTTCATCCTTATATCGTTTTGCACTTCCTTCTAATGTTCCTGTTTCTCAAACCCTTAGAATTGGAAATCTTTTGCCGGATGGTATTTTTAATGAACCCTATTCAGCGAAATTAACCGCTCTTTCAGGCAACATGCCCTATACCTGGTCTTTAATATCAGGCACCCTTCCGAGCGGCCTTTCTTTAAACAGTGCCGGAAATATTACCGGAACACCAACCACTGAAGGTGTATTTACATTTCAGGTACAGGTAACGGATAATGATTCAAATACAGATGCAAAAGAATTAACCCTTGCCATACAAGCCCTGTCAACAGGGATAAAACAATCCATAAATCTAAACCCTTTTTATTTTTACAGTTTCCCAAATCCTTTTAATCAACAAACGGTCATAAATTATCAACTGTCCACTTTGTTGAATCAAGAAGGATCAGTTTTTAGTCATGTATCCTTAAAGATTTATGATATCAGAGGTAAACTTGTTAAAACTCTTGTGAATAAAAAACAAGCTCAAGGCATATATGCTATAAAATGGAATGCTGCACAAATTGCGCCGGGTGTTTATTTTGCCAATTTAAATTCGAAAAATATGAATTTTTCAAGAAAACTGCTTATTTTA
>MGVN01000074.1:1363-10630 GCA_001800515.1 Elusimicrobia bacterium RIFOXYB2_FULL_49_7 | reverse complement strand
TCGTAAGCAATAACCGTTTTCAGCGCATCTTCCTTGGACAGACCGGCATAGGCGCCGCGGACATGATCTTCAACGACTTTTTCGGTCTTGTCGGCTTCCCGTTCTGCCAGTGTTTCGCCCACGCAAATGATAGGCAGCAAGCCTGCCTTCAGAACGGCTTTCACCTTTTTATTGACCGTTTCATTGGTTTCATGAAAATAAGTGCGTTGCTCGCTGTGGCCGATAATGACATATTTCACACCCACGCTCTTGAGCATATCGCAGGAGACTTTGCCGGTAAACGCGCCCTTTTCCTCAAAATGCACATCCTGTGCGCCGAGTTGCACATTGGAACCCGAAAGAACCTGATTCACGCCGCTCAGACAGACAAAGGTGGGACAGATGACCACTTCGCAGTTATCCGCACCGGCAGAGAGTTTGACCACCTCTTTGGCCAATGCAACCGCTTCGGGCAGGGTTTTGTTCATTTTCCAGTTGCCGGCAATAATTCTTTTTCTCATTGTGATACTCCGTGTGATTTGAAAATAGCTTTATTTATCGGTTAATGCCACCACGCCGGGAAGCTGTTTGCCTTCAAGATACTCCAGGGAGGCACCGCCGCCGGTGGACACGTGGCTTACTTTCTTTTGTACGCCCGCTTTTTTAACAGCAGAAGCAGAGTCGCCGCCGCCGATAACCGTGATGGCACCGTTCTTCTCGGTAGCCTCAGCCAATGCTTTAGCCACTTCCATGGTCCCTTTGGCGGTTGCTTCAATCTCGAACACGCCCATGGGCCCGTTCCAGATGACTGTTTTAGCGCTCTTAATCAGATTAACAAATTGAGCCGTGCTCTTTTCGCCGATGTCCACCCCTTCCCAGTCCGAAGGAATATTCTTCACATCCACGGTCTTGAGAGAGCCGACAGTGCGACCGTTAAAATCAAATTTGTCGGTAATAACCGTGTCAATGGGGAGCAGAAGTTTGTCCCCGCCCTTTTGAATCAGGGCTTTGGCCATGTCAACGCGATCCGCTTCGAGGAGGGATTTGCCTATTTCGAGACCCATGGCTTTATAGAAGGTGAAAGCCATGCCGCCGCCGATAATCAACTTATCGACCTTGGGCAACAGGGCTTCAATCACATCAATTTTGCCGGAGATCTTTGCGCCGCCGATAATGGCCACAAAGGGGCGTTTCGGGACATCCAGGGCGGAACCCAGAAAATCGAGCTCTTTTTTAACAAGATAACCGCAGGCGCGCTGCGGCAGCGTGACGCCGGTCATGGAGCTGTGGTCGCGGTGTGCGGTGCCGAATGCATCGTTCACATAGATATCCGCAAGTCGGGTAAGACCCGCGCGGAAAGCGGTAACCTTATCAGGATCCGCCTTGAGCTTGGTGCCGTCTTCCAGCTTGACCTTGCCCTCTTCTTCAATATGAAAGCGGACATTTTCGAGGAGGATGATATCGCCGGTTTTCATGGAAGAACAGGCTGCTTCAACCTCGGGACCTACGCAATCGTTCAGGAAGATGACAGGACGGTTCAGCAGTTCGTGGAGCCGGACGGCCACAGGTTTCAGGCTGAATTCAGGTTTAACCTTTCCGTCCGGGCGGCCAAGATGGGACATCAGGATGACTTTTGCATTGTGTTTGAGCAGATACTCAATGGTCGGCAAGGAAGCGACCAGGCGTTTGTCGTTTTCGACCACACCGTCCTTCAGTGGGACATTGAAATCCACCCGGACAATGACACGCTTACCTTCCACCTTGAGATCTTCAATGAATAATTTCGCCATTTTAATTTCTCCTGATAAATCATCGGGCCCTTCCGTTTATCTGGAAGGGCCCGATTCGCTGAACCGGTTCGGGTCGATTATTTCGCCATGTGGAGAAGCAGCTCCACCACGCGGTTGGAATAACCCCATTCGTTATCGTACCAGCTGACCACTTTGAAAAAGCGCTTTTCGCCCTTCAAGTTATTCTGGAGTGTAGCCAACGAATCATAGATGGAGGAGCGGGCGTCGTGGATGAAATCCGTGGAAACCAGCTCTTCGTCCGTATAGCCCAGAATGCCTTTGAGATAGCTCTTGGAGGCTTCCTTCAGTTTGGCATCGATTTCTTCAATGGATGTGTCGCGGGCGGCGCGGAAGGTAAGGTCCACGGCGGATACGTCCGCGGTCGGCACCCGGAAGGCCATGCCTGTCAGTTTGCCTTTGGTGACCGGGAGTACTTCGCCGACCGCCTTGGCCGCACCCGTGCTGGATGGGATGATATTGATGGCTGCCGCACGACCGCCGCGCCAATCCTTTTTGCTCGGGCCGTCCACCGGTTTCTGGGTGGCGGTATAGGCGTGGATCGTGGTCATGAGACCGCTTTCAATGCCGATGCCTTCCTTAAGCAGCACATAGACGAGTGGGGCGAGGCAGTTGGTGGTGCAGGAGGCGTTGGAAACGATATGGTGCTTGGAAGCGTCGTATTCCTTGTCATTGACGCCCATCACCAGGGTTTTGACCTCACCTTTGCCCGGTGCGGAGATGATGACTTTTTTGGCACCCGCAGCCAGATGACCTTTGGCTTTTTCGGAATCCGTAAACAGGCCTGTGGATTCAATGACAAAGTCGACACCGAGCGCCTTCCAGGGCAGTTCGGCCGGGGTCTTGGTGGCCTGGATGCAGCGGATTTTCTGCCCGTTGACAACAAGGGTGTCCGCTTCCTCTTTGGAAGGGTCACTTTTTTCCGTGGTCACGGTGTGTTTGAACTTGCCGTGTACGGAATCATACTTAATCTGATAGGCGAAATAATCCGCGTCCGTGGAGACATCGACCACTGCGACGACATCGATCTTGCTGCCCAGAAGATTTTGATCACAGAGGGCCTGGAATACCAGGCGGCCGATGCGGCCGAAACCGTTGATACCGACTTTGATTGCCATGAATCGCTCCTTATTTAAGTTGGTTTTTTTTTGTGTATTCGCTATATTATTAGGCTTGAAATATATATTATTTCATATGATATCTTAAACAGAAAAAGGGTTTTTTGGCAAAGGGGGCGGGAAGTTGTTCGAATTTGGAACCATGATTATCCTATTTGTTCTGGGCTACACATTCATTGCCCTGGAGCATCCTATTAAAATCGATAAGGCGGCCACGGCCCTTCTGACCGGCTCGATTCTTTGGGCCTTTTTCGCATTAAATGCCGGGTCTATTTTAAATCTCGGCTTCAGTCCCATGTGGATCGAACTGCCGGCCGGGGCATCGGCCACCCATTTTATTGTAGAACAGCTTGAAGAACACCTTGTGGAAATAGCGGAAATCCTCTTTTTCCTTTTGGGGGCCATGACCATCGTGGAGATTGTGGATCAGCACGAGGGGTTCAAGGTCATTACCGATAGAATCCAAACTCAGAGTCAAGTCAATCTGCTTTGGATTACCGGTCTGCTGGCCTTTTTCCTGTCTGCTGTTCTGGACAACCTGACCACGACGATTGTCATGATTGCCCTGCTTCGGAAGCTCATTGACGATAAAAAGGTCCGGTGGTTTTTTGCCAGCATGGTCGTGTTGGCGGCGAATGCGGGAGGCGCCTGGTCGCCAATCGGGGATGTTACCACCATCATGCTCTGGATTGGGGGACAGATCACTACCTTGAATATCATCAAAATGGTCTTTTTACCCAGTCTTGTCACCCTGGTGGTGCCGCTTTGCCTTCTTTCATTCAAGTTGAAGGGCGAAGTGGGGCGGCCGGCGATCCATCCGACGGAAGGGGATATTACCAACCGTTTTGAACGCCGTTTGGTCTTTTCGCTCGGTCTTGCCGCCTTGCTGTTTGTTCCGGTATTCAAGACAGTGACCCATCTGCCTCCCTTTGTAGGCATGCTTTTCGGGTTGGGGACGCTGTGGGTCATCACGGAAATCATTCACCGAAAAAAACCGCATGAACATAAGAAAAAACTGGTGGTATCGCATATTTTGAAGCGGGTCGATACGCCGACCATTCTCTTTTTTCTGGGTATCCTTTCCGCTGTGGCGGCGCTTCAATCCGCAGGTCATCTCTTTTTATTATCCGGTTGGCTCGATAAACATATCGGCAATATTTTCGGCATCAATCTGGCCATCGGTTTTCTTTCATCGATTGTCGACAATGTCCCGCTCGTGGCCGGTGCCATGGGCATGTATCAGACAGTGACGCCGGATATGATTGCCGCCATGGCGGATCCGGCTAAGGCGGCTTATTTGCATCACTTTATGACCGACGGCGCTTTCTGGGAATTTCTCGCATATTGCGCCGGTACGGGGGGCAGTATGCTCATCATCGGTTCCGCTGCAGGAGTGGCGGCCATGGGCATGGAAAAGATTGATTTTATCTGGTATTTGAAACGGATCAGTTTCTTGGCTCTGTTGGGCTACTTGGCCGGCGCCGGGGTCTATTATCTGCAAATCCGTATGGTAGGCTGATTATATTTCTTTTCAGCAAAAGTCGTTTGCAGACGACGATTCTTAGCCGGCAATGCTGGGCAAAGGGATAAAAACAGGCTGTGTCCAGGCCCAGGTTCCGGTGGTGGAACGCAGGCGAATCCTGATATACCCTTCGTTGCCGTTTATTTGATAGTCTGCCTGCTGGCCGATGTTTTCCTGCAGCACCATGCCTTCTTTTCCGATAAACGTAAAACACACTTTTTCTTCGGCAAAGGGTTTGATAGCAATATCGATTCTTTGATGGTTGACAACATAGTCGCTGAGCAGGATGCCTGTGGAAGCATAAAAATCTCCGTTCTTTATACTTTGAATGATATTTTCCCGTGTTAAGGCTTCCGCCTGCACCATGATCCACCCTCTGCCGCCCAAGGATTGAAGGGTGCTGAAGGGCGGGGTATAGTAATGACCATCATCAGCGGCTAATCCGTAATACCGATATCCTGCGGATAAAAGTTTGTCCCAAATCTGTTCCGCAAAGGATGCGCCTGAAATGGGAAATGAATTACAATCCGGTGCCGCATTGCACAATTCAAATAAATGGCAATTGTTGATCTGCATCATTTCCTTTTCCGTTAGCGTCCAATGCCAGAGCGGATGGTTGATCGCGGCAAGACCCCCTGCGGCAATAGCTTTATCTACGCCATCTTGGATGCGCTGTACCTTGGACCCTTCTTCTACGGCCGTCCCTTCCGGTTCTATTTTTCTGCTGACATTAATCCCTTGCACATGGCAATAATGCGCTGCCGTGTATTCACTACAGGGAATAATCAACAATTTCCCGTCATTTGAGACAGCGTACTCTTCTTGTTGGGTTAATGCATTATGATCGGATATGCCCAGAAAATCATACCCCAATGATTGATAATAGGCGGCCACTTCTTTTGGTGAGGCGTTGCCGTCACTGTTGGTGGAATGACAATGAAGGTTTCCCTGATACCATTTCATCTTGTTTATTCTCCTTCATGATAATCTGCCTGGAGGAGTGAATAATATAAAATACTGATTACTCTTCTACCCAGAACTCTATGGAAAGGTCTATTGTCGCCGCGAACCGTATCTTCACTCACCTCATACCGTACTGAATTCCACGGCATATATTTTAGAAATCCGGCTATCGCATTAAAGTTCTGAGGGTTGTAGTCCCAGTGCCCTTTGGGAATAGTACTGAAATGGGTAAAGTCAGTATCGCTTTCAGGCCGCCAGAAACCGAGTGAATAACCGGCAGCTTCAGCATTTGTGGTCGGTTTAAGGGCATGCAGCCAGAACCAGGTCGGTGAATCCGCAAACACAAACCAGTTCATAATGGTTTTTGCCAAGGTTTCATCATAAGGACCGATCTGGTATACGAAACTGGAAACCCGGCTTATCACACCGTTGAGTCATCTGCGGGGAATAGCGAGAGCGATGTACGGACTGAATCCACAGCATTGGAAGTGATCTGGAAACTGACATTTTCGATCCCCTCCCAAAAATAATTACGGCAGTACCACGGTGGTTTTACTTATTTCAGAAGGCCGGAAACCCTCAAGCTCTGTGCGGCCAGCACATGGATAGTCGGACCGGCCATATACTTTTTTTCCGCTGTTTAGGTGGCAGAAAGTCCCAAGCATGCGCGAGACCTTGCTATGATTCATATTAACGCGTCTGGCCGTCTCCCGGCTTCCCAATGGATGCGGGGAGGCCATAAGCGTTTGGAGGCAGGTAAAGCCGCGGATGAGACTTAAATAGCCTTTTCCAGATTGTATTTGAACGGATTAGGATTGAAATTGTTCCGAATAAAAAGCATCATACACGGCTTTGACGGCCGCCGCCGCTTGCTCATTGTCCACGCCCACAAAGAAACTCAAGTCATCTGCCCCTTCATCAATCATTCGTACCGCCACTTTTGCTTCTGCCAGAGCGGAAAAGGTTCTGGCATGTACGTCGAAATGATTTTGCATTCCAAATCCGGCCACGGACAAAAGGGCCATATCACGAATCATCATGGCTTCCGGTCGGCACGCTTTTTTCAGACCCTTCACCACTTTGTCGAACATTCCTTCTTCTTTCAGATATTTTCGGGCCAACAGCAGGGCCGCGCTGTCCACCCCGTCCAGGGTATGCTCGTAGGGAAGGCCCAATTTCTCGGAAACACCGAGCATCTTGCGTCCGAATCCGACCTCTTTGTCGATATAGAGTTTCCGCATGCCGATGGAGACGAAGTTTTGTTCGCAGGCAACGCCTACAATGCGTTCCTCCGGGGCCACGGTGCGGGTATCCATGATGCGGGTGCCCGGATGGTCCGGATTGTTCGTATTCCGAACGCTTAAAACGATATTGTTTCCTTTAATAGGCTCAAAGCAGGCATCCTGTAACTTAAAGCCCATGTAGGCGAGTTCACGCGCTTCATCATAGGTCATTTCCGGAATGGTGGCCGCATGAGGAACAATGCGGGGATCCGCCCGTCGGAGGCCATTCTCATCGGTCCAGTTTTCATAATGGGTGGCACCTGCGGCACGGGCCACTACGGCGCCGCTGGTATCACTGCCGCCCCGAGGCAATGTCTGGATATTTCCGGCGTTGTCGTATCCGTAAAATCCGGGTACCACGATGATGTCAAATCCTTTCATGGAACGCAACACTTTGCCTATTTTTGCATAGCATTTTGCATCGGGACGGGCGTTGTGGCCGCTGCCGATAATGGTCAATCCCAATTCGCGCGGTTCTGCCATCTGGGCGGATATTCCTTTTTTCTTGAGAATCGCTTCGACTACGCAGGCGGAACCATATTCGCCAAAAGCCTTAACAGCCTCTTCATGGTTATCCGCCTCTTTTTCCGCCAGCCGTTCCAGAAGTTCCTTATGCAGCCGTTCGCACAATTCCGTTGCCTCAGGCACAATCTCCCGAAAGCGTTCCACCACCTGATCCGCTGACTCGGAACGTCCGGTTAGCCGGTATTCCGCAGCGGCACGGATGAGAAGATCGGTTACTTTGACGTCTCCTTTGAAACGCGCACCCGGCGCGGAGACCACCATAAACCGGCGGGATTTGTCCGCCAGCATAATGTCGATTGCTTTGTCGATTTGAGGGAGGGTTGCCAGCGACGTGCCGCCGAATTTACAGACAAAGATTGCCATGGGATCACTACCTTTCCATATAAAGTTTGGAAAAAAATAACTGTTCCGACTACTTTTGTAAAAGCAATATTTTATCGAACGAATTAACACGGGTAGAAGGAGAAAAATGATGGCTGCACATAAACTGCTTAAAAAACTTGTCAAAAAACACGGGACCCCTCTGTTTGTTATCGACCATCATATCATCCGGCGTAATTACGGCACCTTCAAGAAATATCTGCCGCGTGTTCAGGCGTATTATGCGGTAAAAGCGCTTTCCGATCCTCTCGTTGTAAAGACGCTGTTCGATGCAGGCGCCAGTTTTGATGTGGCGTCCATGCCGGAATTTATGATCGTCCATGAATATATCCGAGACCTGCCGGCCAAGGAGCGGCAGAATTGGATTTGGGACAAGATCATCTACGCCCATCCCATCAAGGCGGATGAGACGCTTCGCGAATTGAATCAATATAAGCCCTTGGTGACGTTCGATAATCGTGAGGAGATTGAAAAGGTCCGGAAATACGCCCCTCAAGCCGGACTGGTTCTTCGCCTGAAGGTGGCCAATACCGGTGCCATGGTCGAGCTTTCCTCGAAATTCGGGGCCGCACCCGGTGACGCGGTGGATCTGATTCTGGAAGCGGATAAAGCGGGGTTGGTGGTGGAGGGGTTAAGCTTTCATGTGGGCAGTCAGACCACCAATTTTGACAACTATGTTCAGGCCATTAACTTGTCGGCCAATATTTTTAAGGAAGCTAAAGACCGCGGTTATACCAAGATGAATCTGCTGGATATCGGTGGCGGTTTTCCGGCGCCTTATGATCCTTCGGTTAAACCTTTTCGAAAATTAGCCAAGAAAATCAATGCGGAACTTGACCGGCTTTTCCCTGAGGATATCCAGATTCTGGCCGAGCCGGGTCGATTTATGGTGGCCACTGCCGCCACAGCGGTTTCAAAAATCATCGGAAAGTCGGTGATGGATGGGAAACTGTGTTATTATATTGACGATGGTGTTTATCATACCTTTTCCGGCATTCTGTTTGATCACTGCCATTACCATTTCGGTGCCTTCAAGAGCGGACCTCGCCAAATTTGCACGGTATTCGGTCCGACGTGTGATGCGCTCGATGTGGTTTCCATGTCCGAGGAATTACCCGGGGATTTGGAGCGCGGTGACTTATTGTACAGCAAGAACATCGGGGCATATAGTATCGCGTCATCCACCTTTTTCAACGGTTTCCCGCCTGCTACCGTTGTTCATATCAATCTATGAAAGCGATGACTTTTGTTTTTCTTTCTTTGGTCTTTTTCACTCTCGGGGAGGCGGCGTCCAAGATGTGGGCCAATCATCCCGGCTTTCGCTGGGGCGCAGCCGTAGTGGCGGCTTATATCATTGGAAGTTGTCTTTGGCTGCCTGCGATTCTTTCCAAAAACCATTTGACCAGTCTTGGTACGCTTTGGAATGTAGGCGCCATGGTCGGCACGATTCTGGTGGGCGCGGTTTTGTTCCGGGAAACCGTCAGTCCCATCCAGTGGATTGGAGTGGGATTGGCGATTGTCGCCTGTGTGCTACTGAGTGTGTAATGCAAGAGGTCGCTTCGACAGGCTCAGCGACCGTAGAAACTACAGCGGCTGCAGAAACTACAGAGGTCACAGAAAACTACAGAGGTCGCAAAACTACAGTGACCATAGAAAGAGTTGTGAATTCCGTGACGACTGCCAACGCC